>NZ_SSOH01000024.1:0-146933 GCF_029873155.1 Pseudomonas sp. BN515 | reverse complement strand
GTTCTGAACGGTTTCGCAGGAGACGACACGCTGGTGGGTGGGGCTGGGAATGACACCCTCAACAGTGGCGCTGGCAATGACACGCTGGCGGGTGGTGCGGGTAATGACAGCTATGGCGTTATCGGCCTGGATGTTGTGAACGAACTCGCTGGCGAAGGGATTGACTCGGTCACTACCACGAACGCGAGCTACACCCTGGGGGCCAACCTCGAGAACCTGGCGTTCTCGGGTGCGGGTGCGTTCAGTGGTACGGGTAATGCGCTGGCCAACAGGATTACCGGTGGCGCAGGCAATGACACCCTGAATGGCCTGGCGGGCAACGATACCCTGATCGGCGGCCTCGGCGACGATACCTTTGTGTTTGCCGCGGGTTTCGGCAACGACACGATTCAGGGCTTCGATGCCAACCCGGGCGGCGGCCAGGACCTGCTGAACATCGCCTCGTTGGGCATCAGTGCAGCCACCTTCGCGGCGAACGTGGCGATCACTGACCTGGGGGCGGACACCCGGGTCACCATCGGTGCCAACAGCATCACCCTGGTGGGGGTGGCGGATGCCACCACCGTGACCCAGGCGGACTTCATCGTCAGCTGAGGAGGCCTCCGACGGTACGGGATGAGATGTAACGCAACTGCGAAATGGGGCGCTTATCGCCCCATTTCGCATTTCATATGGCTCTGGCCCCGTCAAACGTTGATGTAGAGCGCGACCTCATAGGAGCGGCTTTTGCCGCGAAAGATGCGCAGATTCTAACGTTTCTCGCGGATACATCCGCTCCCACAAAAGCGCGGCTTTTCAGGCAGCCCGGTCGAACGTATAGCCAGCAAGCTGGTCCCTGAAGACAGCGCACTTGCAGGCCCAATGGCCAGAGGGCGGGTTACACCTTCGGCGAACCCACCCTACACAGGACCTTCCAACACACAACTGAAACAGAGCCTATATTTTCCAGTGTGTGCGTTGAAGCTGCAGTCGTCTCCTGCAATGGGAGGGTATAGCGGGTGAGGTTCGGCAGAATTAATCCTGAATTCCCAGCCCCTCTTGAACAAATGGGCCGCGCGACTGTCAGATCCCGCTGGGTACAAGGGATGGGCCTGCTGCCTGCACAAGAGGGGCAGGGCGCTACGGAAGGGAATTTAGAAGTGATCGCATGCCATGCGATAGACCTGTGTTTAGACCGATCCCAGCCGACCTATGCCTGACCAACTGCAGCAACCCACCTATAACAACGATGAAATCGATCTGGTCGAACTGCTTCGATCACTGTTCCAGCAAAAGTACCTGATCCTAGCCATTGCCTGCCTGGTCACCCTGGGGGCGATTGCCTATGCATTCATGGCTACGCCGCAATATCAGGTGCAGAGTGTGCTGCGGCCGGTGGATCGCGGCAGCCTGGACGAGTTGAATGGCACCGGTGTCTATGAGCTGACACCGGTCGAGGCATTGGGCCGTGTCGGAGCAGGGCTCTCCTCCTACGAGAACCGCCTCAAGTTCTTTCGCGACAATCAACAGCTATTCACGGGGCTGGTCGAGCCAGGCCGCTCGTTGGAGCAGGCCTTCGAAGAGTTCAACGGCTCGGCGTTCACCATGCTGCAGATCGACCCGAAGAAGCCTAATAACCTGAGCGAGTTCATTGGCGTATCGCTGACTTACCCCAAAGGGGTAGACGGCGTGGCGGTGGTCAATGGTCTGGTAGCCGCTGTGCTGGAGGATGAGCGAGCGCGAATAGCCGCGGACCTGAAGGTGCTGATAGCCAACCGCCTGTTTGCCCTCGAGCAGAAGGTCGAGGCGGCACGGGCTAGCTACGAGGCGAGCAAGCAAGCGCAAATCGCCACCCTGCGTGAGCAGGAGGCCTTGCGTAGGGCGCAACTGCAGGATGAGCTGCAGGCCCTGCGCAGCGAATTGAAAACGCGCCGGGAGAATCGCATCAATAGCCTCGACGAAGCTATTCAGATTGCCGAGTCGCTGGGCATCCAGAAACCCACCACCCCCTCTGCCATGGCCGATTCGCAGCGGCAAGGGCAGGTCGTGCGCACAGAGGTCACCAGTCAGGAAGTTCCTCTGTACTTCATGGGAGTAGATGCGCTGAAGGCCGAACGACAGGCCCTCAGCAAACGCCGCTCGGACGATTTCAGCGAGCCGCGAATAGCTGAGATTGAGAAGGAACTGGCCTTGCTGAGCCGCAATCGGCAGGTGGAGGTTCTGGAGCAGCGCAAGAACGAAGATCTTTATCTCAAGGACTTGGCGGATTGGCGGCAAGAAGCTGCTCAGCTTAAAGGAATCAAGTTCGATACCCGTACCCTGCAGTTGGTTCGGCTGGACCAACTGGCGCTCGAGCCGCTAAGAGCAGTCAAGCCGAAGAAGACGCTGATCATCGGCCTGGGTGGTGTCGCAGGTCTGACACTCGGTGTACTCGTGGCGTTGCTGCGCAACCTGCTGCGCCCCCGCATGCGCGAGGCCCTGTAGGGCGAGCTTGCGCAGCGGTATGTCGCCGCCGTGCTAGCTGACGACCGACGCTGAGACTAGGGCTAGGACCATCGCGAAGCGCTCACGGCGGCTAAAGCACGGAAAAGGCGGGTAATCCGTTCGTATTAGAGTGATGGGCCGCCTTCAATAATCGGCAGGGGCTGAAGTAGGGCAGGAACGAATGGCTATTCCAGAGCATTCCTAGCTATCCGGGCTTGATTTGGCCAGTAGGCCGTTTAGTCCGCTGGAGTTCGCGCAGACAATGATGCGCAGCACAAAGTTCCCGTCCGTCCGTCTGCCTGTATCAGCAAAGTGATTGTCAAGTCTTGTAATGCCATGCATCACAGGCAAAATGCCGCCAAGTTTCCGCTGGTGGCGTGGGTGCAAGTCCAATACGGCGCGTGCTTTATCGCGAGCGACGAATGGCTGAATGGGACAACTACAGACTGCTTAGGATCGTTGTTCCTCCCCCCCGCTGGTGCATCAGTGTCACACTTTTGGAAGATGGACCTTACCCCGTGAATGCAATCTCCCCCAACGTACAGCAAGCCCCTAACGACGAAATTGACCTGGTCGCGCTGTTTCATGTGCTTTGGGATCAGAAGTGGCTGATTGCCCTGGTCTCTGTGCTGGTGGGTTTGGCTGCTGCGGCCTATGCGTTCCTGGCCACCCCGGAATACCAGGTGCAAAGTGTGTTGCGCCCTGCGGCGATTAAAGACCTCGATGCCTTGAGCCGCACCGGCGTTTACGAGTTGACGCCTGAGCAAGCTATGCAGCGTGTAGGAGCGACTCTGGAGTCCTATGACAGCCGCCTGGAGTTCTTTCGGGCCAATCAGGGCTTGTTCGAGGCCTTGCGCCAACCCAATCGTAGCCTCGAGCAAACCTTCGAACGCTTCAACCAGGAAGCTTTCAAGATGCTGCAGCCAGACCCCAAAAAGGCCAGCAACCTGAGCGCCTATGTCGGCATCCAACTGACCTACCCGGCGGACGTCAATGGCGTCGCCTTTGTCAACGGCCTGGTTGAACACGCCATTCAGACGGAGCGTGGGCGGATCGCCGTCGATCTGCAAACGGTAATCCAGAACCGCCTGAATCAACTCGAATTGAAAATTGCCGCAGCCCGCGCGAACTACGAAGCGAGCAAGGAAGCCCAGATCGCGAGGTTGCTTGAGGCGGACAGCCTCAAGCGTGCGCAGCTTCAGGACGAACTCAAGGCATTGCGCCAGCAGCTCAAGGCTCGTCGCGATAACCGCATCACTCAACTTGATGAGGCGAGTCGTATTGCCAAGGCCCTGGGTATCGTCAAGCCAACCACACCTTCCGCATTGGGTGAGGGTGAGCGCGTCGCACAAGGCAGCGTGATCCGTACCGAGGTCAACAACCAACAGATTCCGCTCTACTTCATGGGTAGCGATGCCTTGGAGGCAGAGCGCAATGCCTTGCTCCAGCGCCGCTCCGACGATTTCACCGAGCCACGCATTGCCGAGATTTCCAAGGAGCTGCAACTGCTGACGCATAACCGGAAGATTGAAGTGCTCAACCAGCGTGCGAACGAAGACCTGTTCCTCAAGGATCTGGCTATCTGGCGCGAAGAGGCCGCTCGTTTGCGCAACCTTCACTTCGATGTAGCCGATCTCAAACTGGTGAATGTCGACCAGGTCGCTGTGGATCCCCTGCGCCCTGTAAAGCCCAAGAAAGTGCTGATCCTGGCATTGGGCTTGGTGCTTGGCGGCATCCTTGGTCTGTTTATCGCCTTGCTGCGCAGTATGTTGCGCCGTAAATCCGATGCCCTTGGTCTGGAGCAAACTAGTCTGGACGCCCGGGCTGCACTTCCGTGACAGGATCAAGCAGGCACTTGTGGATGGCAATTGTGCCGTCATCGGCCATCACCACGATCCGCGAGGGATAGAGTTGGCTGCGGACCCACTGGCACAGGCGCTCAAGGGGCGGGGCTCCCATGCCAAAGGGCACAAGCGCTGATCGAGCACATTGATCGAGCGGGTAGACTCCGTCCAGCCAATTGCAACTGAAATAGCCAAGGGGGTAAGCACCGTGCCCCACCGCACATAACGTTACGTTTCACGGGATCAACGGCGAGTAGTTTCTGCTCGCTTTGAGGCTGAAATTCGGCTACATCAAATGGACTACACCCGGCGGCGCTCCACGCGCCGCCACCGTTAATGGACTAACAAGGGTCGAAAACATGAGTTTCCCCTACATCCTGCACTATGACGTCAACGATGGCGTGAACAGCTCCTGCCAACAGTTGTTGATGGGCGCCCAGCACAGCTTGCTGATCGATTGTGACCTGTTTCAGGGGGCGGAAAGCTCGGTCCAATGCAATGCCGGTGCGGATTGGCTCGCCGTAGCGTTTCCCCCGGATTTGATCAACGCCCTGGCTGCCGCCCATGTGCATATCGATCACGTAGGGCGCATTCCTTATCCCCAGTCCGGCGAAAAGAAGTGCGCCGTCTTCTCCAGTGACCTGGGCGCCCCCCAGGAGCTACTGTCGCCAGCACCCAAGCCGCCGTACCGCGCCGACATCCTGGTGGCCGAGAACGCTTACGGCGACCGCCTGCACGAAGACCGCCGCACCCGCCGCCGCTGCAGCGGTCGAATTGTGAATCACCTGAAAACCATGCTGCTGACTCACGGCGCGGCCTTTTGTTGGTCGGCGACCAGGCAAGGCACCCCTGGTCGGGTCGGCAAAAATGGCGGCTACGCAGTTCTGGACGGGCAGCGCTGTGACATTCGCGCTCAAATCCATACCATAGGCGGCTATTCGGCCCATGCGGGCTAGAAGTGCCTGGTGTATTTTGTTACGCGAATGCGAGAGTGGCCGTCTGAGGTGAGGATCGCGCATAGCGAGGCGGGCGCGAAAAGCATACTGGCTAAGTGCTTTCAAGGTGCCTGTGCGAATAAAAGGTTGCCTTTGCAGGTAACCATCTCAAGCTGAAGACTCGATCAGTATCGAGACGAAAATCCAACCGGAGTTTTACCTGATGTCAGGCATGAAGCAGGCGAGCATCGCCAAATTCAAGAGCAAAGAAGCCATCATCGGCATTGTTGGCCTAGGCTATGTCGGCCTTCCTCTGATGCTGCGTTATAACGCCATCGGCTTCCGCGTGCTGGGCATCGATATCGATGAAGGCAAGGTTTCCAAGCTGAATACCGGCCAGAGCTATATCGAGCACATTCCGAGTGAAAAAATCGCCAGTGCCCGTCAGAGTGGTTTTGAGGCGACCACCGATTTTCAGCGCGCCAGTGAGTGTGACGCGCTCATCCTCTGTGTGCCGACGCCGCTGAATAAATACCGCGAGCCGGACATGAGCTTTGTGATCAATACCACCGATGCCATCAAGCCTTACCTGCGCGAAGGGCAAGTGGTCTCGCTGGAAAGCACTACCTACCCGGGCACTACTGAAGAAGAGCTGCTGCCCCGCGTCGAAGAAGGTGGCCTGCGTGTCGGTGAGAGTATCTTCCTGGTCTATTCCCCGGAGCGCGAAGATCCGGGCAACCCCGACTTCGAAACCCGTACCATCCCGAAAGTGATTGGTGGTCATACGCCGGCCTGTCTCGAGGTCGGTATTGCGCTCTACGAGCATGCGATCGATAAGGTCGTGCCGGTCAGTTCCACCAAGGCGGCGGAAATGACCAAGCTGCTGGAAAATATCCATCGGGCAGTGAATATCGGTCTGGTCAACGAGATGAAAGTCGTCGCCGACCGTATGGGCATCGATATCTTCGAGGTGGTCGATGCAGCTGCTACCAAACCATTCGGTTTCACTCCTTATTATCCAGGTCCCGGCTTGGGCGGCCATTGCATTCCTATCGACCCCTTTTACTTGACCTGGAAGGCTCGTGAATATGGGCTGCACACGCGCTTTATCGAACTCTCTGGTGAGGTCAATCAGGCTATGCCTGAATACGTTGTCAGCAAGTTGATGGATGGCCTCAATGACAATGGCAAAGCATTGAAAGGCAGCAAGGTGCTGGTTCTCGGTATCGCCTACAAAAAGAATGTGGACGATATGCGCGAGTCACCTTCTGTGGAGATCATGGAGTTGCTCGAAGCGAAAGGCAGCGTGGTGGCCTACAGCGACCCTCATGTACCGGTCTTCCCGAAAATGCGTGAGCACCACTTCAATCTGTCGAGCGAACCGTTGACTGCGGAAAATTTGACTAGTTTCGACGCTGTGGTACTGACCACCGATCACGACAAATTCGACTACGAACTGATCAAGCAGCACGCCCGTCTGATTGTCGACAGCCGTGGTAAATACCGTACTCCGCACGCTCACATCATCAAAGCCTGATTACTCGCTGTCTACGAATACCCGGTAATTCCTGTCAAGGGATTCCGGGTTGTAGTGTTTCACAAAGGATATTTATGAAAAAATTCGCTCTGATCGGCGCCGCCGGTTATATCGCTCCCCGTCATATGCGCGCCATCAAAGACACCGGTAACGAGTTGGTGTCCGCCTATGACATTAACGATTCGGTTGGCATCATCGACAGCATCTCGCCACAGAGCGAGTTTTTCACCGAGTTCGAGCGCTTTATCGAGCATGCCTGGGTGTTGAAGCGCGATCCAGCTACAGCGCTGGACTATGTAGCTGTCTGCTCGCCCAACTACCTGCACCATGCACATATCGCGGCTGGTTTGCGTTTGGGATGTGATGTGATTTGTGAAAAACCGCTGGTGCCAACCCCAGAGATACTCGATGAGTTGGCCTTGGTCGAAAAGGAAACCGGAAAGCGAGTTTACAACATCCTGCAACTGCGCCATCACCAGGCAATCCTCGAACTTAAGGATAAAGTAACTCGTGAAGCCAGCGAGCACAAATACGATGTAGAGCTGACTTACATTACCTCGCGCGGTAAGTGGTACATGGAAAGCTGGAAAGGCGACCCGCGCAAGTCCTTCGGCGTGGCCACCAATATCGGTGTGCATTTCTATGACATGCTTCACTTCATTTTTGGCAAGTTGCAGCGCAACGTCGTGCACTTCACCAATGAATACAAGGCAGCGGGTTATCTCGAATACGAAAAAGCTCGCGTGCGCTGGTTTCTCTCCATCGACGCAAACGATCTGCCGGATGCGGTCAAAGGTAAGAAGCCGACCTACCGCTCGATCACCGTCAATGGCGAGGAGTTGGAGTTTTCAGAAGGCTTCACCGATCTGCACACCACCAGTTACCAGGAAATACTCGCAGGGCGAGGCTATGGCATCGAAGATGCGCGCCATTGCGTGGAGACCGTCAATACTATTCGTTCCTCAGCGATTGTTGATGTACAGAACGATGAAGGTCATCTGTTCCTAAAGAGCCTGAATCGCTGAGGTGTCCATGAGCTATCAAGTGCATCCCTCCGCTATCATCGATGATGGTGCGCAGATCGGCGATGGTTCGCGAGTCTGGCACTTCGTTCACATCTGTAGCGGCGCGCGTATTGGCAAAGGCGTATCGCTTGGTCAAAACGTATTTGTTGGCAACAAGGTCGTCATTGGCGATCACTGTAAAGTGCAGAACAACGTATCTGTCTACGACAACGTCACCCTCGAAGAAGGTGTGTTCTGCGGCCCAAGCATGGTCTTCACCAATGTCTACAATCCGCGTTCGCTGATCGAGCGTAAGGATCAGTACCGCAACACCTTGGTAAAGAAAGGCGCCACCCTTGGCGCAAACTGCACCATCGTTTGTGGCGTGACCATTGGTGAATACGCCTTCATCGGTGCGGGGGCTGTGGTAAACAAGGACGTGCCAGCATATGCCTTGATGGTCGGTGTACCGGCACGGCAAATAGGTTGGATGAGCGAGTTTGGCGAACAACTGGAGTTTCCGGTTCGTGGTGAAGGGCAGGCGGTCTGTCCGCACACGGGCGCATGCTATGTGTTGAGTGGCAATAGATTGAATAAAGTGGATGCACAGTAAATGATCGAATTCATCGACCTGAAAGCTCAACAAGCTCGTATCAAGGACAAGATTGATGCCGGTATCCAGCGGGTTTTGGATCATGGCCAATATATCCTCGGCCCGGAAGTCGCTGAGCTCGAAGAAAAGCTTGCTGCCTTTACTGGTGCCAAATACTGCATCACCTGCGCTAACGGTACAGATGCTCTGCAGATTGCGCAGATGGCTCTCGGGATTGGTCCTGGCGACGAAGTCATTACCCCTGGATTCACCTATATAGCTACAGCAGAGACTGTGGCTCTATTGGGCGCAAAACCGGTTTATGTCGATATCGATTCGCGCACGTACAACCTGGACCCAAACCTGCTGGAGGCCGCCATCACTCCGCGTACTAAAGCCATCATTCCTGTCTCGCTCTACGGTCAATGTGCAGACTTCGATGCAATCAACGCGATAGCCGCGAAGTATGGTATTCCGGTGATTGAAGATGCAGCGCAGAGCTTTGGTGCTACCTACAAGAGCCGCCGGTCCTGCAATCTGACCACTATCGCTTGCACCAGTTTTTTCCCGAGCAAACCTTTGGGGTGCTACGGCGATGGCGGTGCCATCTTCACCAATGACGAAGAACTGGCAATTGTACTTCGCCAAATCGCCCGCCACGGTCAGGACCGCCGCTACCACCATGTGCGTGTTGGTGTGAACAGCCGCCTGGATACCCTGCAAGCTGCTATTTTATTACCTAAGCTGGAGATCTTCCAAGAGGAAATAAAGTTACGTCAGCAAGTTGCTGGAGTTTATTATCGATTGCTGAATGAGGCAGGCATCTCCACTACGCCTTATATTGAATCGTACAACATCAGTGCCTATGCGCAGTACACCGTGCGTGTAATGAACCGTGAAAAGCTACAAGAAAAATTGAAAGGGGCGGGCGTACCTACAGCTGTGCATTACCCAATACCGCTCAATAAACAGCCCGCAGTCGCAGACGGCAGCATTACCCTTCCTGTGGGTGACCGTATCGCGGGGGAGGTGGTGAGCTTGCCAATGCACCCCTATCTGACGCAAAAGCAAATATTTGCCATCACTACAGCATTTGGGTGTCAAGGTTAGTGTTAATTACCAAACTTAAAAGCAATAAGCTCTTGAAGTCGGTCGTGCTTGTTGCTAGTGGTGCAGTTATTGCACAAGGCATCACGGTGGGTGTTACTCCCGTGCTGACTCGGCTCTTTACACCTGAAGAGTTCGGTATGCTGGCTGCATTTACTTCAGTATTGACAATATTACTGGCTTTAAGCTCTCTGCGATATGAATTCGCCTTGCCGCAAGCGAAGAATAAAAAACAGGCTGAGACTTTGGTCTATTTATGCCTTGGTCTTCTCCTAATCACTAGTTTGACGGTGTTTGTGTCTTTAGCGATTGCGTCGCTGTTAGGATTTTCGTTTTTGGCAGGATGGGGTTTCATTTGGCTTTTGCCGATTGGAATTTTATTTGCTGGGTCTTTTCAGGTTGCAAGCTATTGGGCGATACGGGAAAAGGCCTTTTCTAATCTTGCTAAATCCAATGTAAATCGTAGCCTGTTTCAAGCTGGCGCCCAAGTGGGAATGGGGATGGCCGGTGTTGGCGGGCTTGCTCTAGTACTAGGCTATGTGCTGAGTCAGGCAGTAGGCGCACTGAAAATATTGTTGGGTGCAACTGAAAATATACGACTCCCTACGTGGAGGAGATTGAAGACGCTCGCAATTAGGTATAAACGATACCCTCTCTTGTCCGTTCCCGCGGGCGTCTTGAACGTCAGCGCCCTGCACGCTACCCCATTTATCCTAATTTCTCTTTATGGAGTATCTTCCGCCGGCTTTTTTTCTTTGGCTCAAAGAGCTATGGGGGCGCCCATGGCATTTTTGGGAGGGGCTATTGCTAATGTGTATCTTTCAGAGCTACCGAGAATAAAGGAGTCCGAGCCGGAGCGTTTGATGCGTTTCTATTTGAGTTCATGCAGAAACCTGCTGGCCATTGGGCTTCCTATAGTCAGCTTGGCTACTCTGGTTCTTTGGTGGGGCGTCGACCTGATTTTTGGGGCTGAATGGTCCAAGGTGGCAGAGTTTGTTGTGTATTTGGCTCCCTTTTTTCTTGGGCAGTTTGTAGTGGCGCCGCTAAGCCAGACACTAAATGTCTTGGAGCGCCAAGATATCCAGTTGCTCTGGGATTTGCTTAGGCTGGTAGTGCCAAATCTGGCTCTGATTTTAAGTTCTTTTAGTGGAAATGAAGATAACGTGTCTCTTGGAATCTATAGTGTTTTGATGCTGATGATTTACGTTTTTAATGTTTTTCTGACTATTTCAAGTATAAGATATTATACATGCGGTCGAGTGAGCTGAAAGATTTCGTTACGCTAAGAAAGGTGTTGAATTGCTTGGTGCGGAGAGTTTTGCTAGAGACCCGCTTCTCTAGTTTGAAGATTATATTCTTGGATGGTGGTTTATAAATGGGTGGATTCATTTTTGTGCTGTGCTCTGTTTTGTTTTCCTTGCTGCTTTATATGCTGCATCCTTCTTTTTACGACTGGAATTTGTTTACAGCAATAAGAAATGAGAGTCACGATTTTTCTCATGCCATGATTTCGGTTTTTTATGTGTTCTTGGTTTCCATTCCTGTGGCTTTTATTCGGCCTGGGTTGTACTCGGTTTTTAATGCTTGCTTGTTGTTTACGGTTTTTATACCGTTTTTTTCTCTTATGCCGTATTACACCCCAGAATATGTTTTTTCGGATGTATCATATTTGGCTGTGTCTGTTTCTGTAATGTTTTCTTTGTTGGGTGTTCTTTGGGGGGGTAAATTTTTAAGGATTGATTGGTCGGGGTTTGGTTATATTAAACCGCGGCATTTTTTAGTTTTTGTGGTTTTGGTTAATTTTATCAATATGGCTCTTGTTGTCTATGCTTTTAGAGGAGTTATTTCGTTTAATGTGATAGGTAATATATACGCTCAGCGAGAGATTTATACGGAGTCGGCGAATATTTTTTCATATTTTGTAAACTGGCAGTTTATGGTTTTTTCACCTTTATTGTTGTTGTTGTCAATGATCAGGCTTCGGGTTGACTTGTTTGCTTTGGCTTTGGTCGGATTTTTTTTGGTTTTTTCAATAACGGCTTTCAAGGTAGCTCTTGCAGTTCCTTTCTTGATGGTGGTTGGCTTTCTGACCTCAAGATTTTGGAGGAGCAGGGTAAGTGCTTGTTTTGTCTCTTTTTTGTTTTTGGTGATGGTTATATTTGCCTTTTTGTTTGATTCTTGGTCTGAAAGCAAATACTTGTCTGCTTTGCTTGTGGATAGAACCGTCTATGCACATGGGGTGACTAGCCTTTTTATAATTGAAATGTTCTCTGAGATGCCGTTTGTATATTGGTCTAACAGTTTTTTGAGGCATATTGTTGAACCTGTTTATAGTGTCGATCCCTTCATTATGGTTGGGTACGAATACTGGGGTAAGTTTGCGAGGGCTAATACGGGTTTTTTTGGGGATGGATTTATTAATGCGGGATGGGGTGGGGTTTTTGCATCGGCATTGGTAGCCGCTTCGGTTCTTGGAGGAGCTCAATCACTTCTCGAGAAAAAATATGGACATTATGCATATTTGATATTTTTGCCGCATATTGTCGCTATGTTGAATGGGCCGATTCAGGTTTCGCTCATGACAAATGGTTTGTTGGTTTTGCTCGCTTTGTCTTTGGTCTCGCCTGTGTTTAATAGGGAATCAGCGCTTTGAATTTTTGGCTAATAATGCCTTTCTATTAATTTTGGGTGAGGGCTTATGAGGATTGCATACGTCGTGGAAACCTATACAGAGGGTCTTGGTTATATTGATAATATTCTGCCTAAGGAGTTGGCGGCGGCAGGAGACCAAGTGCACCTGATAACTTGTCCTCTGCCGATGTATTATCAGAATTCGGCGGCGTTCTTTGGGGCTTTGACCGATAAGAAGGATTTTTGGGGCGAAGAGTGCTCTGGAAACTTAACTCGGCATACATGTTCCTATACAAGGCTAGGGGGGCGTATATTAATAAATGGTTTGTTTGGTAAGTTGAAAGACATTGAGCCTGATGTTGTCATAGTTAGGGGTATTGCATCCCCCGTTCTAGGTCAGGTAGTGCTAGCAAAAATGATCTTGGGGTTTAAGATTTTTACATCTACAGGTCAGGCATATTCGGCTGTTCCTCAAGCTTTGAGGGGGGGGGGCTTTTTATCTAAGGCAAGAATATATAATTTCTTTTCTCGTGTCTTGCCTGGTAGGTTTTTTAGCTATTTTGTGACGAAGTGTATTGGGTCAACTGAAGATTGCGTTGATTGTGCTGTGGATTTTTATGGTGTTCCAAGGCGGAAAACTAAAGTTATCTCTCTCGGCGTTGATACAAGTATTTTTTTTCCTGCCTCTAGTTTTGCAGCATTAAAGGCTCGATCGACTGTAAGGTCAAGTTTGGGTATTTTAGATAAAAATATTGTATGCATTTGGACTGGGAGAATGACTGCGAGCAAATCGGTTCATGTGTTGGCACAGGCTGTTGAAGAGTTAAGTGCGGAGGGATATCCCTTCATTGCTCTGTTTGTAGGTGATGGCCCCGAAAGTGAAACGCTGCGAGCATATAGTAAGTCTATTGTCCACCCCTTTGTGCATTGGACTAAGTTGCCGGAGTTTTACCGGGCAGCGGATATTGCGGTGTGGCCTCGTTCGATAACCACTAGCACTCTTGATGCTTCAGCATGTGGTCTGCCGGTTATTATGAGCGATCAGGAAAAGGCGCAGGAGCGTTGGAAGGATATTGGATCGACTTACAAGAATGGTTGTGTAGCGTCATTGAAAGAAATCTTGCTGGGCTATCAGGACGATGCTCGACGATCTGCTACGGGTTCAATTGCCTCCTCTCGCATGCGCGAATTCTATAGTTGGAAGGTTATTGCTCAAGCGTTCAGGTGGGAGTTTCAGTCTAGTGATAAATGATTTTTGTGCATATCTAAGAAATGGTCGTGTACTTTGATTTTTGTGGATTGACGCTGTTGTTTGTAATGCGTGAATATTATGAGGTTAAGTATTTGCGACGCGATGCTTGAGCAGTCTCCGGTGTGCGGTCTTTTTTGTTCTGGTCTTGGTAGATAGGAATTGACACATGTTTGTTGATAAGGTTCTTTTGATAACAGGGGGTACAGGTTCCTTCGGTAATGCTGTGCTAAAGCGCTTTCTTGATACTGATATAAAAGAAATTCGTATATTCAGTCGTGACGAAAAAAAGCAGGATGATATGCGAAAGCGTTATTTCAGTTCAAAGCTGAAGTTTTATATTGGTGATGTGCGCGATTACCAGGGTGTGCTGAATGCCACCCGTGGCGTAGATTTTATTTTTCATGCTGCTGCATTAAAGCAGGTTCCTTCCTGTGAGTTTCACCCGATGGAAGCGGTGAAGACAAATGTTCTGGGTACCGAAAATGTGCTTGAGGCGGCTATCCAGAATAGTGTCAAGCGGGTTGTTTGTCTGAGCACTGACAAGGCTGTTTACCCCATCAATGCCATGGGTATTTCCAAGGCAATGATGGAGAAGGTCATGGTGGCGAAGTCGCGCAATGCCGATGACAACAAGACGGTTATCTGTGGTACCCGTTATGGTAACGTCATGGCCTCGCGTGGTTCGGTCATCCCGCTGTTTATCGAGCAGATTCGTGCTGGTAAGCCTTTGACGTTGACTGACCCGAACATGACGCGCTTTATGATGACGTTAGCCGATGCCGTAGATCTGGTGTTGTACGCCTTCGAGCATGGCAACAACGGAGATCTGTTTGTGCAGAAGGCGCCGGCCGCCACGGTGGAAACTTTGGCCAAGGCACTCACGCAGATGCTTGACAAACCTGAGCATCCCATTCAGGTGATTGGCACTCGGCACGGCGAGAAGTTGTATGAAGCGTTGCTTAGCCGCGAGGAGATGGCCTGTGCAGAAGACATGGGCGATTACTATCGTGTACCGCCGGATCTGCGTGATCTCAACTACGCCAAGTTTGTCGAGCAAGGCGAAGAGAAGATCTCGCATATGGAAGACTATAACTCGCACAACACCGAACGTCTTGATGTCGAGGGAATGCAGCATCTGCTTCTCAAGTTGGATTTTATGCGTGCTATCCAGCGTGGTGAGCACGCTACGCCAGAGGAATGATCGATGAAAGTGCTTATCACCGGTGCCAACGGTTTTGTCGGTCGGAATCTTGTTGCGCATCTGGCGGAGCGACCAGATATCGAAGTGTTGTGCTTTACGCGAAATGATCCACTAGACGCGCTGGTTGGCCTTGTAGAACAGGTCGACTTCGTATTTCACCTGGCTGGCGTCAATCGCCCACAAGATCCCCAGGAGTTTCAAAGTGGCAATGCCGATCTGACGCGCAAGCTGTGTGAGGCTATCGAAAACAGTGGCCGTAAAATTCCGCTGTTGTACACGTCATCCAGCCAGGCAGAGTTGGATAACCCTTATGGCAGCAGTAAGCGCGGCGCTGAGCAGGCACTGCTTGACCTGACCAACAGATACGGCTCTGTTGTTCACCTTTTCCGTTTACCTAATGTATTCGGCAAGTGGGCGCGCCCGAACTACAACTCGGCGGTGGCTACCTTCTGCCACAACATTGCTCGCGATCTACCTATCCAGATCAATGACCCACTGGCGCGCATCACCCTGGTTTATATCGATGATGTGATTGCCCATTTCATTGCGGTAATGGAAGGCCGGCTGGTCGGTACCCCCTTCGTCACGGTTGATCCGCAGTACAGCATCACCGTTGGCGAGCTGGCAGAGCAACTGCGCACCTTCCGAGACAGCCGTCGAACGTTGATTACCGAGGCGGTCGGCACTGGGGTGGTGCGTGCTCTGTACTCGACCTACCTCAGCTATCTGCCGCCCGAGCGCTTCACTTATGAGGTGCCGAAATATGGCGATCCTCGCGGTGTGTTCGTTGAGATGCTGAAAACTCGCGACTCGGGTCAGTTTTCCTTTTTCACTGCACATCCTGGCATTACCCGAGGTGGCCATTACCACCACTCCAAGACCGAGAAGTTCCTCGTTATCAAGGGCGAGGCATGCTTCCGTTTCCGTCATATCGTCACCGGTGAATTCCATGAACTGTTCACCACGGGAGCGCAGCCGGAAATTGTCGAGACCGTACCCGGTTGGACCCATGACATCACTAATGTCGGTGATGAAGAAATGATTGTGATGCTTTGGGCCAACGAGATTTTTGACCGTGAACACCCGGACACCTATGCGCGAACGGTCGGCACCGAGGCGTAAGCCACTTCAACAGAGATTTGCAATGAAAAAGCTGAAAGTTGTAACTGTAGTGGGTACCCGCCCGGAGATCATTCGCCTGTCACGTGTCATGGCCAAGCTGGATGAGTACTGTGAGCATGTGCTTGTGCATACTGGTCAAAATTACGATTACGAGCTGAACGAGATCTTCTTTCAGGATCTCGGCATTCGCAAACCTGATCATTTTCTTAATGCAGCCGGCGCCAGTGGTGCGGAAACTATTGGTAATGTAATCATTGCCGTAGACCGTGTGCTGGCCGAGGTAAAACCGGAAGCCTTGCTCGTGCTGGGCGATACCAATAGCTGTATGGCGGTGATTCCAGCCAAGCGCCGCAAGATTCCGACCTTCCATATGGAGGCCGGTAATCGCTGCTTCGACATGCGTGTACCAGAAGAAATCAACCGTCGCATTGTCGATCACACCGCCGATATCAATCTGACTTACAGCACCATTGCGCGTGATTATCTGCTGCGCGAGGGCTTGCCGCCGGACATGATCGTTAAAACAGGCAGTCCAATGTTCGAGGTACTCAATCACTACCGTGATGGTATCGAGGCTTCGGAAGTCCTGGAGCGTTTGGGGCTGGAAGCAGGAAAGTTTTTCGTGGTCAGTGCTCACCGTGAGGAGAACGTCGACTCGGACAAGAACTTCCTCAAGCTAGTCGATGTGCTCAATGCCGTTGCGGCGCATTACGGCTATCCGGTCATCATTTCGACCCATCCCAGAACACAGAAACGCGTCGATGCTCTGGGTGTAGAGTTCCATGCCAACGTGCGTTTGTTGAAGCCGCTTGGTTTCAAGGACTACAACAAGCTGCAGCTGACTGCCAAAGCCGTGCTTTCGGATAGCGGTACCATTAACGAGGAATCGTCCATCCTGAATTTCCCTGCACTCAATATCCGCGAGGCGCATGAGCGTCCTGAGGGGATGGAGGAGGCTGCCGCCATGATGGTCGGTCTTGATCTAGAGCGAGTGATGCAAGGACTATTCGTGCTGGAAAAGCAAGGGCGCGATGAACAGCGCAGCCTGCGTCTGGTCTCTGATTACAGCATGCCGAATGTGGCAGAGAAGGTCGTCCGTATCATCCACAGCTATCGCGACTATGTGATGCGCAATGTCTGGAAGGTACAGTAGTCAGTTTGACGGTCCAATGTTCGTTGCCAGCGGGCGTGGGCTTCTTGTTGCTCTCCGTGCGCTAAAACGCTCGGCCGTCCTGTCGCCCCAGCGTCTTTGTGTAGCGTTTTCGGTCGCAGGGGAAACGTGCGCTGGGTGACGGGCGCATTCAATCGATCTGGATTGGCCGGAAGATCCACTTGACCTTCCCTCAAGGAGGTATTGGTCCAGCCTGCAAAGATGGCTTCGGAGAGGTCTGCAAACTGGGAGGTCGATGCGCTAAACGATAAGGAGGCGGGATATCCTAGAAGTTGAGCGGCCGATCGAGTTTGGCAATTAGTATTTCGGGAAGTTTGAGCTGGAACCAGGGAGTATGGGAAGGCGAGAGATTGTGAGCTCTTTCTCGCGAAGGGTATCTGGCAATAAGTGTCAGTTTCAAAAGTTTGGATGGTGTGGCACCTACCTATCAGGCGTGGCTTTAGTCACGCGACACAAATTGCCGTGAGGAGGGAGTGGTTTTCGTGCGAGTTCAGCTTATTACCCAGCTATTCGACCCGGAGAATGCAATCAAGGGGCTTTCGTTCGTTCAGGAACTCGTCAGACTTGGGTACGAAGTCGAAGTTGTTACCACCTACCCCAGTTACCCCGGTGGCCGGATCTACCCGGGCTATCGCATGCGCCTGATGCAGTTGGAAAACATCGAAGGGGTGCGTGTGGTTCGCTTGCCTTCCTATGTGGCTCACGGCAGTTCGGCACTCAAGCGGCTACTGAGTTATGCGTCTTTTTCGGCATCGGCGTTTTTCTATTCACTGTTTGTCGGCCGCAAGCCGGATGTTATCTACTCATACTTCCCGCCGATGGTGGGGGGGATTGCCTGCGCCATTCTTGGTAGTATCCATCGGCGGCCATTCATCTATGACGTTCAAGATCTCTGGCCTGAGGCTCTGGTTGCCACGGGCATGCTCCGCAATCCGCGCGGAGTTAGCTTGATCGAGCGCTGCGTCGGCTGGGTCTACAAGCGTGCGTCGGCCATTGTGGTGCTGTCAGAAGGCTACAAGCGCACGCTTGTCGCGAAGGGAGTTCCTGAGAGCAAGATTCATCGAATTTACAACTGGTGCGATGAGTCGAGGTTAAAGCGTTCCGATCAGTCTCACTCCGGCACAAGCAGCTTCGATATTATCTACGCGGGCAATCTGGGGGCCGCCCAGGCATTGGGCAGCGTGATCCAGGCCGCTCAGTTGCTTCAGCAGGACGGCGAGCGAGGTATCCGGTTCATTTTCATAGGGGATGGAATTGAAAGCCAGCGTCTCAAGGAGCAGGTAGCCTCTCTGGGCTTGGAGAATGTGGAGTTTCGCGGTAGCGTTCCGCCGGAGGCCATCGGCGCCGAGCTTTCGAAAGCCGATGCATTGTTGGTGCACCTGGCGGATGATCCGGTATTCGCAATTACTGTGCCGTCCAAGACCCAGGCCTACATGGCGATGGGCAAGCCAATCCTGATGGCGGTGGCAGGGGAGTCCGCGGAAATCATTCAGAAGGCTGGTGCCGGAATGGTCGCCAGGCCCTGCACGCCGACAAGCATTGCCGAAACTGCGTTGCAGATGGCTCGGTGTACGCCCGAACAACTCGCTGTATTTGGCGCAGCCGCTGAACGCTACTATCGAGAAAACATGTCCCAGAAGAATGGCGTCGAGCATGTTTCTCGTATCCTGGCCCTGGTAACGGAATAATTTGGACATGCCTGATTCTAACAGCGTTGCTGTTCGCCCTGCATTGCTTTCGGATTTGCCTTTAGTGGCGAAGATTCATCAAATGGCTTTTCCTGACTTCCTTATGACCCTTCTGGGGCCGTCATTTCTTCAAGCGTATTACCAGACGGTATTTGATTACTCGGAAAGCTTGTTTTTAGTGGCTGAGGACGATGAAGGGAAACCTTTCGGGTTTGTCGCAGGCTTCGCTCAGCCGGAGAAGTTCTATGCGCTTTTGGGCTCGCGTAAGAAACGCATGATGATTTCAGCGGCGCTGCATCTGTCGATTCGCCCCAAACTGTGGAAGCGTGTACTGGAAAACATGAAACTGGTCTCGCGGCGATCCACTGAAGGTAGTCAAGATGGCTTGCTCCGGGTTGAACTGGCATCTATCGGAATTTCTCCTGCTCAGGGGCGTCGAGGCTACGGAAAAGCTTTGGTCAACTCCTTCCTTGGTAGAGCTAGGGAAAAGGCGGCCGATATAGTTGAACTCAGCACCGATGCGAACGGCAATGATGCGGTTAACGGATTTTATCGGGATCTTGGATTTACTCTTTCAATGTCAGAAGAGCGAGCCGGCGGCCGGCTTATGAACCACTACGCCTATAATTTTCGTCATCTGAAAGATTGAGTTCCACCAAATCTATTAACAGCAAGGTGTGTAAAGAATAATGAATGGCTCGAGTGTTCCGTTTCTGCCGTTTGCTCTTCCCGAAATTGGTGAGGAAGAGATTGCAGAAGTTGTCTCTTCGCTTCGCTCTGGTTGGGTGACCAGCGGCCCCAAGGTCAAACAGTTCGAGCGCGATTTTGAAGAGTGGCTCGGAGGTGGCGTGGAAGCCATTTCCGTCAACTCCGCAACTGCTGGCTTGCACCTGGCACTGGAGGCGTTGGGAATTGGCCCTGGCGATGAGGTCATCACCACGACCCACACCTTCACTGCTACGGCTGAAGTCATTCGCTACTTGGGGGCCGATCCCGTTTTCGTCGACGTGGACGCTGATACGCTGTGCATCGACGTAGATGCCATTGAACAGGTCATCACGAGTCGCACCAAGGCCATTATCCCGGTACATTTCGCTGGCCGAAGTGCGGATATGGGCAAGATCATCGACATTGCCAAGCGGCATGGCCTGAAGATTGTAGAGGATGCCGCCCATGCGCTCCCGACTACCTGCGATGGCAGGCTGATCGGTACCCTGGAAAGCGATGTCACGGTCTTCAGCTTTTATGCCAACAAGACAATTACCACTGGTGAAGGCGGCATGGTGGTAACCCGCAATGCGGAAATCGCCAAGCGTGCTAGAATCATGCGTCTGCATGGTATCAACAGGGATGCCTTCGATCGATTTACCGCCAAGGTTCCTAGTTGGTATTACGAGATTGTCGCGCCGGGCTTCAAGTACAACTTGACCGACATTGCCGCGTCTATTGGCATCCATCAACTGAAGAAGGCCCACGCTTTCCAGCAGAAGCGGCAGTACATAGCCGAGCGCTACAATGACGCCCTGGCATCACTGCCTCTGATTCTACCGCCAAAGGCAGCGGGCAGTGACACGCATTCCTGGCACCTCTATGTTATTCAGCTGGCCGGTGATGTATCGGTCGACCGGGCCGAGTTCATCGAGCGGATGTTCGCCTTGGGGGTGGGGATGAGCGTTCATTACGTTCCTCTGCATCAGCAGCCCTACTGGCGTGACACCTATGGTCTCACTCCGGAGATGTTCCCGGTCAGCCAAAAGATCTACGAGCGCACTGCCACGCTGCCGCTCTACACCCGGATGACCGATGCCGATATCGACAGAGTTGTCCGTGCCGTGAAGGAGTCCCTGAAGTGATAACACGTCATGCTTAAGCGTTTATTTGATCTTCTGGTGAGTGCACTTGCTCTGGTTTTCCTATTTCCTATATTCCTGCTGATCTCAATATGGATAAAGATTGACTCTCCGGGTGAGGTCTTCTTCCGCCAAGAGCGTGTAGGGCGTTACGGCAAGATCTTCCGAATCCACAAGTTTCGTACCATGACGGTGAATGCTGAATCCAAGGGGCTTCAGTTGACCGTCGGAAGCGATCGTAGGGTGACCGGGGCCGGTGCTTTCCTGCGTAAGACGAAACTGGATGAACTGCCGCAGCTACTTGATGTTTTTGTCGGGGACATGAGTCTCGTGGGGCCGCGACCAGAGGTTCCGCGATACATGGATCAATACCCCACGGCGGTGCGCGAGGAGGTTCTATCGGTGCGGCCAGGCATCACTGACCGCGCGTCGATAGAGTTTAGGAACGAGAATGAGATGCTGGCAGGGTCGGTCGATCCGGAGCGCACTTATGTGGAGGAAGTGTTGCCCATCAAGCAGAAGTACTATCTAGCCTACGTCCGCTCCCATTCCTTATTGGGAGATCTGAAAATCATTCTCGATACGGTCGTAGCTATTGCGACGAAGTAAGTCTGCGTGCGCCTACGCAGGCAGAGGAGCCTTTGCAATGATTGGGAATTTGGTGAATGAGTAGCTTACGTACTGCCCTGTTGGGGCTTCCTCGGCGTCGCAAGCGGTTGCTGCAAATTCTCGCTGACGTAGTGCTCCTGTGGCTGTCACTCTGGCTGGCGTTCATCGTGCGCTTGGGTACCGACAATCTGATTAAACCATGGGAAGGGCATCTGTGGCTCTTTGTGATCGCCCCGCTGATTGCTATCCCATTATTTGTGCGGTTCGGTATGTATAGGGCGGTAATGCGGTACTTCGGTAACGATGCGCTGCTCGCTATTGCCAAGGCTGTCACCCTTTCTGCCTTGTGCCTCGCCCTTGTGGTGTATTGGTATCGCGATGCACCGATAGCAGTCCCCCGTTCACTGGTGTTCAACTACTGGTGGGTGAGTTTGGTGTTGCTTGGCGGTTTACGGTTGGCAATGCGCCAGTACTTTATGGGCGATTGGTTCTCAGCCAACAACCCGGTGCCATTTATGAACCGTGATGACGGTCTGCCTAAGGTGGCGGTCTATGGCGCCGGGGCTGCCGGTAACCAGTTGGTGGGCGCCCTGCGTATGGGGCGCGCGATGCGTCCGGTGGCGTTCATCGACGACGACAGCGATATTGCCGATCGAGTAATCGCCGGGCTGCGGGTGTTCAAGCCCAAGCATATTCAACAGATGATCGATGAAACAGGGGCGCAAGAGATCTTGCTGGCAATCCCTTCGGCCTCCCGCGCCCGTCGGCGTGAGGTGCTGGAACACCTCGAACAGTTCCCTCTGCATGTACGCAGTGTGCCGGGCTTTATGGATTTGGCCAGCGGTCGAGTGAAGGTCGATGACATCCAGGAAGTGGATATCACCGACTTGCTCGGGCGTGACGCCGTTCCTCCGCAGCAGGAGTTATTCGAGCGTTGCATTCGTGGTCAGACCGTTCTGGTAACCGGTGCTGGCGGTTCGATCGGTTCTGAGTTGTGCCGCCAGATCATGGCGAGTGAGCCCAAGACACTGCTTCTGTTCGAGCACAGCGAGTTCAACCTGTACAGCATTCATTCCGAACTTGAGCAACGGATCGAGCGTGAGTCCTTGCCGCTACGGCTGGTGCCAATCCTGGGCTCTATCCGTAATCCAGAGCGGCTGTTGGACATTATGCGGACCTGGCAGGTGGACACCGTCTACCATGCGGCTGCGTACAAGCACGTGCCAATGGTGGAGCACAACATTGCCGAGGGCGTGCTGAACAATGTCATGGGCACTCTTTACACCGCTCAGGCTGCAGTGAGGGCTGGCGTCGAGCACTTCGTTCTGATTTCCACCGACAAAGCTGTACGACCGACCAACGTGATGGGCAGCACCAAGCGTTTGGCTGAGATGGTTTTGCAGGCATTGAGCCGGGAATCGGGTCCGGTTTTGTTTGCAGACAATGATGCCGTCCATCAGGTCAACAAGACCCGTTTCACTATGGTGCGTTTCGGGAATGTGCTGGGTTCTTCGGGTTCAGTGATCCCACGGTTCTATGCGCAAATTCGTCGTGGTGGGCCGGTGACGGTCACACATCCCAATATCACCCGTTACTTCATGACTATTCCTGAGGCTGCTCAGCTGGTGATTCAGGCCGGCTCGATGGGGCAGGGGGGCGATGTGTTCGTGTTGGACATGGCCGAGCCGGTGAAGATTCTCGAACTGGCGGAAAAGATGATCCATCTTTCCGGTCTGAGTGTGCGTTCGGAGAAGAATCCTCACGGGGACATCGCAATCGAGTTCAGTGGCTTGCGGCCTGGCGAGAAGCTGTATGAGGAGTTGCTGATCGGCGATAACGTCAGTCCGACGGGGCACCCGATGATCATGCGGGCCAATGAGGAGTATCTACCCTGGGATTCTCTCAAGACGGCATTGGCAGCCTTGCTCGAGGCTGTTCAGCAGGACGATTACGCTAAAGTTCGTCAGTTGCTTCGAGAGACGGTCAGCGGTTATGCCCCGGAAGGAGAAATCGTCGACTGGATACATCAGCAGCGCCGGATCGAGCCCTGATCGTTGGCAAGTTGGAACCGAGATTGCTACTGACACCAATGGCGGGAAATCTGTCGATGTGTAGAAAGCATTTCCTCTGTTCTACTTGCCATACCCAGCACGACGCAATTGGTAGAGTCCTTCGGCTTCAGGTGGCCTATTACGGCGCTTGATATTTCGAACAGCCGGTGCGTATTTTGTACATGCCGCCATCCAGAGCGGCTGTAGCGCACAAGGACAACAATCATGACTACCAAAGTCCGCAGCCCGCTCGCCGAGCGTCTGGCCGGCGTTGAAGAGATCGAGTGCGTCACCCCTGACCTGAACGGAGTGATGCGGGGCAAGGTGATGACGGGGGAGGGCTTCCTCTCGGGGCGCCGTCTGCAGCTGGCACGGGGTGTGCTCCTGCAATGCATCATGGGCGGTTACCCGCCCGCTCGTTTCTATGGCAGTGACGACGGCGACCTGGCCCTGGTCGCTGAACCGAACCAGATTCATCGCCTACCCTGGAGCGAGCGACCGCGTGCCCTGGCCATCTGCGACGCCCAGGAGCTGGATGGCCGTCCTTCAGGGCTGTCGACTCGGGGACTGCTGCGCAAGGTGGTGGAGCGTTATGCGGCCCACGGCTGGAAGCCTGTGGTGGCCACAGAACTGGAGTTCTTCGTCTTCGCCCCGAATCCCGACCCGACTCAGGCCTTCCTGCCGCCGATGGGGCTGGATGGTCGGCGCGAGGTGGGCTGCTCGGCGTTCAGCGTGTCCTCCAACAATGGCCTGCGTCCCTTCTTCGAAGAGGTCTATCGCGTCATGGAGGCCTTCGACATGCCTCGCGATACCTTCATGCACGAGATGGGCGTCAGCCAGTTCGAGATCAACTTCCTCCATGGCGATCCGCTGCTGCTGGCGGACCAGACCTTCCTGTTCAAACACCTCCTCAAGGAGGTCGCGCTCAAACACGGTATCCAGGTGGTTTGCATGGCCAAGCCGCTGGCGCACACGCCGGGCAGCTCGATGCACATCCACCAGAGCGTGGTGACTCTCGACGGCGAAGAGAACATCTTCAGCGATGCCAACGGCGAGACGACTGCGGCCTTCGCCCATTTCATCGGCGGCCAGCAGGTGGCCATGGCGGATTTCACGGCGCTCTTCGCGCCGAACGTGAACTCCTACCAGCGCCTGTGCCACCCGTACGCATCGCCCAACAATGCCTGCTGGTCCCACGACAACCGCGCGGCGGGACTGCGCATTCCGGCCAGCGCGCCGGTGGCGAGGAGGGTGGAGAACCGCCTGCCCGATGCCAACCCCTATCTGGCCATCGCCGCCAGCCTGGCGGCCGGACTCTACGGGATTGAACAGCAGCTGCAACCGAGCTCGCCGATCCAGGGCGAGTTCGAGGCGCCGGATGAATTGCTGCTGCCCTGTACCTTGCATGCTGCGATCGAACGTCTGAAACGCAGTGATCTGGCGCGTGAACTGTTCGGCAAGGAGTTCATCGAAGGCTACATTGCTACGAAGACGATGGAGCTCAGCAGCTTCTTCGATGAGATCTCACCATGGGAGCGGCGCATCCTCGCCTCCCAGGTGTGATCGTCCCAGGGTCGCCCGTCCGGGCGGCCCTCCCTGTACAAGTAGCCGTCTGGAGCGTCGATGCATCGGATCTGGAAGTCGTTTCGCGCACTGTATTTCGCCACCCTGCTCATGCTGATCGGCTCCGGCCTGCTCAGCACCTACCTCGGTCTGCGCCTGGCGGCGGACAAGGTGGATGGACTCTGGGTCGGCGCCCTGATGGCGGCCAACTACTTCGGCCTGATCCTCGGCGGCAAGCTGGGGCACCGGTTGATCGCCCGCGTCGGGCACATTCGCGCCTATGTGGCGTGCGCCGGGGTGGTGACGGCGGCTGTGCTCGGGCACGGGCTGATCAATTTCCTGCCGGCCTGGCTGTTCATGCGCATGCTCGTGGGCCTGGGGATGATGTGCCAGTACATGGTGATCGAGAGCTGGCTTACCGAGCAGGCCGACGCGAGCCAGCGTGGGCAGGTGTTCGCCGGCTATATGGTGGCGTCTTACCTGGGCCTGGTGCTGGGCCAGCTCGTGCTGGTGCTGCATCCGGGGCTTGGGCCGGAATTGCTGATGCTGGTGGCCATGTGCTTCGCCCTGTGCCTGGTGCCGGTGGCGCTGACCCGCAAGCTGCACCCGGCGCCCCTGCATCCGGCGCCTCTGGAACCGCGCTTCTTCATCAAACGGGTGCCGCAATCGATGACCACCGTGCTGGTGTCCGGCCTGGTGATTGGTTCCTTCTACGGTCTGGCGCCGCTCTATGCCACCGCCCAGGGATTGCCTATCGACCAGGTGGGCCTGTTCATGGGGAGCTGCATCCTCGCCGGCCTGCTGGTGCAATGGCCTTTGGGCTGGCTGTCGGATCGCCATGATCGCGCAGTGCTGATTCGGAGCACTGCCGCGTTGCTCGCGTTGTCGTCCCTGCCGCTGGCGATGATGCCGTCGGCACCTCTGGAAGTCCTGTTCCCGGTGGGCTTCGTGGTTTGCCTGCTGCAGTTCAGTCTCTATCCACTGGCGGTGGCCTTCTCCAACGACCATATCGAGGCGGAGCGCCGCGTGTCGCTGACCGCTATGCTGTTGATCACCTTCGGCGTGGGAGCGAGCATCGGACCGTTGCTGACTGGTGCCTTGATGAAGCAGCTGGGGCCGAACATGCTCTACGCCTTCGTCTGCTTCTGCGCTGCGGTGCTGGTGCTGCGGGTGCGGCCGGATGCGGTCACCGGCTTGCACAGGGTCGACGAGGCGCCGCTGCATCACGTGCCCACCCCGGACAACATGACCAGTTCGCCCCTGGTGGCGGCCCTGGACCCACGCGTCGACGAACGGGCGGTGCACGACCAGATGCAGAACGGCGATATCCCGCCGCCTGCGCCGCCGACAGACGACATGCCGGAGCAGCCGCAACCCAATAAGTAGTGGCCCAACGCTACATCGCTTTTGCCCAATTATCGACCAGTGTGGCTACCCGAGCTTCAAGCCCAAGGCCTGCCTTGGGACTTCAAGGAGGATCTGGTCATGACGTTGAGCATTTCCCTGCATCTGCTGGCCAGCGCACCGCAGGCCGGCAACCTCCACCCCAGGCTTGTTCCAGAGCTGGGGGAGGAGGGGGTGGACCGGCTGCATCGGCAACTGGTGGCACGCGTACTCAACCTTCCGCCGCTGGGCTTCAGCGAGCGAATCTTCTGGATCGAGGATGGGCCGGACGAGGCCCTCGAAGCCCTGGCCGAGGATAACGACTGGATGGTAGTGGGCCAGCCGGTCGGCGACCTGGGAGAGCGAATGCGACGAATCGCAGCGCTGGGCCTTTCCGAGAACGATGCCGTAGTGCTCATCGGCCAGTATTGCCCGACGCTGGATGCCGATTACCTGTCAGCTGCGTGCGAGGCGCTTGATCACCATCACGCGGTACTGGGGCCGACCGAAGACGGGCGCTATATGTTGCTCGGCCTGCGGCGCGTCGATCCACGCCTGTTCGAAGCCATGCCCTGGGGCAGCGACCGGGTTTTGGCCCTGACCTGTGAACGGTTGCAGGAACTGGAGTGGCGGCACGGCTTACTGCCATCGCTCTGGGTGCTGGACAGCCCTGAACACCTGCCGCGACTCGGGCGAATGGGCATCAAGCTGGGGGTTGCCTGAACGCGGATGGACAAAACGACCGGGCCAGGCTCTGCGGGCAGCCGCCTGGCCGTCGTTCGAATCAGAAGAGTTCGTCTTTCTCGAAGCGCCGCGCTTCGCGTTGCAACTGGTAGACGAAGCGTTCGACGTTGCGCTGTACCAGCCCGCTCATCTTGTGGAAGCGAATACCGGCGAAGCTCATGCCGAGCTTTTCGTCGTAGCTCAGGTGGCGCAGTTCCACAGGGGTAGTGATGGGGCCGATGGGCATCCTGGCGGTGAAGCGCTCATAGACCTGTCCCGTTTGCAGGCGGCCGCTCAGGTCGCCTTCGAAGCGCAGTTTGCAACCGGTGGCGGAGACATCCAGCATCACGCCCTTGACCGGTGCCGACAGCCTGTCGCCGTCCAGTTCGATGGGCACCAGCTGGGTTTGCTTGAGGGGCGCGCGGAAGGCATTGCGGCGCTGGTGATAGGTCACTTCAGCGGGCAGGGGGCACCAGTAGCAGCGGTCACCTTCGAACTCGCCTACCGTAGCCGGCTGCTGGGTTTCCCAGGCGATGCGCACGCCTTCGTGGAAGCCTTCGACACGGAAGGTTTCGCCGTTCTTCAGGAAGCGTTCACCGTCGTTCGGGATCAGTTCATCCAGGGCGATCAGGCCGCGGTCGCGGTCCACCTCCACCAGGTAGCTCTGGAATCGCTGGTTGCGGTCGTGGAAGGTGATGATCAGGGGGTCGTGGTGTTGCTGCAGCAGACGAAGATTGGCCAGGATTTCGACCGGTGCCTTGAGCACTTTGGGGGGCTGTGGGCCGTTATCTTCGTGGAATGGGTTGGACACGGTCCAGGTCTCTCCGAACGCAAAAGCGGGTCACACGAAGAGTGGCGGCATCGTGCCTGCGTGTCTCCGTGCCTTTCTTGTAATGTCTTGTCAGGCCTGGCTGAGCGGGCGCTGCTGGCCGATTCTAGCCGTCGCACCTCGGCTGTCATAGAGGCTGGGCGTATCGCCGCCACGCAGGATACCGAGCATGCTGCCAACCGATGCACGATTGGCGCGGATCAGGCGGCCATTGCGCTCGTTGGCCTCCTTGCAACGCTCAAGCAGCTCGCCCAGTTCGTCGCTGCGCTCGAGCACTTCCTGGCCTTGGGCAAAACGTTCGGCGAATTGCTGCAATCCGGTGCGGTCGGTGCTCAGCTGGAGGCTAGTCAGCAGCTGGCTGCGCTGGCGAGCATGCTGGTCGAGTTGGGCGAGCAGGGGCTGCTTGTCGGCAAGCAGCTGCTCCAGGCGGGCGAGATCTCGTTCGCCCAGGGCCTGGAATTCTTCGTCCATCAGCTCAAGCAATCGTTGGGCGTGGCCGATATCGTCGGTGAACAGCTGAAGCAGGTTGGTATCGTGCATACGAGCTCTGGGGGATCGGGCGTCCAGGTTCCCCAGCGCTGCCCGTGGACTAGCGCTGGGATTCGAAGTTCAGCAGCTTGCCGGCCACGCGATTGCTGTCGACCTGATAGGTGCCGTCGGCAATGGCCTGCTTGAGCTTTTCAACGCGCTCCTTGTCCACCACGGGAAGGTCGCGCAGTTTTTCGCCGGCTTTCTGCAGCACCTGAGCTTCGCTGCTCAGTTGCACGGATTCGCCGCTCTTGGCAGCCGGAGCCTGCTCGCCGGTGTTCTGGGCCGGAGCAGCCTGGCCGCTGGTGACGGTTTCGTTCTTGCCGGCCTGGGTACTGCCGGTACGCCCCGTGTTGGCGGGGGTGGGGCCGTTATTGAGCCGGTTGAAGTCGATAACCATGGTGCTGAACCTCGGACGCTATTTGGACGCTTACCGTTTTATCGGCCCTGTCCGGGATAACTTTAGAAAAATCTTTCGTACCGGCTGAGTTTAAGAAATCAACTCGCATCGGCGCCAGCGGATTCATGCCTACATGTCCACCTGGACCTGGCCGGGCGCCCTGACGCGGGCCTTGATCACGCGGCCGGAGCTCAGGTTGCGAACCCGGATCTGCTCGCCGGGTGCGCCATTGCTCAGGGCCTCTCCCGGCATGCGGACATTGATCGAGGCGCTCGCCGCGCTGATTACCACCTGATCGCCCTTGCTCACCACTTCGGCCTGCTGCAGATGCAGCGGTGCCAGTACCTGGTCGGGGAGCAGGGCGCGAGTAGTCTTCTGGCCGATGATCTGCGCCGGGTCGGTGAGGAAACCCTGGTTTAGGGCGCCCACGTCGCGCTCGGCAACAGCCACGTCCTGGGCGGCGATCGGTGCTCCACGGCGCAGCGGCCGGGTCACCACCACCACCTCACGGTACAGCCTGACCTGGGCCGGGACGAACACCGTCCACGGGGCGCTGCCATCGCAACGAATCCTAACCGTGACGCGTCCCAGCGGCTGGGCGGGGCTTTCCAGCCTGGTCGTCAAATCCTTGTCGCACTCCGTCAGGCGCAGGCGTGGATCGAGGCGATTGACCTGGATTTCGCTACGGCCCTGGATGTTGCTCCGCTGTAGATAATCTTCCACGGCGAACTCAAGAAAGCCTTCGGCTGTGCCGATAAGCACCTCAGGTGACGTCAGATTCGCACTCGACGCGGGGCTGTAGCCGAGACAGCACAAAGCGGGTAAAACAGCCGCAAGCGATTTGCGGCGTTTTGCCATCAAGTGTCGGAAAAGCGTCGTCATGGTGTTCATGCAAACATAGAAGCAAGGCTCGTGCCGCCTGCTAGGCTGATGCAGGCGTTCAATGGCTTGTAATAGGAGTCTGGTCATGGCCGGAGTTTTGGATTCGGTTAACCAGCGTACCCAACTGGTCGGGCAGAACCGCCTGGAGCTGCTGCTGTTCCGTCTCGACGGATCGCAGCTCTACGGTATCAACGTGTTCAAGGTGAAGGAGGTGCTGCAGTGCCCCCGTCTCACCCTAATGCCCAAGTCCAGCCCGGTGGTGCGCGGGGTCGCCAATATCCGCGGGGGTACCATTCCGATTCTCGACCTGTCCATGGCGACCGGGCGCAGAGGCCTGGATGACCTGAAGAACAGTTTCGTCATCATCACGGAATACAACACCAAGGTGCAGGGGTTCCTGGTGCGCTCGGTGGAGCGCATCGTCAACATGAACTGGGAGGAGATCCATCCGCCACCCAAGGGAACCGGGCGCGAGCATTACCTGACGGCGGTAACCCGGGTCGACAAGCAGTTGGTGGAGATCATCGACGTCGAGAAGATCCTCGCCGAAGTGGCGCCTACCTCCGAGGTGGTGTCCGCAGGCGTGATCGATATCGAGACTCAGAGCAAGGCCGTCAGCAAGCGGGTCCTGATCGTCGATGACTCGTCGGTCGCGCGTAAGCAGGTGATCCGCTGCCTGGAAACCGTCGGTGTCGAGGTCAAGGCCCTCAACGATGGACGCCAGGCCTATAACTACCTGCGCGAGATGGTGGAGGAGGGCAAGGCGCCGGATCAGGAACTGCTGATGATCGTTTCCGACATCGAGATGCCGGAGATGGACGGCTACACCCTGACGGCGGAAATCCGAAACGATCCGCGCATGCAGAAGTTGCATATCCTCCTGCATACTTCGCTTTCCGGCGTGTTCAACCAGGCGATGGTGAAGAAGGTGGGGGCGGATGACTTCCTCGCCAAGTTCAAGCCGGACGACCTGGCCGCGCGAGTCGTGGAACGCATCAAGGTAACGGATGGGGGCTGATCCTTCGGCCCCCTGACACGGAAACAGATCGGTGAGGCGCCCTTAGTGTCTTCAGGCAATGTGGAGTTCGAGCAGTTCCGGGTATTCCTGGAAAAGACCTGCGGCATCCTGCTGGGCAGCAACAAGCAGTATCTGGTCTCCAGCCGGCTGAACAAGCTGATGGAACAGAACGGCATCAAGACCCTGGGTGAGCTCACGCAGCGTATCCAGGGGTTCTCCAGGGGTGGCCTGCGCGAGCAGGTCATCGATGCCATGACCACCAACGAAACTCTGTGGTTTCGCGATACCTATCCCTTCGAGGTGCTGAAGAGCCGGGTTCTCCCTGAGCTGATCAAGGCCAGCCCGAACCAGCCTCTGCGCATCTGGTCGGCGGCCAGCTCGTCGGGACAGGAGCCGTTCTCCATTTCGATGGCAATCGACGAATACGAGAAGATCAATCTCGGCCAGCTCAAGGCGGGTGCGCGCATCGTCGCAACCGACCTGTCCAGTTCCATGCTGGCTGCCTGCCGTTCCGGTGAATACGACAGCCTGGCCATGGGCCGGGGCCTGTCCCAGGAACGCCTGGCTCGCTACTTCGATCCGAAGGGACCGGGGCGCTGGGCGGTGAAGCCGGCCATTCGCAGCCGTGTGGAGTTCCGTCCGCTGAACCTGCTGGACAGCTACGCGGCGTTGGGCAAGTTCGACATCGTCTTCTGTCGCAATGTGCTGATCTACTTCTCCGCGGAAGTGAAGAAGGACATCCTCACCCGCATCCACGCCACCCTGAAGCCGGGCGGCTACCTCTTCCTCGGCGCGTCCGAGGCCCTCAACGGCCTGCCTGACCACTACCAGATGGTCCAGTGCAGTCCGGGGATCATCTACAAGGTGAAATGAAGAAGGGAGGCCGAGTGCCTCCCTTATAGTTAGCCTGTGCCCTGGAAGGTAGGGTGCGCTGTGTGCACCAAGGGCTGTCAATCGAACCGAGGTTGAAGGCCAGCAAGCGCGAACCCCGGTGCGCATGGCGCACCCTACGGCCGTCTCACACCAGCGTCAGGGTCACGTTGATGTTGCCCCGCGTGGCGTTGGAGTAAGGGCAGACGATATGCGCTTTGTCTACCAGAGCTTTTGCGGCCTGCTTGTCCAGGCCGGGCAGGGAAATCTTCAGTTCGACCTCGATGCCGAAGCCGGTGGGCAAGGTGCCGATGCCCACCGCGCCTTCTATATAGGTGTCTTCGCTCAGCGTGATCTTTTCCTTGCCAGCGACGAACTTGATGGCGCCGAGGAAGCAGGCCGAGTAACCCGCGGCGAACAACTGCTCGGGGTTGGTGCCCTCGCCGCCCGGTCCGCCCAGTTCCTTCGGCGTGGTCAGCTTCACATCCAGCACGCCGTCCGATGACACGGCGCGGCCTTCGCGGCCGCCGTAGGCTTCGGCATGGGCGGTGTACAAGGCTTTCTCGATGGGCATGGCGGGTCTCCGAATTGGTGGCAGAGACAAGCAAGCCTAGCCAAAGGATCGGATCTGCCCAGCGCCGTCCGACTGAAAAGGTTGTGTCTGCACCACCTGTAGGGGCGATTTCAATCGCCAAGCAGGCCGCAGGTCTGCCCGGCAGCGGCAGTTGCGCCAAGTGTTGTAGGAGTCGGCTTGCCAGCGAATGGCTCCTGTTCGCCAGCAAGCTGGCTCCTACAGGGGGGCGCGGACATGGCGACTGAAAACGCGCCTCAGGCCGTCAGCCAGTCGATGAACAGGGCGAAAAGTTCCGCCTGGGAGCTGATCTCCAGCTTGGTATAGAGGTTCTTGCGGTGCATGCGCACGGTTTCCGGGGAGATCTCCAGCACCTTGGCGCTAGACTTGGCCGAGTGCCCGCGCAGCAACAGGTGGGCGATTTCCCGTTCGCGTTCGGTGAGCCGGTCGCTGCCGAAATTCATGAAGGCTTCGCGGATCTGCTGGTTGAGGCCAGCGGGAGCAGCGCTGTGCAAGGGGGCCGAGCCGTGGCCATCCAGGCAGCGGATCAGGCCCCCGCGTTCGTCGAACTGACGCACCAGTTCGCGCACCAGCGGGTGCGCTGTCCGCAGCAGCGCAAGCTCTTCCTGGCTGAAGCGTGCCCCACTGCGCCCCTGGTACACGCAGAGGGATACCTTGCGCTGGCCACCGAGGTCGACGATGAAATGCGCGTCTTCCACCGAGCCGCATTTCAGGTAGTTGGTGCGGTAGTACTCGCTGTTGAAGAAATCGTCCGGGGCGATTTCCGAGAGGTGGTAGAAGCCTTCGGCCAAGCCGTTCTCCATGGCCAGGCAGAAGGGGTCCAGCAGGTAGCCGCGAGCGTAGTAGCGCTCGATCAGCGCCTCGCGATACTCGGTGGGGATGCCGCACTGGTAGAGCGGTCGCGGCGCCAATCCCTTGCACTCCAGGCCCAGCAGCGCCGACTCGATGGGTACCAGGCTTCGCAGTGCGTCGATCAGGTGCTCGCAGAACGAAGGTTCCGCGACGCTGGCCATGGCATGAGCCAGCCCCGCATGCCAGGCATGCAGGGCGGTGAGGGTGGTACTGGCGGGCTGGGGCTCGGTCATGTCCGGCAGTCTACTGGCGCAGCCGGGCAGCGACCAGATGCCGTCAGTTGCCCGCATAGTCGCCACTTTGCTTGAGGGCCTCGGCGGTTTCGAGGATGGCCTCGCGCAGCGTCTCGACGATCTCGTCCACCTGGGCATGGGTGATGGTCAGCGGTGGCGACATCACGTTCAGGTGCACGATGGGCCGAACCAGCAGACCGCGCTTCTGCGCGCGCAGGTGGATCTGTTCGCCGATGTTCAGCTCATCGGGGAACAGGGTCTTGCTGGCCTTGTCGGCAACGAACTCGACGCAGGCCATCAGCTTTTTGCAGCGCACGCTGCCCACCAGCGGCAGGTCGGCGAGCGTATGCAGGCGTTCCTCCAGGTAAGCCCCCACCTCGTCTACATGGGGCAGCAGGTTTTCCCGCTGGATGATCTCGATGTTCTTCAGCGCGCTGACGCAGCTCACCGGGTGTCCGCTGTAGGTGAAGCCATGGCTGAAGCAGCGGCCCTTGCCCGGCTCACCGATCACATTCCAGATGCGGTCGGAGAAGATGCAGGCGCCCAGTGGCAGGTAGCCGGAGGTCAGGCCCTTGGCGGTGGTGATGATGTCCGGTACCACGCCGAATACGTCTTCCGAGGCAAAGAAAGCGCCCAGGCGGCCGAAGGACGTCACTACTTCGTCGGAGATGTACAGTACATCATGGCGCTGGCAGACCTCCCACATGCGCTTGTGGTAGCCGGCCGGCGGGATGATCACACCGCCCGAGCCCATGATCGGTTCGGCGAAGAAGGCGCCCACCCGGTCTGCACCCAGGGTGAGGATCTTGTCCTCGAACTCGTTGACCAGGAACTCCAGGAATTGCGCCTCGTCCATGCCCGCTGGCGCCCGGTAAGGGTTGGGGCAGGAGATGTGGTGGATGCGGTCCTTGAGGAAGTCGAACTCCGCCGGACGATCTGCCACCTTGCCGCCCAGGGACATGGTGAGGAAGGTGGAGCCGTGGTAGGCGTTGATGCGGGTGATGACGTGCTTCTTCTCCGGTTTCCCACGGCAGTTCTGGTAGTACTGCACCAGACGGTAGGCGGTGTCCACGGCGGTGGAGCCGCCGGTGGTGAGGAACACATGGTTCAGGTCACCGGGTGCCAGTTCCGCCAGCTTCTCGCAGAGTTCGATGGCCTTGACGTTGGCCATGTCGCAGAACGGATTGGAGTAGGCCAGTTGGCGGACCTGGTCGGCGATGGCCTCGGCCATTTCCTCGCGACCCAGGCCAATGTTGGTGCACCACATGCCGCCCACAGCGTCCAGGTAGCGGTTGCCGGCGGTGTCGTAGATGTAGGCGCCTTGGCCGGCTGCGATGTTCAGTGCGCCGTTTTCCCGGTGGTCGTCGAAGACGTGGTAGCCGTGCATGTAGTGCGCCTTGTCGGCGGCCACGAGGCTCTCATTGTCGAACTGGGCGAAGAAGTCGGCGTTTGGGGTCTTCATGGTCGTGCTCTCGGATGCTGGGCAGTTCAATTCATTTGCCGGTCTTGACCGCATTCCAGGTGCGGGTGATCAGGCGCATGGCCTTCTGCGGCTGGGTTTTCTGGGTGAAGAGGCGGGCGCGGGTGGCGTCGTCGGGGTAGATCGCCGGATCGTTGCGCACCTCGGCCGAAATCAGGGGCGTGGCGGCCTGGTTGCTGTTGGCATAGCGGATGTAGTCGGTGACTTGGGCGATCACCTTGGGCTGCAGCATGTACTCGATGAACTTGTGGGCGTTCTCCACATGGGGCGCGTCCTTGGGGATGTAGAAGTCATCGAACCAGATCAGCGAGCCTTCCTTGGGAATGAAGTAATCCAGCTTCACCTTGGCGCCGGCCTCGGTGGCGCGGGCCTGGGCGGTGGCGTAGTCGCCGGACCAGGTCATGGCGATGCACTGGTCGCCGTTGGCCAGGCCGTTGAGGTAGCTCATGGAGTCGAACTTGCGGATATAGGGGCGCACCTTCATCAGCAGGTCCTGGGCGGCCTTGAGGTCTTCGGGCGCCGCGCTGTTCGGGTCGCGGCCGAGGTAGGCCAGCGCCAGCGGCAGCACATCGGTGGGCGAATCGATCAGGGTCACGCCGCAATCGGCGAAACGTGAAACCACTTCGGGATCGAAGACCATCGCGAGGGAGCCGATGGGGGCGTCGGGCATGCGCGCCTTGATCATGTCGACGTTGTAGGTGATGCCGTTGCTGCCCCAGGTGTAGGGCGCCGAGTAGGTCACGCCCGGATCGAAGTGCTCCAGGCTGGCCAGCACCTGCGGGTCAAGGTTGCCCCAGCTGGGCAGACGACCCTTGTCCAGCGGTTGGAAGACCCCGGCTTTCAGCAGCGGCGGCACCAGGGCGGCATTGAGCACCACCAGGTCGTAGCCGGAACGGCCCGGCAGCAGCTTGCCCTGGACCGTCTCGTAGGAGTCGAAGGTGTCGTAGACCACCTTGATTCCAGTGGCCTTCTCGAAGTCGGCGAGGGTGTGTTCGCCGATGTAGTCCGACCAGTTGTACAGGCGCAGGGTGTTGCTATCGTCCGCCGGACTGAGGGCCGGTATCAGGATCAGTGTTGCGCTGAAGGCTGCAGCCAGGGTCTTGCGCATGTCGGTTCACCTCTACTTGTTGTTATCGAGTCACCTTGCTGCCTACTGTGTGCTCCCTGCCGAGTAGCGGCCATAACCCGAACGGGTAGGTGGCGTGTCGTGGGATCCTGTACAGTCGTTCAGAACCGCGTGAACGACTACAGGAGCTTTCGGCATGACAACCCAGGATGTGCGCTACTCCCGTCTGGACCCCGAGCTGCGCAAGGCCCACCTGATCGAAGCGACCCTCACCTGCCTCAAACGGCACGGCTTCCAGGGGGCGTCCATCCGCAAGATCTGCGCCGAAGCCGGTGTCTCCGTGGGGCTGATCAACCATCACTACGCAAGCAAGGACGAACTGGTGGCTGAGGCTTACCTGGCTGTGACCGGGCGGGTGATGAAGCTCCTGCGCGATGCCATCGACGCGGCGCCGCCCGGCCCGCGGGCGCGGCTGTCGGCGTTCTTCCAGGCGTCGTTCTGCGCCGAACTGCTGGACCCGCAGCTGCTGGATGCCTGGCTGGCCTTCTGGGGCGCGGTGAAGACCGCCCAGTCCATCAACCATGCACACGACCATTCCTATGGCGAGTACCGCGCCATCCTCGTCAAGGTGCTCACCGAACTGGCGCTGGAGGAGGGCTGGCAGGGTTTTGACGCGGAACTCGCCGCCATCAGCCTGAGTGCGCTACTGGACGGCCTCTGGCTGGAATCCGGGTTGAATCCGCAGACCTTCACGCCGGACCAGGGCGTGCAGATCTGCGAGGCCTGGGTGGATGGTCTCGAGGCAGGTGGCGTTCGGCGATTCCTGCGTCCTGTCGGGGCCTGTTGATCGGTCGTTCAACCGGCGATAACCTCCAGCCACTCCAACAATAAGAGCGCCCCGCCAACGTGCGGAGGCGGAGGGCAATTGCAATGGCTCCCAGTGTGCTGATCGTCGACGACGATCCGCTGATCCGTGAACTGCTCCAGTCCTACCTGGCCCAGGAGGGCTATCAGGTGCGTTGCGCCAGTACGGCCGAACAGGCCGAAGCCTGCCTGGCGGAAAGCCCGGTGGACCTGGTGATGCTCGACATCCGCCTGCCTGGCAAGGACGGCCTGACCCTGACCCGCGAACTGCGGGTGCGCTCCGAGGTCGGCATCATCCTCATCACCGGCCGTAACGACGAAGTCGACCGCATCGTCGGTCTTGAATGCGGTGCCGACGATTACGTGGTCAAGCCGCTGAACCCCCGCGAACTGGTTTCCCGCGCCAAGAACTTGGTACGCCGGGTACGTCATGCCCAGCAACCGGCCGCCGCCGCTCCCTCCACGCAGCTCAAGCGTTTCGCCGGCTGGACGCTGGACAACGACCGCCGCCGCCTGATCGATCAGGACGGCAGCGAAACCCTGCTCACCCATGGCGAGTTCCAGTTGCTCAGCGTGTTCCTGCGCAATGCCGGGCACACCCTCAGCCGCGATCAGTTGATGGACCAGATCCGCAACCGCGAATGGCTGCCCAACGATCGCTCCATCGACGTGCTGGTCGGGCGCCTGCGCCGAAAGCTGCGCGACGATCCGGCCGAGCCGCAGCTGATCATCACCATCCACGGCGCGGGCTACCTGTTCACCGCCACGGCCAGCGCCGCCTGAACTCATGGCGCGCGCCTGGCTGCTGGCCATCCTCCTGTTCTGCGGTGCCGCCCAGGCCGCGCCTGCGGTGCGCTACTGCGATTACCCGGTCTACCCGCCGATTTCCTGGAGTGACGGCAAGCAGGTCCGTGGCCTGGCGCCGACAGTGGTCAAGGCGGTGTTCGCCAGGCTTGGCCTGGACGTGGAAGTGGTGGTGCTGGGCAACTGGAAACGCTGCCTGATGGATGCCGCACAGGGCCGGGTAGACGTGGTGCTGGCGTACCGCACGCCCGAACGCGAGGCCACGCTGGCCTTCGCCGACGTGCCGGTGCTGCGCGAGGAAGTGGCGGTGTTCTACAACCGCCAGCACCCGCTCCAGGTGGACCAGCTGGAAGACCTCAAGCGCTATCGCGGCGGCCTGTTGTTCGGCGAGAGCTATGGCGACGCCTTCGACCAGATCGTTGCCCGCGCCGGCAATATCGAGTGGGTCTCCGACAGCAGGCAGAACTTCGGCAAGCTGATCCGCGGGCGCATCGATTTCATCCCCTACGAGCGGCGCACCGGCCTGCTGTACATCGAGCACTTGCCCGGCGGTGACGACCTCCGTGCGCTGCCCCTGACCCTGGCCGTCGACCATCTGCGCCTGGCGGTGTCCCGGCATTCGCCCCTTGCCGCGCGTATGGCGGAGATCGACGCCGAGTTGCAGCGCCTGGCCGACGGTGGCGAGATCGAGCGCTGGCTGGCCGAGAGCGAAGCCGCCTACCGCGACATGATCGTCCAGCCGGAGTCCAGGCCATGACGGCATCGAAACCTGCCAGCGGCCTGCTGCGCCGGCTGTTGCTGTTCATCCTGCTGTTCAGCCTGTGCTTTACCCTGGTCGCCAGCGCAGTGCAGCTGCACCTGGAGTACCGCCGCGAAATGCGCGATATCGAGGCGCGACTGGAGCTGATCCGCGTCGGCTACCTGGCCAGCTTCGAACGCAGCCTCTGGGACCTCAACCAGGAGCAGTTGAAGATGCAGCTGCGCGGCCTGGCGGACTTTCCCGACATCGCCCGGGTGCGCCTGACCAGTGCCGATTTCGACCTGCAGGAAGGCGCCAGCGAGCCCGCCGGCCCCCTGCGCCGCGCGAGCTTTCCACTGTCCTACCAGCCCCCCAGCGGTGAACGGCGCCAGCTCGGTGAGCTGGAAGTCGCTGTTGACCTCGGGGCTGTCTACCAGCGCCTTTATGCCACCGGTCTTACCAGCCTTCTGTGGATGGGGATCTTCCTCTGCGGCCTTGCCGTGACCCTTTCCTGGCTGTTCCACCGCCTGGTCACCCGTCACCTGCAGGTGATGGCCGACTTCGCCCGCCGGGTCGGCGCGGGTGACTGGTACGAGGCGTTGCATCTGGATCGGCGGCCCGGCCGTGGCGCGGATGAAATCGACACGGTGGCCCAGGCCCTGGATGACATGCGCCAGGCCATCCTCGACGACATCCAGCGCCGCGAGGAAGACCGCGCCGCCCTGCAGAGCATGGTGGAACGACGCACCGCCAGCCTGCAGCGGGCCAAGGAAGACGCCGAGACCGCCAACCTGGCCAAATCGCGTTTCCTTGCCACCATGAGCCATGAGATCCGCACGCCGCTCAACGGCATCCTCGGCATGGCGGAACTGCTGCGGGGTGCTTCGCTGGATGAGCGCGACGGCAAACGCCTGGAGGCCCTATACAAGGCCGCCGAAGGCTTGCTGGCGATCCTCAACGAGGTGCTTTATTTCGCCCGCCTGGAAGAAGGGGAGGGCCGGCCCGAACTGGTCGACTTCTCCCTGCCTGCGCTGCTGGATCAGGTGTTGACCCTGCTGGAACCGCGGGCCAGTGCCAACGGCACCATCCTGCGTACGCGCATCGACTCCCGCGTGCACAGCCGCTGCCACGGTGCCGAGCAATTCCTGCGTCAAGTGCTGAGCAACCTGCTGGCCAACGCGGTGAAGTTCACCGAAGAGGGAGAAATCCTCGTCGAGGTCCAATTGCTGGAGGCTCGGGAGACGGGGCAACGCCTGCGCATCAGCGTCACCGACGACGGGATCGGCATCGCCCCGGAGCTGCAGGCGAAGATCTTCGAACGCTTCACCCAGGCCAGCGAGGCCATTGCCCAGCGCTACGGTGGGACCGGCCTGGGGCTGGCCATCAGCAAGCGTCTGGTGGAGCTGATGGGCGGGCGAATCGGCGTCGAGAGCGTGGAAGGCGAGGGCAGCTGCTTCTGGTTCGAGCTGGAGTTGGCTGCCGCGCGAAACCTGCCTTCCGTTCCGAATGTCGTTCCGCAGCAAGAGCCACTGGATGTGCTGGTGGTGGAGGACGTCGCACTCAACCGCGAGGTGGTGTCCGGGCTGCTGGAGCGCGACGGCCATCGGGTCACCCTGGCCGAAGACGCCGAACCGGCCCTGCTACTGTGCCGGCAGCGGCGCTTCGACCTGATCCTCCTCGACCTGCACCTTCCCGGCATGTCCGGCATCGACCTGTGCCGGCTGATCCGTGCCGATGAACAAGGCGCCAACCGCAGTAGCCGCATCCTTGCGTTCACCGCCAGCCTGCAGCCGGCGCTGGTGCGCAGTTGCCTGGATGCCGGCATGCAAGGTGCGCTGGCCAAACCGCTGAAGCTCGATGACCTGCGCCGGGCACTGGCCGGGCAGGGGGTGACGCAGGAGGGCGAAGGTGCGGCCGAATTGCTGGACCGGCAATTGCTGGATACCCATCGTGGCCTGCTGGGCGAGCAGAAGGTCCAGGGGCTGCTGGTCATGTTGCGGCGCATGCTTGATGAGCAGCGCGCGGGCCTGCTGGAAGCCCTGGCCGCCCAGGACTGCGCCGAAGTCGGACACCTCTCCCACCGCCTTGCAGGCAGCAGCGAATCCCTTGGCCTGCGGGCCCTGGCCGCGTGTTTGCGGGAGCTGGAAACCCTGGCGCTGGCCGGCGATGCCAACGCCTTGCAGGCGCTGAAGCCGCGTCTGGAAGAGCTGTTGGTGCGTTCGACGGAGGTGCTGGACGCACAGCTGCAAGGCGCTTCGTAGGAATCGAACAAATTCCTTACGACTTTTTACAACTTCGATCCCCACGTACAACGGGGTCTTACAAGTCCTTCCAATAATCGGTCCGAACCGCGTCCAACGCGGTCCTCGTGGCCTATTGGAGACAAGAATAATGACCCGCAAAGCCCACCTGTCCCGCCACCTCCATTTGGAGGTGCGTCATGTCTGAAGATCGCATCCAGCTCACCCGCGCGCTGAAAAGCCGCCACATCTTCATGCTGTCCCTGGGTGGCGTGATCGGCACCGGCCTGTTCATGGGCTCGGGCGTCACCATCAATCAGGGCGGCCCGGCCGGTGCCGTGCTGGCCTATCTGGTAGCCGGCGTGCTGATGTACCTGGTGATGGTCTGCCTGGGCGAGCTCTCGGTGCAGATGCCGGTATCCGGCTCCTTCCAGGCCCACGCCACCCGTTACATCGGACCGGGCACCGGCTTCATGATCGGCTGGGTGTACTGGATGAGCTGGGCCACCACCGTCGGCCTGGAATTCACCGCCGCCGGTATGCTCATGACCCGCTGGTTCCCCGACGTTCCCATCTGGTACTGGTCGGCGCTCTTCGTGGTGGTGCTGTTCTCCCTCAACGGACTGGCCACCCGCGCCTTCGGTGAAGCCGAATACTGGTTCTCCGGCATCAAGGTGGCCGCCATCCTCGGCTTCATCATCGTTGGCCTGCTGGCGATCTTCGGCGTCCTGCCGCTGGCCAGTGGCGAGCCGGCGCCGATGCTCTCCAACCTGATCGGCGACACTCTGTTCCCCAACGGCCTTTCCGCGGTGTTCGCCGTGATGATGGCGGTGGTCTACGCCTTCCAGGGTTGCGAGATCATGGGCGTGGCCGCAGGCGAAACCGACCAGCCGGAAAAGAGCATCCCGCGCGCCGTGCGCAACGTCGTGTTCCGCGTGCTGATCTTTTACGTACTCGCGATCGTCGTGCTGTCGGCCATCGTGCCCTGGCAGCAAGCCGGCCTGATGGAAAGCCCCTTCGTCCAGGTGTTCGACATGGTGGGCATTCCCTTCGCCGCTGACCTGATGAACTTCGTCATCCTCACCGCCATCCTCTCGGTGGGTAACTCCGGCCTCTATGCCTCCACCCGCATCCTCTGGGCCATGTCCAAGACCGGAATGGCACCGCGCAGCCTGGCAACACTCAGCAAGCGCGGTGTACCGCTGCGTGCCCTGAGCATCACCCTGTGCTTCGCGCTGCTGTCGTTGCTGACCAGCGTGGTGGCCGCCGATACCCTGTTCATGGTGCTGATGGCCATCAGCGGCATGGCCGGTACCGTGACCTGGATCGTCATCGCCTTGGCCCAGTACCGCTTCCGGCGCGAACACTACAAGGCTGGTGGCACCCTGAAGGACCTCAAGTACGCAGCGCCGCTGTATCCCTTCCTGCCACTGGCCTGCATCCTGCTGTGCAGCTCGCTGTTCGTCTTCCTCGCCATGGATCCGACCCAGCGTCCGTCGCTTTACTGGGGCTTCGGTTTCGTCGGTGTCTGCTACGCCGCCTACTTCTTCCTGCAGTTCAAGCGTCAGCGCGGTGTGATTGCCGCTCCAGCAGTGTGATTGCCTAGACGGACCACCGTCCTGCCTGGTCTCAGGCACATGCAACGGCCTTCTTCCATTTGGGAGAAGGCCGTTGGCGTTTGATGGGGACCGGTTCTGCCTTGCAGGAATGGAGCGCGGAGAACGCCCGTTCTGACTTGTTCGAAGATGTAACAGTCCGCCTTATTCGTTCCTGGCTTATGAATAAAAAACCAATAAAAACAAATAGATAGGTTTGTGTTGCTGCGTTACATACCCCAAATGGGCAGGATTGCCGCCTTCCTGAACACTCGTTTAGGATCTTTCCACGTTCTTCCTCACAGCAATACAACAAGACGAGGGTTCCCATGACCACCTTGCTCAGCCAGGTCGATGGCGGCGTTGCCCGCATCACCCTGAACCGCCCCCAGCAGCGCAATGCGCTGGACATTCCCACCCTGAAAGGCCTGCTCGAACTGCTCGATGCCCACGAGGCGGATCCTGCTGTGCGCGTGGTCATCCTGAGCGGTGAGGGGCGCAGCTTCTGTGCAGGCGCAGACCTTGCCGAGTGGGCCGAAGCCGAAGCCCGGGGCGAACTGGAAACCTATGGCTGGACCGAAGCCGCCCACGCCCTGATGACCCAGCTGCATGGCTTGGCCAAGCCCACCATCGCCGCCGTCAACGGCACGGCGGTCGGCGCGGGCATGGACCTGGCGCTGTGCTGCGATTTCCGAATCGCTGCCGCCTCCGCGCGCTTCAAGGCCGGCTACACCGGCATGGCCTACTCACCGGATGCTGGCGCCAGCTGGCACTTGCCGCGCCTGATCGGCGCCGAGCAGGCCAAGCGCCTGTTGTTCCTCGACGAGCTCTGGGGCGCCGAGCGGGCACTTTCCGTAGGCCTAGTGGGCGAGGTGTGCGCCGACGAGCAACTGCAGGCCGTTACCGGTGAACTGGCTGCGCGCCTGGCCGCCGGCCCGACCTTCGCGTTCGCCCAGACCAAGGCCCTGATCCAGGGCGGCGCCAGCCGCAGCCTGGCCGAGCAACTGGCTGCGGAGCAGGTCGCCGGGCTGCTGTGCGGCCGCAGCGCGGATGCCGCCGAAGCCCTGCGCGCCGTTGCCGAAAAGCGTGCCCCCCAATTCACCGGTCGCTGATGCGCCGAACCCGCCAGAGGACAGAGCAATGAACTTCCAACTGACCCAGGAACAGGAAATGCTGGTCGACGCGGTGCGCGCATTCGTCGACAAGGAACTGCTGCCCCATGAAGAAGCCGTGGACCGCGCCGACGCCGTGTCCCCGGAGCTTGCCGCGCAGATTCGCGGCAAGGCGCTGGCGGCGGGTTTCTATGCCTTCAACATGCCGGAGGAAGTAGGCGGCGGCGGGCTCGACTACCTGTCCCAGGCACTGGTGGAGCGCGAGCTGTCCAGGGTGTCCTGGGCGCTTCACGTATTCGTCGCGCGTCCCTCGAAAATCCTCATGGCCTGCAAGGGTGAGCAGATCGAGCAGTACCTGCTGCCCTGCGTTCAGGGCGAGAAGATCGACTGCTTCGCCCTGACCGAACCGGGCGCCGGTTCCGACGCCAACTCCATCAAGACCCGCGCGGTGCGCGATGGCGACGACTTCGTGCTGAACGGCGCAAAGCATTTCATCAGCCATGCCGGCCATGCTGATTTCGCCATCGTCTTCGCCGTCACCGACACCTACGAGCACAACGGCAAGAAGCGCAATGCCGTCACCGCCTTCCTGGTGGACAAGGGCACCGCCGGCATGACCGTGCGCCGTGGCCCCCGCTGTGTCAGCAACAAGGGCTACCACACCTACGAAATCTTCTTCGATGACTGCCGCGTGCCAGCCTCCAAGGTCCTCGGCGAAGTGGACAAGGGCTGGGAGGTGGCCAACGCCTGGCTCACCGCCGGCCGTGTGATGGTCGCGGCCAACTGCGTCGGCCAGGCGCAGCGTGCACTCGACCTGTCGCTGCAATGGGCCGCCGACCGCAAGCAGTTCGGCCAGCCTATCGGCACCTACCAGGGCATCTCTTTCAAGCTCGCTGATATGGCCACGCAGATTCGCGCGGCCGAGCTGATGACCCTGCACACCGCCTGGAAGATGGACCAGGGCACCATGACCGATGGCGAAGCCGGCATGGCCAAGCTCTTCGCCAGCGAAGTGCTGGGCAAGGTGGCCGACGAGACGGTGCAGATTTTCGGCGGCATGGGGTTGATGGACGAAGGCCCGGTAGAGCGCATCTGGCGCAACGCCCGGATCGAGCGGATCTGGGAAGGCACTTCGGAAATCCAGCGCCACATCATTTCCCGCGAACTGCTGCGCCCGCTGCTGCGCTGACGCTACAGCTCCCCTCTCCCTCAGGGAGAGGGGCAGGGGTGAGGGAAATCCGGCAAAACCTATTCCGAGATCCGACATGAATCGAGACAACCTCAAGCGCCTGCTGGCGCCCCGGCACCTGGCCTTCATCGGTGGTCGCAGCATGGCCCGCGCCCTCAAGCGCTGCGCCGAAGGTGGCTTCGCCGGCCAGATGTGGCTGGTCAATCCCCAGCACGCCGAACTGGAAGGCGTGCCCTGTGTGGCTAGCGTCGCCGACCTGCCGTGCGGGCCGGACGCGGTGTTCATCGCCACCAACCGTGAACAGACGCTGGACAGCGTCGCCGCCCTGGCCGCCAAGGGGGCCGGCGGGGCCATCTGCTACGCCTCCGGCTTCGCCGAAACCGGTGCCGAGGGCCAGGCCCTGCAGGCGCAGTTGCTGGCAGCGGCCAGTGACATGGCGCTGCTCGGACCCAACTGCTACGGCCTGCTGGACTACCTCCACGGCGCCGCCCTCTGGCCGGTGGCCCACGGTGGCCAACTGGTGGAGAAGGGCGTGGCCGTGCTCACCCAGAGCGGCAACTTCGCCTACAACCTGTCCATGAGCGACCGTTCTCTGCCGGTGGCCTACATGGCCTCTGTAGGCAATCAGGCCCAACTGGGCGTGGCAGAGCTGATGGATGTGCTGCTGGATGAGCCCCGCGTCACCGCCATCGGCCTGCATCTCGAAGGTCTGAAGAACGTACCGGGCTTCGCCCGGGCGGCGCACAAGGCCCTGGAGAAAGGCATCCCGATCATCGCCCTGAAGACCGGCGTGTCTCAGATAGGCGCAGAACTCGCCCTCAGCCACACCAGCTCCCTGGCCGGCTCCGATGCGCTGTACGACAGCCTCTTCGACCGCCTCGGGGTGATTCGTGTCAGCGGCCCGGTGAGTTTCATGGAAACCCTCAAGGCAGCGGCCTGCGGTAAGTTGCCAAGCGGCCCAGGCCTGATCGCCCTGGCCTGCTCCGGCGGCGATGCCGGGCTGATCGCCGACTACGCCGAAGCCAACGGCCTGCAGCTGCCGAAGCTGGACGACGGCCAACGCCACGAGCTGGCGCAGGTCCTGCCGGGTTACGCCAATATCGCCAACCCGCTGGACTTCACCACCGCCATCTGGGGCGATGGGGAAGCCCTCGCACGCATGCTCGACAGTGCGATGAGCAGTCCTGCTGACGCCGCGCTGCTGGTGCTCGATTACCCGGGCGAGGAGACCGGAGAGCGGCCCCAGTGCGACCTGCTGCTGGAGCTGTACTGCGAAGCCCTGGAGCGTCATGGCAAGACCGGTTTCATTGCCTCGGCCTTCCCGGAACTGCTGCCGGAATCCGCCCGCGAGTACCTGCATGCCCGTGGCGTCGCTGCCTTGCAAGGCGTGGAGGACGGCCTGGCCGCCTGGGGCCGGATCGCCGCCTATAAGCAACGCCGTGAAGCACTGCTGGCCCGGGGCGAGTCGGCCCTGGTGCCCCTGAGCCCGTCGCCTCTGGCCGGCGGTGAGTTGCTGGATGAATGGCAATCCAAACAGGCCCTGCGCACCTTTGGCCTGCCGGTTCCGCAGGCGCTGCTCAGTACGCCAGAGCGTGCCGTGGAGGATGCCGGCCAGCTTTGTTACCCGCTGGTGCTGAAAGCCGTCAGCGCAGACCTGCCGCACAAGACCGAAGCCGGCGCCGTGGCTCTCAATCTGCGTGATGCCGAAGCGCTGCAACGGGCCCTGGGCGAAATGCGGCAACGCATTGCCGCCTACGCACCGGACGTGGCCTTCGACCAGGTGCTGCTGGAGCGCATGGCCACACCGCCACTTGCGGAGCTGATCGTGGGCGTCAAGCGCGAGGAAGGATTCGGCCTGGCCCTGGTGATAGGCGCCGGCGGCATTCTCGTCGAGTTGCTGAAGGACAGCCGCAGTCTGCTGCTGCCTACCAACGATGCCGCGATCCGCGATGCCTTGCTGAGCTTGCGCAGTGCGCCGCTGCTCACCGGCTTCCGTGGTCGCCCTGCAGCAGATCTGGACGCGCTGGTGGCCGCCATTCGCTCGGTGGCCGACTACGCCTGCGAGAACGCCGGACGCTTGCTGGAGCTGGACGTGAATCCGCTGCTGGTCGGCGCCGACGGTGCCGTGGCGGTGGATGCGCTGATTCGCATCGCGGAATGACATCTCCCCTGTAGGAGCCAGCTTGCTGGCGATTCGCGAGCAAGCTCGCTCCTACAGGTCTTGGCATCGATTCGAGGAGACACCTCATGCAACAGAACACTCTCACTGGCGGCCAGGCCCTGGTCCGCCTCCTGGCCAACTACGGCGTGGACACCGTGTTCGGCATTCCCGGCGTGCACACCCTGGAGCTGTATCGCGGCCTGCCCGGCAGTGGCATCCGCCATGTGTTGACCCGCCACGAGCAGGGCGCCGGTTTCATGGCCGACGGCTACGCGCGCGTCAGCGGCAAGCCCGGCGTGGCCTTCATCATCACCGGCCCGGGCGTAACCAACGCGGCTACACCCATTGGGCAGGCCTATGCCGATTCGATTCCGATGCTGGTGATTTCCAGCGTCAACCACACCGCCAGCCTCGGCAAGGGATGGGGTTGTCTGCACGAGACCCAGGACCAGCGCGCCATCACCGCGCCCATCACGGCCTTCTCGGCTGTAGCCCTGACCCCGGAAGACCTGCCCGAGCTGGTGGCGCGGGCCTTCGCCGTATTCGATGGTGAGCGCCCGCGCCCTGTGCATATCTCGGTACCGCTGGATGTACTCGCCGCGCCGGTGGCCCGTGACTGGACCGCTGAGGTGGTACGCCGTCCTGGCCGAGGCGTGGCCGATGGCGAATCCCTGGACGCTGCTGCCAAGCGGCTGGCGGCAGCCAAGCGGCCGATGATCATCGCCGGTGGTGGCGCGCTGGAAGCTGCCGGCGCCGTGCAGGCACTCAGCGAACGTCTGGCCGCTCCGGTATTCACCAGCGTGGCCGGCAAGGGACTGTTGCCGCCGGAGGCCCCGCTCAATGCCGGTGCCAGCCTTTGTGTTGCGCCGGGCTGGGAGATGATCGCCGAGGCCGACCTGGTCCTGGCGGTGGGCACCGAGATGGCCGATACCGATTTCTGGCGCGAACGCCTGCCGCTGTCCGGCGAGCTGATCCGAATCGATATCGATCCGCGCAAGTTCAACGACTTCTATCCCTGTGCCGTCGCGCTCAAGGGCGACGCCCGCCAGACCCTGGAGGCACTGCTGCAGCGCCTGCCGGAAACGGGCAGGGCAGGGGAGGCATCTGTTGCCCGTGTCGCCCGGCTGCATGAGGCCATCCGCAACGGGCACGCACCGCTGCAGGGTATCCACCAGGCGATTCTCGACCGCGTTGCCGCTGCCTTGCCGGCAGATGCCTTCATCAGTACCGACATGACCCAGCTGGCCTACACCGGCAACTACGCCTTCGCCAGCCGGGCACCGCGCAGCTGGTTGCACCCCACCGGCTACGGCACCCTCGGCTACGGCCTGCCAGCCGGCATCGGTGCCAAGTTCGGCGCACCGGAACGGCCCGGCCTGGTGCTGGTGGGGGATGGTGGTTTCCTCTACACCGCCCAGGAACTGGCGACCGCCACTGAGGAACTCGACAGCCCGCTGGTGGTGCTGCTGTGGAACAACGACGCCCTGGGCCAGATCCGCGACGACATGTTGGCCCTGGATATCGAGCCGGTGGGCGTGTTGCCGCGCAACCCGGACTTCGCCGGCCTGGCCCGGGCCTTCCATTGCGCCGTGAAGCAGCCCCGCAGCCTCGACGAACTGGAAGACGACCTGCGCGCAGGCTTCGGCCACCCCGGCGTCACCCTGATCGAACTGAAACATGCCTGTGCTCGTTGAGCATCAGGCAAGGAGTTGAACATGCGCTTTTCCGACCTCACCCAACGTATCGCCGGCGACGGCGCGGCGGCCTGGAACATTCACTACCGTGCGCTGGAGCGCCAGGCCAACGGTGACGACATTCTCCTGCTGTCGGTAGGCGACCCCGATTTCGACACGCCGCAGCCCATCATCCAGGCGGCCATCGACAGCCTGCTCAACGGCAATACCCACTACTCCGACGTGCGCGGCAAGCTCCCCCTGCGGCAACGCATTGCCGCCTGGCACAACCGGCGCAGCGGACAGAGCGTGGGTTCCGACCAGGTGGTGGTGCTGGCCGGCGCCCAGTGTGCGCTGTTCTGCGTGGTGCAGTGCCTGCTCAACCCGGGGGACGAGGTTATCGTCGCCGAGCCCATGTACGTCACCTACGAGGCGGTGTTCGGTGCCTGCGGAGCCAAGGTGGTGCCGGTGCCGGTGCGTTCGGAGAACGGCTTCCGCATCCAGCCCGAGGACGTGGCTGCCGCTATCACTCCGCGCACTCGCGCGCTGGCCCTGAACAGCCCGCACAACCCCTCCGGCGCCAGCCTGCCGCGTTCCACCTGGAACGCCCTGGCCGAACTTTGCATCGCCCATGACCTGTGGATGATCTCCGACGAGGTCTACAGCGAGCTGCTGTTCGAGGGTGAGCACATCAGCCCGGCCAGCCTGCCGGGCATGGCCGAGCGCACCGCGACCATCAACAGCCTGTCCAAGTCCCATGCCATGACCGGCTGGCGCGTGGGCTGGGTGGTCGGTTCGGAGGAACTGACCGGGCACCTGGAAAACCTCGCCCTGTGCATGCTCTACGGCTCGCCGGACTTCGTTCAGGACGCCGCCTGCGTTGCCCTCGAGGCGCGACTTCCGGAGCTGGAAGCCATGCGCGAGGCCTATCGCCAGCGGCGTGACCTGGTGTGCGCCACCCTCGAAGGCTGTCCCGGCTTGCGTGCGCTGAGACCGGACGGCGGCATGTTCGTGATGGTGGATATCCGCCCGACCGGCCTGTCCGCCCAGGACTTCGCTGATCGGTTGCTGGACAACCATGGCGTGTCGGTACTGGCAGGTGAAGCGTTTGGCCCCAGCGCGGCCGGGCATATCCGCCTGGGCCTGGTGCTGGGCAGTGAGCCGCTGCAAGAGGCCTGTCGCCGCATTGCCCGCTGTGCAGCCGAACTGATTGATCAACTAGAAATCGCATGAATGAAGGTTTGCGTTGCGCGGCGTATCCCTGATTGTTGGGCTTCGCTGCGCTCTGCAACAACCTACGGACCGTGCCATAAGGAACACCCATGAAGATTCTGATCGTCCATGCCCACCCCGAGCCGCAGTCGTTCTGCAGCGCCTTGCGCGATCTCGCAGTGGAAACCCTGCAAGGGCAGGGGCATGAAGTCCGCCAGTCCGACCTCCACGCACTGGAGTGGAACCCGGTCGCCAGCGCTGCCGATTTCAGCGAGCGGCAGAACCCCGATTACCTGGTCTACGCCCTGGAACAGCGCGAAGGCGTGAAGGCCGGCAAGATTGCGCCGGATATCCAGCGCGAGCTGGATAAGCTGCTCTGGGCCGACCTGCTGATTCTCAACTTCCCGCTCTACTGGTTCTCGGTGCCGGCAATCCTCAAGGGCTGGATCGATCGGGTGCTGGTGTCTGGCATCTGCTACGGCGGCAAGCGCTTCTACGACCAGGGCGGCCTGGCCGGCAAGAAGGCTTTGGTCACCCTGACCCTGGGCGGCCGCGAGCACATGTTCGGCGAGGGCGCCATTCATGGTCCGCTGGAAGACATGCTGCGTCCGCTGCTGCGCGGCACCCTGGCCTACGTCGGCCTGGACGTGTTGCCGCCTTTCGTGGCCTGGCACGTGCCCTATATCAGCAATGACGCGCGCCAGGATTTCCTGCGTGACTACCAGGCGCGACTGCAGGGGCTGGAGCAGGATGTGCCGCTCGCGTTTCCCCGGCTGGACCAGTTCGACGACAGGTTGTATCCGCTGGCTCGATGAGTGCAGCAAGGCCGCCCAAGGGCGGCCTTCTTCTTTTCCCGGTGGGAGCGAATTCATTCGCGAATGAATTCGCTCCCACCACTCGTACCCCCGGCAAAGCGGCAACCAGCGGCAAACAGCCCTTGCCGCTTTGCCGCCCGACCAGCGTCTATTGCCGCTTTTTGCCGCTCCACATTGCGCTAACGTGCTGAAAATAAAAGAAAAATGTTTTTGGCACGGCCTTTGCTGAATGTCAGGCAAGCAAAACCACATTGCCACTGGCAAAGGTTCCGGACATGAGCATCAGTTTCGAAAAGGCCCTCGGCATCCATCAGCAAGCCCTCAGCTTCCGCGCTCAGCGTGGCGAGGTGCTGGCCAACAACATCGCCAACGCCGATACCCCGAACTACAAGGCTCGCGACCTGGACTTCGCCAGCGTGCTGGCCCAGCAGTCGGAGAAGGCCGCGCACGGCAGCTTCCAGGCCGCCCGGACCAACGAGCACCACATTGCCGCCGAAGGTTTCGAGATCGCTGATGCCTCGCTGAAGTACCGCGTTCCGTTCCAGGCCGCCATCGACCAGAACACCGTCGACGCCCAGCTGGAACAGTCGAACTACACCGAGAACGCCATGCAGTTCCAGGCCAGCTTCACCTTCCTCAATAGCAAGTTCAAAGGGCTGATGAACGCCCTGCGCGGCGAATAACGGAGAGCCAAGCCATGTCCCTGTCCAGCATCTTCAACATCGCCGGCACCGGCATGAGTGCCCAGAACACTCGGCTGAACACCATCTCCAGCAACATCGCCAACGCCGAAACGGTGTCCTCCAGCCTCGACCAGACCTACCGCGCCCGCCATCCGGTGTTCGCCACCGTGATGCAGGACAGCCTGGGCAATGGCGACCGTGGTTCGCTGTTCGGCGACCAGGACCAGTCCGGCGCCGGCGTACAGGTGCTTGGCGTGATCGAGGACCAGAGCACCCTGACCCCGCGCTACGAGCCGAACCACCCGGCGGCCAACGCGGACGGCTACGTCTACTACCCGAACGTGAACGTGGTTGAAGAGATGGCCGACATGATTTCCGCCAGCCGGTCCTTCCAGACCAACGTGGAAATGATGAACACCGCCAAACAGATGATGCAGAAAGTGCTGACCCTGGGTCAGTGATAGCGCGCGAGGGAACAGCATGAGTGTCAGTAACGTAGCGTCCACCGATGGCCAGTCGTTCCTCGACCAGTACGCCATCAAGAACGAAACCAAGAGCAAGGACCTCGGCAAGAACGAGTTCCTCGAGCTGCTGGTCGCCCAGTTGAACAACCAGGACCCGCTGGCGCCCCAGGAGAACGGCGAGTTCATCGCCCAGCTGGCGCAGTTCAGCCAGGTGGAAGGCATCGAGAAGCTGAACAGCAGCATGGGTTCGCTGCTGTCCGGCTACCAGTCTTCCCAGGCACTGCAGGCCTCGTCCCTGGTGGGGCGCAAGGTCATCGTGCCCAGCGAGAAGGCCGTGGTGGATACCGCGGAAACCTTCAAGGCCAGCGCCAACCTGCCCATTTCCAGCAGCAACGTCTGGGTCAACGTCTACGACAATGCCGGCACCCTGGTGAACCGCATCAACCTCGGCGAACAACCGGCCGGCAGCGTCAGCTTCATGTGGGACGGCAAGGACTCCAGCGGCAAGGTCATGCCGCCTGGCACCTACAAGTTCGAAGCCCAGGCCCAGTACAGCGGCGAAACCAAAGCCCTCTACACCATGCTTCCGGCCAACGTCGACAGCGTCACCCTCGGCCAGAACGGCGGCGAGCTGATGCTCAACCTCGCCGGCATCGGCAGCGTCGGCCTGTCCAAGGTCCAGGTCATCGGTCAGTAACTTCCCGGTCAAGAGCGCCGGGAAGCACCGGCAAAGGAGAAAGTAATGGCGTTCAACATCGGTCTCAGCGGTCTGCGCGCAGCGACCAGCGACCTCAACGTCACCGGCAACAACATTGCCAACGCCGGCACCGCGGGCTTCAAGCAGTCCCGTGCCGAGTTCGCCGACGTCTATGCCGCCTCGGTGCTCGGCACCGGCAAGAACGCCCAGGGTAGCGGCGTGGCCCTGGGCGACGTGTCCCAGCTGTTCAACCAGGGCAACATCAACTACACCCAGAACGCCCTGGACCTGGCCATCAACGGCAACGGCTTCTTCCAGACCAGCAACAACGGCGAGATCAGCTACACCCGCGCCGGTTACTTCGGTACTGACCGCAACGGCTACATCGTCAACAACTTCGGCTATCGCCTGCAGGGCTACGGCATCGATGGCAATGGCAACGTTCAGAACGGCGTAGTCAGCGACCTGCAGATCCAGACTTCCAACCAGGCGCCCAAGGCCACCACCGAGGTCGCGCAGAAGTTCAACCTGAACTCCACCACCAAGGCGCCGACCAATACGCCGTTCGATCCGAGCGACCCGACCACCTACACCTCGTCCACCTCGGTCAACATCTATGACTCCCAGGGCAACGCCCACGTCATGACCCAGTACTTCATCAACAACTCGGACCCGGCCGCCACTCCGCCGGTGACCAACAACTGGACCATGGCGGTGCTGGTGGATGGACGCAATCCGTCCAACCCGGCCAGTACCGACCCGCACACCACCAACCTGCTGTTCAACGCCGACGGCAGCCTGGACACCGCAGGCATGACCGCAGGCGGCGAGCTGAACTACGACCCCGCCACTGGCCTGATGAACCTCGACGACTGGGTGCCCGCAGTTTCCGACGGCGGCACCCCGGCCAACTGGTCGTCCAACGGCGCCACCGCCAACGCCGGCGGCATCAGCGTCGACATCCGTGGCTCCACCCAGTACTCCAGTTCGTTCGCCGTCAACAGCATCAGCCAGGACGGCTACACCACCGGCCAACTGGCAGGCCTGGAAATCGACGACACCGGTGTGATCTTCGCCCGCTATACCAACGGCCAGTCCAAGGTGCAGGGCCAGGTGATCCTCGCCAACTTCGCCAACGTCCAGGGCCTGACCCCGGTAGGCAAGACCGGCTGGGTGCAATCGTTCGAGTCCGGCGAGCCGGTAGTCGGCACCCCGCGTTCCGGCACCCTGGGTGCCCTGCAGGCCGGTGCGCTGGAAGACTCCAACGTCGAACTATCGGACCAACTGGTGAACCTGATCGTCGCCCAGCGCAACTACCAGGCGAACGCCAAGACTATCCAGACGGAAGACGCCGTCACCCAAACCATCATCAACCTCCGCTGATAAATAGACTGCCTGTGGGAGCGATTTCAATCGCGAAGCAGGTCGAAGACCTGCCCGTCTGAGGCCTGGGCCGGCTGCGTCGGCCGATCGCGAATGAATTCGCTCCTACGAGAAGCAAGCCGGGAAAGCGTTTCCCAAGCGGCAAATCCCCTTGCCGCTGGCGGCATCCCCTCGCCGCCAGCGCTTTGACAAGGCCCTGCAAAGGGCCTTTTTCTTTTCTGAAAAATCCTTTTATTTCAATAGGTTGTTTGTGAATTTAGAGGTTGGCACGCGGCTTGCTGGATAGCTTGCACAGCGCCAAGGGCGGCAACGCCCACTCGGAGAGATTCATGGACAAGATGCTTTATGTCGCAATGAGCGGAGCCAGCCAGAACAGCCTGGCCCAGCGTGCTCATGCCAACAACCTGGCGAACATTTCGACCTCCGGTTTCCGCCGCGACTTCGAACAGGCGCGCTCCATGCCGGTGTTCGGTGACAGCTTTCCGTCGCGGGTCTATGCCATGACCGAGCGGCCCGGCACTGACTTCACTCCCGGTGCCCTGCAGGAAACCGGTCGCGACCTGGACGTGGCCATCGAGGGGGAGGGCTGGATTGCCGTTCAGGCCGCCGACGGCGGCGAAGCCTATGTGCGCACCGCCAGCCTGCAGATCGATGCCCTTGGCCAGCTCCGCACCGGCAATGGTTTGCCGGTCATGGGCAATGCCGGTCCCATCGCCATTCCGCCGGAGCAGAAAGTCGAGATTGGCCAGGACGGCACCATCAGCATTCGTGCCTTGGGCGAGGCCCCCAACGTGGTGGCCGAGGTGGACCGCATCAAGCTGGTCAACCCCGATCCCAAGCAACTGGAGAAGGGCACCGACGGCCTTATCCGGATCAAGGACCCACAGCAGGCGGTGCAGGCCGACGCCAACGTCCGCGTGACCTCCGGCTTCATCGAAGCCAGCAACGTCAACGCCGTGGAAGAGATGACCGCGATCCTCTCGCTGTCCCGCCAGTTCGAGCTTTCCGTGAAGATGATGCGCACCGCCGAGGACAATTCTTCGGCAATGGCGCGGGTCTTGCAGTTCAGCTAATCACCAGTACGCGGCGCCATGTTTCCGGCGCCCGAGGAGAAATAGATGCTTCCGGCACTCTGGGTCAGCAAGACCGGCCTGTCCGCCCAGGACATGAACCTGACCACCATTTCCAACAACCTGGCGAACGTCTCGACCACGGGCTTCAAGCGCGACCGCGCCGAGTTCGAAGACCTGCTGTACCAGATCCGCCGCCAGCCCGGTGGCCAGACCAGCCAGGACAGCGAACTGCCCACCGGCCTGCAACTGGGTACCGGTGTGCGCATCGCCGGCACCCAGAAGATTTTCACCCAGGGCAGCCTGCAGACCACCGAACAGCCGCTGGACATGGCCATCAACGGCCGTGGCTTCTTCCAGGTGCTGCTGCCCGATGGCACCGTCTCCTACACCCGCGACGGTAGCTTCCACCTCAACTCCGACGGCCAGATCGTCACCTCCCAGGGCTTTGCCCTGGAGCCGGCCATCGTCCTGCCCGCCGAAGTGCAGACCTTCACCGTGGGTGAGGACGGCACCGTCTCCGTGACCACCACCGGCAACCCCGCCGCCCAGGTGATCGGCAACATCCAGACCGCCGACTTCGTCAACTACGGCGGCCTGCAGGCCATCGGCAACAACCTGTTCCTGGAGACCGCTTCCAGCGGTGCGCCGCAAGTCGGTACGCCGGGCCTCACCGGCCTTGGCACCGTGCAGCAGAACACCCTGGAAAACTCCAACGTCAGCGTGGTCGAGGAGCTGGTGAACATGATCACCACCCAGCGCGCCTACGAGATGAACTCCAAGGTCATCTCCACCGCCGACCAGATGCTCTCCTTCGTCACGCAGAACCTGTAACGCCCTGAGGTAGTCGCCATGAACCGGCTGATCATTCTTCTCCCGCTGCTCGGTATCACCCTTGTCCAGGGCTGTGTGCAGCCGGCTCCGCGGCCGAACGATCCGTACTACGCGCCGGTCCTGCCGCGCACTCCGCTGCCGGTGGCGCAGAACAATGGCGCCATCTACCAGGCCGGTTTCGAGACCAACCTCTACGACGACCGCAAGGCCTATCGCGTGGGTGACATCATCACCATCACCCTCAACGAGCGCACCCAGGCCAGCAAGAACGCCAACTCGCAGATCCAGAAGGACAGCAACGCCAACATCGGCCTGACCTCGCTGTTTGGCGGCGGTGTGTCGGTGAACAACCCGAACGGCGGCCTGAACCCGCTGGATGCCGCGCGCCTGTCCCTGGATGCCGAGTACAACGCCACCCGCGACACCAAGGGCGATTCCAAGGCGGGGCAGAGCAACAGCCTGTCCGGCTCCATCACCGTCACCGTGTCCGAAGTGCTGCCCAACGGCATCCTTGCGGTCCGTGGCGAGAAGTGGCTGACCCTGAACACCGGCGACGAACTGGTGCGCATCGCCGGCATGGTCCGCGCCGACGACATCGGTACCGACAACACCGTGCCGTCCACCCGTGTGGCCGATGCGCGCATCACCTATTCCGGCACCGGCGCCTTCGCCGATGCCAGCCAGCCCGGCTGGTTCGACCGGTTCTTCATGAGCCCGCTGTTCCCGTTCTGATGAGGCCGACCATGAAGCGACTGATCACCGCACTCTGCCTGCTGCTCGCCGCGGGCGTTGCCCAGGCCGAGCGCCTGAAGGACCTGGCGAGCATCCAGGGCGTGCGGAGCAACCAACTGATCGGCTACGGCCTGGTGGTGGGCCTGAACGGCACGGGTGACCAGACCACCCAGACGCCGTTCACCCTGCAGACCTTCAACAACATGCTGGCGCAGTTCGGCATCAAGGTGCCGGCCAACGTCGGCAACGTGCAGCTGAAGAACGTCGCGGCGGTGTCCATCCACGCCGACCTGCCGCCGTTTGCCAAGCCGGGCCAGACCATCGACGTCACCATTTCCTCCATCGGCAACGCCAAGAGCCTGCGTGGCGGCAGCCTGCTGATGAGCCCGCTGAAAGGTATCGACGGCAACGTCTACGCCATCGCTCAGGGCAACCTGGTGGTGGGCGGTTTCGACGCTGAGGGCAGCGACGGTTCGAAGATCACCGTCAACGTCCCGTCCTCCGGGCGCATTCCTTCCGGCGCCACCGTGGAGCGCCCGGTGCCGAGTGGTTTCGAACAGGGCAATTTCCTCACCCTGAACCTCAACCGCCCGGACTTCACCACCGCGAAGAACATCGTCGACAAGCTCAACGAACTGCTCGGCCCGGGCGTCGCCCAGGCGGTGGACGGCGGCTCGGTCCGGGTCAGCGCACCGCTGGATCCAGGCCAGCGCGTGGATTACCTCTCGGTGATCGAGAACCTGGAAGTCGAGGCCGGTCAGGCCGTGGCCAAGGTCATCATCAACTCGCGCACCGGCACCATCGTCATCGGCCAGAACGTGAAGGTGCAGCCGGCCGCCGTGACCCACGGTAGCCTGACCGTCACCATCACCGAGGACCCGATCGTCAGCCAGCCGGAAGCCTTCTCCGGTGGCCAGACCGCCGTGGTGCCGCGCTCGAAGGTCAATGCCGAGGAAGAAGCCAAGCCGATGTTCAAGTTCGGCCCCGGCACGACGCTTGATGAGATTGTCCGCGCGGTCAACCAGGTGGGCGCTGCGCCATCCGACCTGATGGCCATTCTCGAAGCGCTGAAGCAGGCCGGCGCCCTGCAAGCCGACCTGATCGTGATTTAAGGGAAAGCGATGAACGCGAAATTCTCCGCAGGTCTCGCCAGCGGTTCCAAGGTGGACAGCGGCGCCTACACCGACCTGAACCGGCTCAGCCAGTTCAAGACCGGCAAGGATCGCGACAGCGAGGCCAACATCCGCAAGGTGGCCCAGGAATTCGAATCTCTGTTCCTCAACGAGATGATGAAGTCCATGCGTCAGGCGGGCGAAGCCTTCGCCGAAGGCAACTACCTGAACAGCAACGAGACCAAGACCTACCAGGACATGCACGACCAGCAGCTGGCCGTAACCCTGTCCAAGCAGGGCGGCGTCGGCCTGGCCGATGTGCTGACCCGTCAGCTGTCCAAGACCAACAAGTCGACGGGCCCCAATCCCTTCGCCCAGGTGCAATCCGGCGTCCAGGCCAACTGGCCGGTGCAGGGCAGCAAGCAGGTGGCGAAAGCCGAGGCCTCGGGCTTCGCGGAGCGCGACGACTCCAAGCTGCTCAACCAGCGTCGTCTGGCCCTGCCGGGCAAGCTCAGCGACCGCCAGGCCGCCGGCATCGTGCCGTCGCCCGAGCAGGTTGCCGGTACCTCACTGGCCGGCAAGGACTGGACCCCGGCCAAGACCTACGCCGCTCCGGAGCGCGAGTCGGTGGGCGTCGAGGCCACCAAGGGCACCAGCAAGCGTGTGTTCGCGTCCCGCAATGAATTCATCGAGACGCTGCTGCCGATGGCCGAGAAGGCCGCTGAACGCATCGGTGTCGACCCGCGCTACCTGGTGGCCCAGGCCGCGCTGGAAACCGGCTGGGGCAAGTCGATCATCCGCGAAGGCGATGGCACCAGCAGCCACAACCTGTTCGGCATCAAGGCCCACAAGAGCTGGGACGGCGATTCCGCGCGGGTGATGACCACCGAGTACAAGGGCGGCAAGGCGGTGAAGGAGGCGGCATCGTTCCGCTCCTACAACTCCTTCGAGCAGAGCTTCCACGACTTCGTGAGCTTCTTGCAGAACAACGACCGCTACGACAAGGCGCTGAATTCCGCTGACAACTCCGAGCAGTTCGTTCGCGAGCTGCAGAAGGCCGGCTACGCCACCGACCCCCAATACGCCCGCAAGATTTCCCAGATTGCCCGCGGCATGCAGGTTTACCAGGCCGTTGCTGCAGTCGACAGCACGACCACCAGGATATGAGGCTTGAGTCATGGCTGACTTACTGAACATTGGCCTGTCGGGGCTGCGCGTGAGCCAGACACAGCTCACCGTCACCGGCCACAACATCTCCAACGTCAATACACCCGGCTTCACGCGGCAGAGCGCGACGCAGTCCACGACCCTGCCGCAGTTCTCCGGCTCGGGTTACATCGGCAGCGGCGCCACCCTGACGGATATCCGTCGCAGCTACAGCGAGTTCCTGACTGCGCAGCTGCGCAACACCACCTCGCTGAGCAGCGATGTGGATGCGTACAAGAGCCAGATCGACCAGCTCGACTCGCTGTTGTCCGGCACCACTACCGGCATCACGCCGTCGATGAAGAGCTTCTTCGCGGCCATGCAGACCGCCGCCGAAGACCCCGCCAACATGCCGGCGCGCCAGCTGGTGCTGTCGGAGGCAGAGGGGCTGGCGCGCCGCTTCAATACCATCTACGACCGGCTGAGCGCGCAGAACGACTCGCTGAACAAGCAGATGTCGTCGGTGGCGGACCAGGTGAACCGCCTGGCCGGCTCCATCGCCAGCCTCAACGACGCCATCGCCGTCGCGTCCTCCAGCGGCCAGGTCCCCAACGACCTGCTGGACTCTCGCGACGAAGCGATCCGTCAGCTTTCCACCTATGTGGGCGTCAACGTGGTGCCGCAGAGCGATGGCACCCAGAGCATCTTCGTCGGCACCGGCCAACCGCTGGTGGTAGGGAGCACCGCCAACCGCCTGGAGGCGGTGCCGGGCAAGGGCGACCCCAGTCGTTTCGAACTGGAGTTCGTCAGCGGCGATTCCCGTCAGGGCGTCACCTCGCAGCTCAGCGGTGGCGAGCTGGGTGGCCTGATCCGCTATCGCAGCGAGACGCTGGACTCCAGCCTGAACACCCTGGGGCGTCTGGCCATGTCGATCACCGACCAGGTGAATACCCAGCTCGGCCAGGGCCTGGACCTGAAAGGGCAGGTGGGTGCGGCACTCTTCGGCAATTACAACGACCCGGCCCTGTCGGCACTGCGGGTCAAGGCCTTTGCCGGCAACAGCAATGCCCAACCGGCCTTGAACATCACCAATACCAGCCTGCTCAACACCAGCGACTACCAGATGGAGTACGACGCCACGGCGACGCCGCCCTACACGGTGCGTCGCCTGAGCGACAACCAGCAGATGGTGGTCAGCGACAGTACCCCGTCCGGCACCCTGACCATCAAGGACAGCTCGGGTCGCGACCAGGGCTTCCAGATCGCCCTGGGTGTGCCGCCGCCCACCACCGGTGACAAGTTCGTGCTGCAGCCGACACGCACTGGTGCCAAGGACATCAGCGCGGTACTGGACCAGGCCGACCAGTTGGCCTTCGCGGCCCCCCTGCATTCGGAAGCGAACGTGCAGAACAAGGGCACCGGCGCGATTGGCCAGCCCAACATCACCAACTCGCTGACGCCCATGAGCCAGACGCACCTGGCGGCGATCTCGTCCATCACCATGAACTACACGGCGGGCACTCCGGGCAGCCTGAGCTTCTCCGGCCTGCCGCCTGGTGTGACCATCACCCAGCCGCCGTCCGGAACCCTGAGCGTGACGCCGGGACAGACGAATCAGCTGAGCTATACCGTCTCGGTCACCACCGGCACTCCGGCCACCACGCAGGACTACCAGATCACCCAGAGCTTCAGCGGACGGGCGGAAACCGGCGACACCTTCAGCCTCGCCATGAGCAGCAACGGTGTGTCCGATAACCGTAACGCCCTCAAGCTGGTGGACTTGCAGACCAAGGCTGCGATCGGTGTCGATTCCCTGGTGGGTGGCACTGGCTCCACTTTCACCGACAGCTACGGTGACCTGGTGGAGCGGGTAGGCACCCTGACCGCCCAGGCGCGGGTGGACAGCGAAGCCAGCACGGCGATCCTCAAGCAGGCCACGGACAACCGCGACTCGCTCTCGGCAGTGAGCCTGGACGAGGAAGCGGCCAACCTGATCAAGTTCGAGCAGTACTACAACGCCTCGTCGCAAGTGATTCAAGTTGCCCGAAGCCTGTTCGATACCTTGATGAGCACCTTCCGCTAACGGAGCCCGCCATGCGCATTTCCACGATCCAGCAATACAACAATGGCGTGTCGGGCCTGCAGCGGAATTACGCGAACGTCACCCGCACCCAGGAACAGATCAGCACCGGCAACCGCATCCTCACACCGGCGGACGATCCGGTGGCGTCGGTACGCCTTCTGCAACTCGATCAGCAGCAGGGCGTACTGGATCAGTACAACTCCAACCTGACGGCGGCCAAGAACAGCCTGACCCAGGAAGAAGTGACGCTGAACTCGGTCAACACCGTGCTCCAGCGCGTGCGCGAACTGGCGGGGGAGGCCGGCAACGGCGCCCTGAGCACCGAGGACCGCAAGGCCATCTCCGCCGAACTCAAGGAGCGCGAGGACGAACTGCTGAGCCTGATGAATACGCGCAACGCGCGGGGCGAGTACATCTTCTCCGGCTTCCAGGGCAAGACCCAGCCCTTCGTGCGCAATGCGGATGGCAGCTACAGCTACCAGGGTGACGAAGGCCAGCGCAAATTGCAGGTAGCAAGTTCCCTGCAGATCGCCATCAGCGACAACGGCAAGCGTGTCTTCGAGAACGTGATCAATGCCGGACGGCTGGACAGCGCCCTGACCAACAGCCCCGCAGGTTCCACCCTGAGCCCTTCGGCGCCGCTGGTGCAGGACGAGGTTTCCTTCACCGGCAACCCGCCGTTCCCCAATGCCGGCGTACAGGTCGTGTTCGGCAACCCCGACCCCAACAGCTACGAAATCTTCGCGCTGGGTACCACGACGCCGGTGCTCGGCAGTGGCGCCATCGACACGGATAACGCAACCGCCGACCAGGTGGTGTTCCGCGGCGTCAGCATCAAGTTCGACGGCGTGCCCGTAGGCGGCGAGACCATCGAGGTCACACCCCAGCCCACCCTGCAGAAGCAGGGCATCCTCGACACCATCGCCAACCTGCGCATGGCGCTTGAGAACTCCCCCGATACCCCGGCCGGCAACAACCTCGTCCGCGACTCCATCGCCGAAGCCCTGACCAACCTGGACAACGGCATGACCGTGGTCGACTCGGTACGCGGCGACATCGGCGCGCGCCTGAACGTGGTCGAATCGACCCTCACCGACAACGAAGACGTGACCCTGGTGAACCAGTCCATCCAGGCCGACCTGCGGGAACTGGACTACGCCGAGGCGCTGTCGCGGCTGTCGTTCCAGTCGATCATCCTGGAAGCGTCGCAGCAGAGTTACGTGAAGATCGCGGGGCTGAGTCTGTTCAATAAGCTGGGGTAGGTGGTCGCTCGCCTATCCACCTCTTCTTGCGCTAAAGCCCCGTACTCCGGGGCTTTTCTATTTTTGGCCGATGTTGGCTGACATTTTGCTTCGTCCTTACCGATGGGCGTCTCGACGCCAGAAATCTGTTGTGCGCGTACCAGCGCGCCTGGCGAACAAGACCCCTGGACGGCATTTTCCAGCATGGGGCGGATGGTTTTTTGACGGATGCGAAGCATGAAGGCTGAGGCACTCGGATTTTCAAGCAAGGCGGGAACCCTGGAGTCGTTGAATGGGCGGCTGCATTCCGCCACCCTGCTACCCCAGGTGCGCATCCTCGTGGGGGATTGGCGCGCGGACTCGGCGCGTTGCCTGAAGCGAGCCTTGGCCCAAGGCTGGCCGCTGATGGCCACCCGGAGCAGCAGCAGTCAGGAAGATGGCGAGTTTGCGTCCGCCGCCGGCCAGTACGATTCGCAGCTTAATGTCAGCGCGGCAGGTCTCGAGTTCGCCATCAATGCGGTGATCGATTCCATGGGCGGCGCATCCGCGCACCCCTCCGACGAAGTATTCGTCCAACCGATGCTGGTGGACGTCGCACTCTCAGGTGTCGGCTTCGGCCTGGACCCCACCAGTGGCGCGCCCTATTTCGTCCTCAATTACGATGACGCCAGCGGAAGCACCGAAAGCGTGACCTCCGGACGCTCCAACGAGGTCCAAACCTTCTATGCACATCACGCCGCATCCGTAGTTCCAGAACCGCTGGGGAAGGTGATCCAGTTACTGCGGGAGCTGCAGACGCTGTTCCAGACGCCAGCGATCGACATCGAATTCGCGCAGGAGGAGAACGGTGAGCTCTACCTGCTGCAAGTGCGGCCGCTGATCATGCGTGCGGCGCCCGCCGATCCCGAAGCCCATGGGCGCATCGTCCGGTTGATTCATGACCGTATCGCCCAGGGTATTCGTCCGCAGCCCTTCCTCTGCGGCGAGCGCACCGTGTATGGCGTGATGCCGGACTGGAACCCGGCGGAGATCATCGGTGTACGTCCCAGACCGCTGGCGCTATCGCTCTACCGCGAGCTGGTGACCGACATGATCTGGGCCTACCAGCGCAACAACTACGGTTACCGCAACCTGCGCAGTTTCCCGCTGATGCTGCACTTCCACGGTCTGCCGTACATAGATGTGCGGGTCAGCTTCAACTCCTTTGTCCCGCGCGATATCGACGGTCCGCTGGCCGACAAGTTGGTCAACTACTACATCGAACGGTTGCTGGAAGCGCCAAACCTGCATGACAAGGTGGAGTTCGAGATCGTCTTCTCCTGCTACACGCTGGACCTGCCCAAGCGCCTCGCCAAGCTGCGGGATGCCGGTTTCAGTGAAGCCGAATGTGAGCGCCTGGCCGACAGCTTGAGAAACCTGACCAACAGGATCGTTCACAACGAGACGGGTCTCTGGCGGGCCGACCAGGAAAAACTGGACACCTTGCTGGCACGACGCGAGGAGATCCTTGGCGCCGATACCGACCCGGTCACCCGCATCTACTGGTTGTTGGAGGATTGCAGCCGCTACGGCACCCTGCCGTTCGCGGGCCTGGCTCGCGCCGGTTTCATTGCTGTGCAATTGCTGCGCTCCCTGGTGGAAGTAGGGGTGCTGAACAGTGAGGAGTACGACGCTTTCCTCAACGGGCTGAACACTGTCAGTGGGCAGATGACCCAGGACCTGGCTCAGCTGGACAGGACTACCTTCCTTGCCCGCTATGGCCACCTGCGCCCGGGCACCTATGACATCCTCTCGCCTCGCTACGACGAGACACCGGATCTGTATTTTGACTGGACACGTCCGCTGTCCGGTGAGGCCAAGCGAGGCGCGCGATTCGCGCTGTCCCTGGAACAGATGCGCCAGATCAGCAAGCTACTCGCCGAGCACGGCCTGGCCCACGATGTGGTGGGTTTGTTCGATTTCCTCCAGGCCGGCATCGAGCTGCGCGAGTACGCGAAGTTCGTCTTCACCCGCAACCTTTCCGATGCGCTGTCCCTGTTCCGCGAATACGGCCACAGCCTGGGCTTCAGCGCCGAGGACATGTCCTTCGCCAGCATCCAGGTGATCAAGGAGCTGCATGCCGCGAGCGCAGATCCCGTGGATGCCATCGCATCCAGCATCAAGGAAGGACGCCGTCGCTTCGCCGAAACCTGCCAGGTGATACTGCCGCCCCTGATCACACGGCCGGAGGATGCTTTCGCCTTCCACCTGCCACAGAACGAGCCCAACTTCATCACCCATGCCCAGGTGACCGGAGCAGTGGTTTCCCACGAGGGCCGCGATCAATTGGAAGGCGCGATAGTCGCCATTCCCAGCGCCGACCCGGGCTTCGACTGGCTGTTCTCACACCGGATCGCGGGGTTCATCACCGCTTATGGCGGGGTCAACTCCCATATGGCGATTCGTGCCAATGAACTGGGCCTGCCGGCAGTAATCGGTGCCGGCGAGGTGCTCTATCGCAAGTGGGCAGCAGCCGAAGTCCTGAAGGTCGACTGTGCCAACCGGCGCGTCGAGGTGCTGCGTTGAAGACCGTATTGCTGAGCCAGCGGGTCGACATCCTCGCAAGTCGGGGCGAGCGCCGCGATGCCGTGGACCAGCGTCTGGTGGCGTGGCTGGCGGAGTGCGGCTACCTGGCCGTGCCCGTGCCGAACCAGCCGGAACGCGTGGCACTGTACTGGGACCGGTTGCGCCCCCATGGCGTGGTGCTGTCGGGCGGCAATGACTTGGCTTCCCTGGGCGGCGACGCCCCGGAACGCGACCGTACCGAGCAGGAGTTACTGCGCCTGGCCCAGGTATCGGGGCGCCCGCTGTTCGCCCTGTGTCGAGGCATGCAACTGCTGCTGGACAGCTTCGGCGTTCCTCTGGAACGCGTGGAAGGGCACGTGGCCAGCCGCCACGAACTCTTGCTGGACGGCATACCGCACCAGGTAAACAGCTTCCACAGCTGGGCCGCGCGGGAGGTGAACGAACAGTTCGTGGTGCGGGCGCGAAGCGCCGATGGTGTGGTGGAAGCCGTGCGGCACGCGCATTTTCCCCTGCATGGAGTGATGTGGCACCCCGAGCGGGAGGCCGAATTCAATGCCCTGGATCGTCAGCTGCTGGTGAGCAGTCTTGGCTGAACCGAGTGAGAAGAGACATGGACCGACGGACTGCAGGGCATGTCCTAGCGGGCCGGATTCAAGACTGGAGATTTCATGACAGCTGCAATCATCCTGGCTGCCGGACGCGGCAGCCGAATGCGTGAACTGACCGCCGAGCAGCCCAAGTGCTTCGCCCGCCTGCATGGCCGACGCCTGCTCGACTGGCAGCTGGACGCCATCCGGGGCGCGGGTATCGATTCGGTCTCCATCGTGCGCGGCTATCTGCGCGAGGCGTTCGAGGAACCGGTGCACTATTTCGAAAATGCTGCGTGGTCGAGCAGCAACATGGTGCGCACGCTGCTGCAGGCCCGGGAGTGGCTGCAGCAGGAGGATTGCATCGTCAGCTACAGCGATATCGTCTACACCCCGGCCACGGTCTCCGCGCTGATGAACACCGAGGGTGACCTGGCTATCGCATACGATCCGGCCTGGTTGCGGCTCTGGTCGCAACGTTTCGCCGATCCACTGGCCGATGCCGAGAGCTTCCGCCTCAATGGCGATGTGCTGGAAACCATCGGGGAACGTTGCGCGAGTGTGGATGAGATCCAGGGCCAGTACATGGGGTTGCTGAAGTTCACGCCCAGCGGGTGGCGAAAGGTGGCCGAACTCCTCGAGGGCCACAGTGAAGCAGAGATCGACCGCCTGGACATGACGAGCCTGTTGCGCAAGGGCCTGGCTGCCGGTTGGCGAATTCACCTTTGCCCCGTGGTCGGCCCCTGGGGTGAGGTGGATGAGCCGGGAGACCTGGCGCTCTACCACCGTATCATTCCTGCTGCGGACCTCGCCAAGGGTGTACCGCTGTGAGCCGCGTCGTCTGGATCACCGGGCTTTCCGGCGCCGGCAAATCAACGCTCGCGACGGCCGTGACCGAACGCCTGCGTGCCCAGGGCGATGCGGTGGTGATGCTGGATGGCGACCAGTTGCGCGAGGTTTTCGGTGCAGTGGCCAATTCGGCCGGCAACCATGGTCGAGAAGGTCGGCTTGCACTGGCAATGCAGTACGCGCACCTGTGCCAGGTCATCGCTCGCCAGGGACTGACAGTGGTGATCGCCACCATTTCGCTGTTCCGAGAGGTCCATGAGTGGAACCGGACCAACCTGCCGGGTTATTTCGAGGTGTACCTGCGTGTACCCCTGGAGGAGCTCCAGCGGCGGGACCCCAAGGGTATCTACCGACGCTTCGCTGCCGGCGAGATCAGCCACGTGGCGGGCTTGGATTTGGCCATCGATGAGCCGCAGGCCGCCGATTGGGTCGTGGAATTCGAACCGTCCCTCGCTCCCGATGCGATGGCGACTGCATTGTTGAATCAACTGAACAAAGGGCTACATGCATGAAGACTGAATGGGATTACACCTCCTTGGCCGACGCCTATCTCAAGCGCCCGGATTACTCGGATGCAGCCATCGACGCGATGCTCGCCATCGCCGGGCTGGAGTCGGGCAAGGTCTGCGACGTCGGGGCAGGAGTGGCGCACCTCACCCTGATGCTGGCCGCGCGCAAGTTCGACGTCACTGCTGTCGAGCCCAACGATGCGATGCGTGCCAATGGCATCAAGCGCACAGAGCAATTCGCCAACGTGCGCTGGTTCGAGGGTACCGGCGAACAGTCTGGCCAGGAGACCGGCGTCTTCGACATGGTGACCTTCGGCAGCTCGTTCAACGTGTGCGACCGGCAGCAGGCACTCAAGGAGACGGCGCGCATCCTCAAGCCCAATGGCGCGTTCGCCTGCATGTGGAATCATCGCCGTCTGGACGACCCGATCCAGGAAGAGATCGAGAGCATCATCAAGCGTGCTGTGTCCGGCTACGGCTATGGCACGCGCCGGGAAGACCAGACCGCGGTGATCGAGTCATCCGGGCTGTTCGGCCCCGTGGTACATCTGGACGCCGGCGTGCTGCATCAGCAGACTGTCGCGGAATGTGTCGAGGCCTGGCGCTCCCATGCAACGCTTGCGAGGCAGGCGGGCAGCGGCTTCCACGCTGTGGTGCAGTCTATCGAGGACTTCCTGAAAGGCCTCGGCACGGACAGCATCGACATTCCCTATTCGACCAATATCTGGGTTGCCTCGCTGGCCTGATGCAGGCCAAGGCGGCCCCGTGGTTCGCGCGCATATACGGAGTCCCCTGATGCTGCTGATCAATGACCTGGCCCGACATAACGGGCCCCTGGACGCTCAGCTGCGATCGGCTATCGATCGCGTGCTGCGGCGCGGCTATTACATCCTGGGTCCGGAGAACCAGGCGTTCGAGAAAGAATTCGCCTCCTATCTGGGCGTTGTCGGCGCTGTGGGTGTCGGCAATGGCACTGATGCCTTGACCTTGGCATTGCGGGCCCTTGGTATTGGCCCAGGTGACCAGGTCATTACAGTCGCCAATGCCGGCATGTACGCCAGCACTGCCATTCGGGCCGTCGGGGCAGAGCCTTGCTTCGTGGATATCGAGCCAGTGCATCTGCAGATGGATGTCGAGCAACTGGAGGCCGCTATCTCGTCCTCCACACGCGCCGTGATCCTCACTCACCTCTACGGTCGCATGGCGGATGTCGAGACGGTACGTGAGCTGACGCGGCGGCACGGTGTAGCGCTGATCGAGGATTGCGCCCAGGCCCATGGTGCGCGCCTGCATGGTCGTTGCGCCGGCTCCTGGGGCGATCTCGCGACCTTCAGCTTCTACCCCACCAAGAACCTCGGGGCTCTGGGAGATGGCGGCATGGTGGCCGGCCAGGACAAGTCATTGCTCGAGCGCGTGGCCAGGCTGCGCCAGTACGGCTGGACGGCGAAATACTGTGTCGAAGAGACCGGTGGGGCCAATAGTCGTCTCGACGAAATCCAGGCTGCCGTGCTGCGCGAGAAGTTGCCGCTACTCGACGGCTGGAACGCGCGGCGCCGGGAGATCGTCCGGCGATATTGTTCCGGGCTCGCCCGGCTTGGCTGGCAACTGCCGGATGAACCCGGCGAGGAAAGTGTCGCCCATCTGTTCGTCGTGCGCACGGCGGGGCGTGACGCTATTCGCCAGGTGTTGAAGGAGCAGGGAATAGGCACTGATGTGCATTACCCCATCGGCGATCACCAGCAGCCTGCCTATGCGAGCGCGCAGACGCTGCCGGTAACCGAGCTTGTCTGCCACGAACTGCTGACCCTGCCGTGCTTCCCGGAAATGCTCGACGAAGAGGTCGACCAGGTGATCAGGGCGTGTGAACTGGCAATGGGACAGGTGGCCTGAATGAATTACTTCGTACATCCGCAAGGCATATGCGAAAGCCAGGACATCGGCGAGAACACCCGCATCTGGGCCTTCGCGCATGTCCTGCCGGGCGCCCGCATCGGGGCGGAATGCAATATCTGCGACCACGTGTTCATCGAGAACGATGTGGTCCTCGGTGATCGAGTCACGGTCAAGTGCGGCGTGCAACTGTGGGACGGCTTGCGCGTGGCCGATGATGTGTTCATCGGACCCAACGCCACGTTCACCAATGACCGCTTCCCCCGCAGCAAGCAATATCCCGAGCAGTTCCTGCTGACGCGCATCGAGCGCAATGCCTCGATTGGCGCCAACGCCACCCTTCTGCCGGGCATTACCATCGGTCAATCGGCCATGGTGGGGGCGGGGGCGGTGGTCACCCGTTCGGTACCTCCACATGCCATCGTCGTCGGCAATCCGGCTCGGATCGTGGGCTACGTCACCAACAGCGATACGCGGGCAAGCGCGGCGCCGTCCGCCCACCGTGCGGAATCTGGCGTGCCCTCTTCGGTCAAGGGCGTGGTGCTGAACGAATTCCCGGTGTTCCAGGATATGCGCGGCGCCCTGACCGTGGGCAATTTCCCGGCCGAGATTCCCTTCGTGCCCAAGCGCTACTTCATGGTCTTTGATGTGCCCAGTCGAGACGTTCGCGGCGAACACGCACACAAGGTCTGCGAGCAGTTCCTCATATGTGTCCATGGCAGCGTGCGGGTGGTGGCTGACGATGGCGTCAACCGGGAGGAGTTCCTCCTCGACAGCAACCGCAAGGGGCTGTACCTGCCGACCTGGACATGGGCCAGTCAATACGCCTACAGCCAGGATGCCGTGCTGATGGTATTCGCTTCCCACGACTACGACGCGGACGACTACATCCGTGACTATCAGGAGTTCATCTCGCTGACTACAGAGCGGAGTGCAAGCGCATGAGTCGCGATGTCATCTGTTATTGCCTGCATGTTTCCCATGTGCTCAACCTCGGGCGTATTCCTGCACTACTGGCCGAAAAGGGCTGGCGGGTGCGCTGGCTGAACGCGTTTCCGGCCGAGTCCTTCCCACTGAAAAGGGCCGCAGGTGTCGAGTACGCCTTCAATATGTCCTTGGCCGAGCTCAGTGAGCTGGAATCGGATCTCTACCTGTCTCCGTATGTAGGTCAGAGCAGCCACTTCCCGGCCAGGGCCAAACGTGTGCATTTCCTCGTATCCCTCACCAGCCTGGAAGGGGTGTACGACGAGTCGATGTTCGACCATTACGACGCTATTGCCTGTGCCGGGCGCCATCAGGTCGAGGAGTTCGAGGCCCTTGGTCGCCGCCGGAACTGGCAGAGCAAAGAGCTCTTGCCGGTGGGTTATCCGAAACTGGATGGACAGCGCCGGCAGCTTGCCGAGTCATCCCTGGCGCCAGCCGAGGATGCGCTGACCGTGGTATTCGCTCCCACGCACGCCTACTACATCAACCAGGGCTACTCGGTGCTGCGCAATCATGGCGAGCAGATTGTCGAGTCCATGCTGGCCGACGGTATTCGCGTGGTGTTCCGGCCCCACGTGGAATCGTGGCGGGATCAGGACAAACCGGTGGTGGAAGGCATAGTCGAACGCTTCGGCTCGCACCCCAGCTTCACCGTGGATCGTTCGGGAAACTACTTCGACCAATACGCCCAGACGAACCTGATGCTGACCGATATCTCCGGCACCGGATTCACCTACGCCTTCACCTTCGGCCGCCCGGCACTGTTCTTCGCACCGGACGCAGAGCAGGAGCGCGGCAAGCGCGGAATCCAGTTCGAGCGTCGCGACAACATCGGCCTGGTTGTGCGTGGCATCGATGAGTTGGTGCCCCGGTTGCGCCTCGCACAGCGCCACTGCCGCTTCCTCCATGGCCAGATCGCCCAGTTCCGCGATTGGCTGATTTTCAATATCGGGGAAAGCGAAGCGAGTTTTGTCGAAATGGCCGAGACCCTCGTTACCGGGCGAGCCGCGACTGACGGGCGGAGGGCCTGACTGTGGGGAACACCATGTCCAACCATTTCCAGCCGGATATCACCGTCGCGGTGATGTCCTACAACAACGCCGCCTACATTGGCGAGACCGTTGAATCGGTCTTGGCGCAGACCGGGGTGTCGTTCGAGCTGATCGTGCTGGATGACCGTTCGAGCGATGACAGCGTCAAGATCCTTGAGCGCTACAGCGGGGATCCGCGCTTTCGCTTCGAGGTGAATCCGCAGAATCTCGGCATGATGGGCAACTACAACCGCTGCCTGGAAATCGGTAGCGGGCGCTATTCCGTGGTTCTGGGTTCGGACGACCTGATTTACCCGGGCCACCTGGAATCCCTGTTCTCGGCATTGGAGCTTCACCCCGAGGCTCCTCTGGCCTATACCCAGTGCAACTGGATCGACGAGAACGGCAAGCTGCTGCGATACGCCGACCATCCTGGCCATGCACCGCATTCCTACTTCGGTGGTCGGGACGAAGTGCTCGACTTGCTCCGCCACGACAACTACATCACGCCCTCGGCCATCATGCTGCGGCGCAGCATCTTCGACCGGGTCCGCCTGCCCGACGGCCATGTCCACTACATGGATATGGTCGCCGGTGACTGGGAGCTGTGGACGCGCATTGCCCGCACCTTCCCGGATTTCGTTTTCCTGCGCCAGGCCACTGTGGGCTACCGCATCCATGGCGGGCAGGTTTCCCAGAGCTTCTACGCCTCGGAGAAACCGCTTGCCGAACACACGCGAATCCTGGAATTCAATCTGGCCGACGAAGCCGTCCGCTCCAGGGCCGCAGCAGAGCCGGATGGCATCTGGCGACTCTACCAGTCGCGGATCGATGCCTATCCTCAGGCAATCACTGAAAAGTACCGTGAGCGCGCGAACGCTATTCGTGCCGCGCTGCATCCCAGCGCCGCGCTCAAGATGCGCCCCGATGCCCCGTTCTTCTCGGTGATTCTGACCACTTACAATCGTCCGCAGCTGCTGGTTTTCGCCCTGCGCAGCTTGGCTGAACAGCGCTTCCGTGATTTTGAAGTTGTCCTCGTGAACGACCACGGCGACCCCGTCGAGTCGGTTCTTGGTGAGTTCGACTTTCCTATTACCTATATCTACAAGGGGCGCAACGAGGGGCTTTCTGCAGCTCGGAATACAGCGCTTCGCGTGGCGGAAGGACGTTTCGTCACTTACCTCGACGACGATGACCTCTATCTGCCTGATCACCTGGCGCTACTGGCGCAGACCTTTGAACGCCAGCCGCAGTGTGTGGCGTATACCGGCGTGGAGTACATCAACGAGCGTCTGGAGGAAGGCAAGCGCGTCGAGCTTTCCCGAACCGATCCGTTTGCCCATGAGGTATTCGATCGGGAGCGGCTGTTCATCCAGAACTACATTCCGGTCAACACCTGGGCGCATCCGCGTACCCTCCTCGCGGATGTAGGCGAGTTCGATACCGGCCTGACGGCGTTCGAGGACTGGGACATGCTGCTGCGCCTGGCTGCGCGCTATCCCTTCGTTCGCATCCCGCAAGTCACTGCCGAAGTTCACCTGCGGGATGCGCCCAACACTGGCAGCGACCACATGCTCGGCCGCGAGCAGAAGAATTTCGGTGGGCTGTATCAGGAGTTGTACCGCCGGCATTCGGACCTCGGCAGCGACGCTGTTCGTCGTGGGCGCCGCGAAATGCTGCGACGCTTCGGCATTGCCGGTACGAGCACGACCCGTACGGCGAACCTGACCGAATGGCTGCAGCGGCGTTCGCTGTCACCCACGCAGAAGCTGCTGGTCGAGGAACGCTTGCAGGACCAGGGCGGCGCTCAGGTGTTTGGCGTGCTGGTGCTCGACCTGTCAGGTGATGCTGCCAGGGTCGCGGCGTCACTCGCGACCCTGAAAGGTCCGCACAATTCGTACGAGAAGATCCAGCCCGTGCTGCTGACGGTTGACCCGGACGTGGCGCCTGACTTCAAGGGCCCTGTGATCCAGGTGACGGCCGAAGACTGGATCGGCACCGTCAACAGTCTGGTCGCCGAGTCGTCCTTCGACTGGCTTGCGCTGATCACCGCCGGTGACGAGCTGACGTCCAACGGTCTGCTGATCGCCAGCCTTGAACTGCTTTCGGCACCGGAATGTCGGGCGATCTATTGCGACAGCCTGTATCGCCAGCCGGACGGTAGCCTTGGCGCAGCCTTCCTGCCCGCGTTCAACCTCGATTACCTGCTGAGCTTCCCGGCTGGTATGGGACGCAACTGGCTGTTCCGTCGCGATGTACTGCTACAGGCCGGCGGCTTCGACACGCGGTATTCGCAGACTCCGGAGTTCGAGCTGGTCCTGCGTCTGATCACCCAGGGGGGACTGGCGGGGCTGGGACAGATTGCCGAGCCCCTGCTGATCACTGACCCACCCCGGGTCGTCGATGTAGAAGACGAGAAGCGGGCGATCGTCGAGCACCTGCTGGCGCGAGGCTATGAGCAGCCGGAGGTCCGGTCGGACATGCCGGGACACTACCGTGTGCGTTACGGACATCCGCAGCAGCCCCTTGTTTCGTTGCTGATCATGGCGGGCGATCAACTGCCCCGTCTGCAACGCTGCGTCGAAAGCCTGCTGGAAACTACTGGCTACCCTCACTATGAGCTTTTGCTGATCGAGCGTGATGACACCACGCCTGAGGTCTGCGAGTGGCTGCATGCCCTCGAGGGGCTGGGCGAGGAGCGGGTGCGGACGATCCGACCCGGCGCTTCGAAGGCCTCCGCATCTGCTGCGCTCAATACCGCAGCGTCTCAGGCTCGAGGGGACTACCTGCTCCTGCTCTCGCCGGACACCGCCGTGATTGACCGCGACTGGCTGGACGAGCTGCTCAACCATGCCCAGCGCCCCGAAGTGGGTGTGGTGGGCGGCAAGCTACTGGGGCGCGATGGCAAGGTCCGGCATGCCGGCCTGATTCTCGGTCTGGAGGGGCCGGTAGGTCGGCCGTTCGTAGGCCAGGCTCTGGATGCCCCGGGCTATATGCAGCGGCTGCAGGTCGACCAGGATTACAGCGCGGTGAGTCTCGACTGCCTGATGATTCCCCGCGACCTCCACGAGTCTCTGGGCGGGCTGGCAGAGGATGTGCCGGAACGCTATCTCGACGCCGACCTCTGCCTGCGGGCCAGGCAGGCGGGCTACCTCACCGTCTGGGCTGCCCATGCGAAGCTGATGCTCGACGGGGAGGCCCCAGGTGTCGCTTCGGCGGAGGAGAGCGACGCGCTTTACGAGAAATGGCTGCCCGTGTTGGCGCGAGACCCGGCCTACAACCCGAACTTCTCCCTAGCCCAGCCCGGCGGCTTCAAACTGGCCGACACGGCGCTTTCCTGGCGGCCGTTGTCATCCTGGAAACCGCTGCCCACCGTGCTGGCCCATCCTGCCGATCTGTACGGCTGTGGGCACTACCGTGTCATCCAGCCTTTCACCGCGTTGCAGCAGGCCGGGATGGTCGATGGCGCCCTGTCCGTCGGGCTCATGCATGTGACCGACCTGGAGCGCTACGACCCGGACACCCTGATCCTGCAACGGCAGATTGGTGACGAGCGTCTGGAAGCCATGCGGCGGATGAAGGCGTTCTCCCGTGCCTTCAAGGTGTACGAGCTGGACGACTACTTGCTCAATCTGCCGATGAAGAGCGCTCACCGGCAGCACATGCCAAAGGACATTCTCAAGTCCCTGCGGCGTGGGTTGAGTTTCGTCGATCGCTTCGTGGTGTCGACCGAGCCTCTGGCCGAGGCCTTCGCGGGCTTGCATGACGATATCCGCGTCGTCGAGAACCGTCTGCCGCCAAGCTGGTGGCAGGGACTCCAGGGCTTACGCCGAGTCGGCGCAAAACCAAGAGTCGGCTGGGCGGGCGGTTCGAGCCATACCGGCGATCTGGAGCTGATCGAGGACGTGGTCAAGGAATTGGCCAATGAGGTTGAATGGGTCTTCTTCGGCATGTGCCCCGAATCCATTCGCCCCTACATCCATGAGTACCACCCTGGTTTGCCCATTGAGCAGTACCCAGCGGCGCTGGCCCGTTTGAATCTGGATCTGGCCCTGGCTCCGGTAGAGCCGAACCTGTTCAACGAGTGCAAGAGCAACCTGCGTCTGCTGGAGTACGGCGCCTGCGGTTTCCCGGTGATCTGCAGCGATATCCGTTGCTATCAGGGCGATTTGCCAGTGACCCGCGTGAAGAACCGCTTCAAGGACTGGGTGGAGGCGATCCGCATGCACCTGGCTGACCTGGATGCCACCGCCCGCATGGGTGACGAGCTCCAGGCCGTGGTTCGTCGGGACTGGATGCTGGAAGGCCGTAACCTCGAGCTCTGGCTCAAGGGCTGGACGCCCGGTTCGCGCTGACGCTGAAGTCGAAGCCAACAAGGCCCCGCACATGCGGGGCCTTGTCGTTTCTGGACCGGGGCAGGGCATCTTGCCGGATCGGTCAGCATCCTGCCCTCAAGTTTTCGGGATGCGGGTCGAAAAGCTGACTGGATGGCGGACGTTGGCGTGGCAAGCCCCGGGTAAGAAATTTTTTTTAATGCCCCTAAAGCTTCCTCCGACACCGCCGATACGAAGAACGAATGCGAACTTTATGGGTGCCTGGGCGATGCCCGCCCAAGGTCGCAAGCTCAGGCAAACACGCAGTCCTCGGAGGACACCACCATGGCTTTGACCGTCAACACGAACATTGCTTCTCTCAATACCCAGCGCAACCTGAACACCTCCTCCCGTGCGCTGGACACTTCCCTGCAACGTCTGTCCACCGGTTCCCGCATCAACAGTGCCAAGGACGACGCCGCCGGCCTGCAGATCGCCAACCGTCTGAGCAGCCAAATCAACGGCCTCGGCGTTGCGGTGAAGAACTCCAACGACGGCATCTCCATGGCGCAGACCGCTGAAGGCGCTCTGCAGCAGTCCACCAGCATCCTGCAGCGTATGCGTGACCTGTCGCTGCAGTCGGCCAACGGTTCCAACAGCACCGAGGAACGCAAGGCCCTGAACGACGAAGTGACCGAGCTGAAGAAAGAGCTGGATCGTATCTCCAACACCACCACCTTCGGTGGTCGCAAGCTCCTCGATGGCACCTTCGGTACCACCACCTTCCAGGTGGGCAGCGCTGCCAACGAAACCATCAGCGTCAAGATCGACGAGATGAGCACCGAGTCCCTGGATGCCACCTACACCTCGGGCACCGTTGCTTCTGGTTCCATTGCCACCGCAGCCGCCAACGCCTCCGGTGCCATCGCCATCTCCGTCACCATGGCTGGCGGCCAAGCGCGTAGCTTCAGCGCCACCTTCGCCAGCGGCGCCACTGCAGCCGAGCAGGTACAGGCCCTGGCCACCGTGATCAACGACGCCAACGTCGGTGTGGGTGCCTTCGTCAACACCAATGGTGGCATCGATCTGGTTTCCGCCCTGTCTTCCGGTACTGCCAACGGCAACATCCAGTCCCTGAGCTTCGCTTCCGGCGCCAGTGTCGCGGCTGCAGAGACCGCTGCCAGCGGTGGTACTGCCATGAGCCTGACCGCAGTGACCACTGGCAACCAAGTGAAGGACATCGACCTGACCGAGGTTTCCTCTTCTCAGGAAGCCGTGATCATCATCGACCAGGCCATCCAGTCCATCGACGCCCAACGCGCCAGCCTCGGTGCTGTGCAGAACCGCTTCGAGAACACCATCTCGAACCTGCAGAACATCGGTGAGAACGTGTCGGCCGCCCGCGGTCGTATCCAGGACACCGACTTCGCAGCGGAAACCGCTAACCTGACCAAGAACCAGATCCTGCAACAGGCAGGTACCTCGATCCTGGCCCAGGCCAACCAGCTGCCTCAGGCGGTCCTCAGCCTCCTGGGCTAAGGCCCGGACGAGGCAAGGCGGTAAACGCGGGGGGAAGTGCTTGGCGCTTCCCCCCTTCTTGCCATTTGTGAGGTGAGCACAATGGATATCGGAATCATCAACCTGACGGGGAAGGGCGTGAATGCCACTCCAGCCGGCAATGCCCAGGTTCGCGGCCCGGCGGAGAAGGAAAGCCCCGAGAAGGTATCCGAGCAGGCACGGCAAAAGTCCGAAGCCGAAGAGCGCGAGCCGGTCGAAGCCGCCGCCTCCAGCATCCAGGAGTTCGTCCAGAGCATTCGCCGCAACCTGAATTTCGACGTTGACGACAGCAGTGGCCGGGTCGTGGTGCAGGTGACCGATACGGAGTCCGGAGAAGTAATCCGCCAGATTCCGTCGGAGGATGCGCTGAAACTGGCGGAAAGCCTGTCGGAAATGCGCAGCCTGCTGTTCAAGGCCGAAGCCTGACACGCAGGGTAGTACCTTCGTGCTACATGGCACGTTTCTTGACTGCTTTATCGAATATTGGAGAAGGCGTCAGACGATTGGCGAGGTAACGGAAAAATGGCTGGCATAACCGGACTCGGTTCGAACATCAACATCGACGACATCGTGAAGGCTCTGGCGGACGCTGAAAGAGCGCCCAAGGAGAACCAGTTGTCGCGGGTGGAGAAGGCCGCCACTTCGAAGTTCTCCGCTGTCGGCCAACTCAAGAGCGCCATCAGCGAGTTCCAGACCGCGCTGAAGGACCTCAACTCCAGCGACCTTTTTTCCAAACGTGCGGCGAAGTCCAGCAATACCGATCTGGCGACCGTTTCCGCCACCAACAAGGCGAGCTCGGGAACCTACCAGGTCACTGTCGAGAAGCTCGCGACCGCCAGCAAGGTCGGCACCGCCACCTTCGCCAAGGACGCCACCGCTGCTGCAGCCGGCACGCTCACCGTCAAGCTGGGGCCCGATGACCGCGGTGTCGATGTGCAGGTTGCTGCCGGTGCCACCCTCTCCGAAATCCGCGACAGCCTGAACAAGGCGCTCAAGGACAAGGGTGTCAGCGCCAACATCGTCAGCAACCCGGCGGATGGATCGTCACGCCTGGTGTTCAGCTCCAACACGACCGGTGCCGGCAAGGACATCTACGTCCAGGCTTCGGCTGGCCTCGAAGCTTTCCGCATCGGCAATTTCGCCGACAACGATCCGACTTCCAGTCCCACCGGCGCCCTGACCGCACTGGACGGCAACAATGCCGCCAGCAGTGGCTACATCTCCCAGGCCCAGGATGCGGAGTTCACCATCGACGGCCTGAGCCTGCGCAGCGCCAGCAACACCGTGTCCGACGCGATTTCCGAGGTCACCCTCAATCTGGTCAATGCTGAACCCGGCAAGCAGTTCAAGGTAACGGTCGAGCAGGACACCTCGACCGTCAAAGGCAACATCAAGAAGTTCGTCGATGCCTATAACAAGTTGATGGGGGTGACCAAGACGCTGACGTCAGTGACCTCGGTTGGTGACGACAAGGCTCCCGTGACCGGCGCCCTCGTGGGTGATGCCACGGTGCGCTCGCTGGTGTCCACCGTGCGCAACGAGCTGGTGAACCCCTCGGATCAGAACGGTGGCATCTCCATCCTGTCCGACCTGGGTATCACGACCCAGAAGGACGGTACGCTGAAGATCGAGGACTCGAAACTCGACAAGGTCCTTAGCACCCAGTACGAGGCCGTCGCTGGTTTCTTCACTGGCGAGAAGGGGCTGACCGCTCGCATGAATTCGAAGCTGGACGCCTATACCGAGACCGGGGGCATCCTCGCCAAACGACAGGATGGCCTGCAGGACACCCTCAAATCGGTGACGGACCAGCGCACCAAGCTCAACCAGCGAATTGAACAGGTCCAGAAGCGCCTGTATGCCCAGTACAACGCCATGGACTCCCTGATCGCCAATCTGAAGCAGACCAGCGACCGGATGAGCCAGGCCCTTTCCAATCTTCCCGGTGTAGTCAAGAAGAGCTAAGCAATGGCCAATCCAATCGATACCTACAAGCAGGTCAAGACCAGCCAGGAAGTCAGCCCCTACCGCGCGGTGCAATTGCTGCTCGATGGTGCCCTGGAGCGCCTGTCGCTCGCCCGCCATGGCCTGGAAACCGGCAACCCGGAAGTGCGCGGCCTGGCCGTGGGTTCGACCCTCAGCATTATCGGCGTGCTCCAGGCGAGCCTGGACAAGCAGCTCGGTGGTGAGATCGCCGAGAACCTCGATGCCCTCTACGACTATATGACCCGCCGGCTGTCCCGGGTTGCCCTGGACAACTCGCCGCGTCCCATCGATGAGGTCGAGGCCCTGTTGCTGGATATCAAGCAGGCGTGGGACAGCATCGGTCCCGAAGTGGACGCTCCGGCCGCCGCGGAAATTTCCTGATTTCCGCAAAGGTGCGGCCTAAAGCTCTCGCTGTCGCTGCCGATACCTTGGGTATCACAGCCCGACACACGAGCGAGAGCGAACATGAACGCGATGGCGGCCCTCAAGCAGTATCAGTCCGTTAACACCCAGGCCCAGGCGGTGGACGCCAGCCCGCATCGACTGATCCAGATGCTGATGGAAGGTGGCCTGACCCGCCTGGCTCAGGCCCGTGGCGCCATCGAGCGTGGCCAGCTGGCACAAAAAGGCGAGCTGATCGGCAAGGCAATCGCTATCATTGGCGGCCTGCGTGACGGCCTGAACTTCGAGCAGGGCGGCGAGATCGCCTCCAACCTCGATGCACTCTACGAGTACATGGTGTCCCGCCTGCTGGAAGCGAACCTGAAAAGCGACGCTGCGCTGGTGGACGAAGTGGCAGGATTGCTGCGCAACGTGAAAACCGGATGGGATGGCATCGCCCAGTGATGCCGTCCGGGTTGGCAGGAGATTTCCAATGAATGCATCAGTCCAGCGTCTTGAAGCAACCGGCAGCGCCCTGCGCGACGCGCTGGCTCGCCAGGACTGGGCTGCCATCGGCGAGCTCGACCAGCTTTGCCGCCAGGTGGTGGATGACGCCATGGTTGAGGCCGTGGATGATGTCGAGGCACTCGGCGGCCGCTTGCAGGAACTGCTGTCGCTCTATCGCGAGCTGGTGACTATTTGCCAGGCGGAGCAGCAGCGTATTGCCGGCGAATTGATCCAGCTTAACCAGGCCCAGCAGGGGGCCAAGGTCTACAAGCTGTTCGGCTGATGGCCGCACGATTCTCAACTGCCACTACTTCGATACTGCGCCGACAATCGCTTAGCCATTCCGTCGGCTCAATCAAAAAAAGCACGCCATAAAATTGACTCGGCAAAGGTTTTTCACTTTACTAGTGGCCAATTGCCGGTCGGTCCCGCGCTCGGGATGCACCGTCTGCCCATACGCCGTGGAACGCGGCGTTCAGCCCTAAAAGCAAGAACCAGACAATGTGGCGTGAAACCAAGATTCTGCTGATCGACGACAATAGCGATCGCCGCCGCGACTTCGCGGTGATCCTGAATTTCCTTGGGGAAGAGCACCTGGACTGTGCCAGCAATGACTGGCGCGACCTGACGGGCTCCCTGGATTCCAGCCGCGACGTCCTGTGCGTCATGCTGGGCGAAGTGAGCGCCAAGGGCGGCGTGCTCGAGCTGATCAAGCAATTACTGACCTGGGACGAGTTCCTGCCGGTCCTGCTGATCGGTGACCAGGTCCAGGCGGATTGGCCTGAAGACCTGCGCCGTCGCCTGTTGGCCAGCCTGGAGATGCCGCCGAGCTACAACAAGTTGCTCGATTCCCTGCATCGCGCCCAGGTCTACCGCGAAATGTACGACCACGCCCGCGAGCGTGGCCGCCAGCGCGAACCCAACCTGTTCCGCAGCCTTGTCGGTACCAGTCGCGCCATCCAGCAGGTGCGCCAGATGATGCAGCAGGTGGCCGACACCGACGCCAGCGTGCTGATCCTCGGCGAGTCCGGCACCGGCAAGGAAGTGGTCGCGCGCAACCTCCACTACCATTCCAAGCGTCGCGAGGCACCCTTCGTGCCGGTCAACTGCGGTGCCATCCCGGCGGAGCTGCTGGAAAGCGAACTCTTTGGCCACGAGAAGGGCGCCTTCACCGGTGCCATCACCAGCCGGGCAGGGCGCTTCGAACTGGCCAACGGCGGCACCCTGTTCCTCGACGAGATCGGCGACATGCCGCTGCCGATGCAGGTCAAGCTGCTGCGCGTGCTGCAGGAGCGCACCTTTGAGCGCGTGGGCAGCAACAAGACGCAGAACGTCGACGTGCGCATCATCGCCGCCACCCACAAGAATCTCGAGCAGATGATCGAGGCGGGCAGCTTCCGCGAAGACCTCTATTACCGCCTCAACGTGTTCCCCATCGAGATGGCGCCGCTGCGCGAGCGCGTGGAAGACATCCCGCTGCTGATCAACGAACTCATCTCGCGTATGGAGCACGAGAAGCGCGGCTCCATCCGCTTCAACTCCGCCGCCATCATGTCCCTGTGCAACCACGACTGGCCGGGCAACGTCCGTGAACTGGCCAACCTCGTCGAGCGCATGGCGATCATGCATCCCTACGGTGTCATCGGCGTCAGCGAACTGCCGAAGAAATTCCGCCATGTGGATGACGAGGACGAGCAGCTCAAGGCCAGCCTGCGCGAGGAAATCGAAGAGCGTTCGGCCATCGGTGCCGGGCTGCCGGGTGTCTCCTCGCCTGCGCTGCTGCCGCCGGAAGGCCTGGACCTCAAGGACTACCTCGGCAACCTGGAACAGGGGTTGATCCAGCAGGCGCTGGACGATGCTTCCGGCGTCGTGGCCCGTGCCGCCGAGCGCCTGCGCATCCGCCGCACCACGCTGGTGGAGAAGATGCGCAAGTACGGCATGAGCCGTCGCGACGAGGAATTGGCGGAAGAATAATTCCGCTTTTTACAAGTCGTTGTTTTTAAAGGAATAAATTTTAGGCACGGGTATTGCTTTATCTCCCTCGACCGACCGTCTGCTGACGGTCGATGGAGCGAGAGAAGAGCATGAGCCACGCCGTAATCCCCGCACAGAATCCGGAATCCGCCCAAGCCGAGCAGGCCAGTCGCGCTGGTCTTGAACAGGCCTTCGCGCTGTTCAACCAGATGTCGACCCAGCTCAGCGAGTCCTACAGCATGCTGGAGGCGCGGGTCACCGAGTTGAAGGGCCAGCTGGCCCTGGTCAGTGCTCAGCGTATGCAGGAGCTGGCGGAGAAGGAGCGCCTCGCCAACCGCCTGCAGAGCTTGCTGGACCTGCTGCCCGGCGGTGTCATCGTGATCGACGGGCAGGGCGTGGTACGCGAAGCCAACCCCGTGGCGCGCAGCGTGCTTGGCCAGCCCCTGGTGGGCATGCTCTGGCGCGAAGTGATCGCCCGCAATTTCGCCCCGCGTGAAGACGATGGCCACGAAATTTCCCTCAAGGATGGCCGTCGCGTTTCCATCGCCACTCGCTCCCTCAATGGCGAACCCGGCCAACTGATACTGCTCAATGACCTGACGGAAACCCGTCGCCTGCAGGATCAACTGGCCCGCCACGAACGCCTTTCTTCCCTTGGGCGCATGGTCGCGTCCCTGGCCCACCAGATCCGCACGCCGCTGTCCGCCGCGTTGCTCTATGCCAGCCACCTGGCCGAGCAGGTGCTGCCCACCGAGCAGCAGCAACGCTTTGCCAGCCGCCTCAAGGAGCGCCTGCACGAGCTGGAGCACCAGGTGCGCGACATGCTGGTGTTCGCCCGTGGCGAGCTGCCGCTGCCGGACCGCCTGGCGCCGTCCGCGCTGTTTTCCGCGCTGCGCGCCTCGGCTGACTCCCACCTCGAAGGCAAACAGGTGCGCTGGCAGTGCGACCTGAGCGGGGGCGAGCTGCTGTGCAATCGCGACACGCTCGTAGGGGCGATGCTCAACCTGATCGAGAACGCCAATCAGGCCGCCAGCCGCGACCTGCTCCTCAAGGTTCATCTTTACAAGCGCGGGGGTGACCTGCGCCTGACCATCAGTGACAACGGCCCGGGCATAGACGCCGCCACCCTGGCGCGCCTGGGCGAACCCTTCTTCACCACCAAGACCACCGGTACCGGCCTGGGGCTGGCCGTGGTCAAGGCGGTGGCGCGCGCCCACCGGGGCGAGCTGCAGCTGCGCTCGCGTCCTGGCCGTGGCACGTGCGCCACCCTGGTCCTGCCGCTGATTCCCGCGGCACAGTCGGTTACACAGGAGTAAAGGACGATGACTGCCAAAATTCTGCTGGTCGAAGATGACCGCGCCCTGCGTGAAGCCCTGGCGGACACCCTGATGATCGGCGGCTATGACTACCGTGCCGTGGATTGTGCGGAAGCTGCCCTGGTCGCGCTGGGGGAGGAGTCCTTCGGCCTGATGGTGAGCGACGTCAACATGCCGGGCATGGACGGCCACCAGTTGCTGGCCATCGTCCGCCAGCGCTACCCGCAGCTCCCGGTGCTGTTGATGACGGCGTTCGGCGCTGTCGAGCGTGCGGTGGATGCCATTCGCCAGGGTGCCGCTGATTACCTGGTCAAACCCTTCGAGCCCAATACCCTTTTGGATCTGGTGGCGCGTCATGCGCTGGGTCGCGTGAGCCAGCCCATCGGTGACGGTCCGGTGGCGCTGGAGCCGGCCAGCCGGCAACTGCTGGAATTGGCCGCGCGGGTTGCGCGCAGCGATTCCACTGTGCTGATCTCCGGCGAGTCCGGCACCGGCAAGGAAGTGCTGGCGCAGTACATCCACCAGCAATCGACTCGCGCCAATGGCCCCTTCATCGCCATCAACTGCGCGGCCATTCCGGACAACATGCTGGAGGCCACCCTGTTCGGCCACGAGAAGGGCGCGTTCACCGGCGCCATCGCCAGCGCGCCGGGCAAGTTCGAGCTGGCTGACGGTGGCACCATCCTGCTCGACGAAATCTCCGAAATGCCCCTGGGCCTGCAGGCCAAGCTGCTGCGCGTGCTGCAGGAGCGTGAAGTGGAGCGAGTGGGCGCGCGTCGTCCCATCAGCCTGGACATCCGTGTGCTCGCCACCACCAACCGCGACCTGGCCGGTGAAGTGGCAGCGGGGCGTTTCCGTGAAGACCTCTATTACCGTCTCTCGGTCTTCCCCCTGGCCTGGCGCCCGTTGCGGGATCGTCCGGCGGACATCCAGCCCCTGGCCGAGCGCCTGCTCGCCAAGCACGTCAAAAAAATGAATCACGCCGCCGTGCGTTTCTCCGCTGAAGCACTGGCGGCGCTGCTGGCCCACGCCTGGCCAGGCAACGTGCGCGAACTGGACAACGCTGTGCAGCGCGCGCTGATCCTGCAGCAGGGTGGGGTGATTCAGCCCCACGACCTGTGCCTGACCGCGCCGATCGGCATGGCCATCGCGCCCGTCGCGCCAACATTCGCTGCCATGCCGGTGTCCGCTCCGGTGGTGCCGCTGCCGACGGCCGCTGCGCCCGCCGAAGCACCCGGTGCCCTGGGCGATGATCTGCGCCGCCACGAGTTCCAGATGATCATCGACACCCTGCGTTCGGAGCGTGGCCGCCGCAAGGAAGCCGCCGAGCGCCTGGGCATCAGCCCGCGCACCCTGCGCTACAAGCTGGCCCAGATGCGCGACGCCGGCTTGGACGTGGAGGCTTATCTCTACGCCAGCTGAGGCTGACGCTTTTTTGTAGGAGCGAGCTCTGCTCGCGAAGAGTCCGCGCGCGATTTTTCGCGAGCAGAGCTCGCTCCTACAAGTCTATTTTCTCCCCGTAATACCCATTCCTGAGCTTTTGGCACCCTTGTTGCAGATACCCCTTCATCGGACCGCGTAGCGTCAAAAAATCGCGGCAGTTGGAGGAATGTGATGAGCCAGGGTGTTGAGTTCAATCGCCTGATGTTGGAAATGCGGGCCATGCAGATGGATGCGATGGCCCGTGCCAAACCCGCCCCCGTGGCGGCGCCTGAAGCCAGTGTGCCGAGCTTCGCCGACATGCTCGGCAAGGCGGTGAACAAGGTGGCTGAAACCCAGAAGATTTCCACAGACATGGCCACCGCATTCGAGGTTGGGCAGAAGGGCGTGGACCTCACCGACGTGATGATCGCGTCGCAGAAAGCCAGCGTTTCCTTCGAGGCCATGACCCAGGTGCGGAACAAGCTGGTCCAGGCCTACCAAGACATCATGCAGATGCCGGTTTGAGGACGGGTTGAGAAATGGCTGAAGCCGCTGTTGCAAAGGTTCCCGCCAAGGCGGATGCCTCCGGGGCGTCGGAAGAGAAGAAGCCGCTGTTCGGCCTGTCCTTCCTGGAAAACCTCTCGCAGATGACCATGCTGCGCCAGGTCGGCCTGCTGGTCGGCCTGGCCGCCAGCGTCGCCATCGGCTTTGCCGTGGTGCTCTGGTCGCAACAGCCGGACTATCGCCCGCTGTATGGCAGCCTGTCTGGAATGGACGCCAACCAGGTGGTGGAAACCCTTGGCGCTGCCGACATCCCCTACAAGATCGAGCCCAACTCCGGCGCCCTGCTGGTGAAGTCCGATGACCTCGCCCGGGCCCGCATGAAGCTGGCTGCCGCCGGCGTGGCGCCCAGTGATAACACCGTCGGCTTCGAGATCCTCGACAAGGATCAGGGTCTCGGTACCAGCCAGTTCATGGAAGCCACCCGCTACCGCCGTGGCCTTGAAGGCGAACTGGCGCGCACTATTTCCAGCCTGAACAACGTCAAGGGCGCACGTGTGCACCTGGCCATTCCGAAGAGCTCGGTGTTCGTCCGCGACGAGCGCAAGCCGACCGCTTCGGTGCTGGTCGAACTCTATCCGGGGCGTTCCCTTGAGCCGAGCCAGGTGATGGCGATCGTCAACCTGGTGGCGACCAGCGTGCCGGAACTGGAAAAGTCCCAGGTCACCGTCGTCGACCAGAAAGGCAACCTGCTGTCTGACCAGCAGGAACTGTCCGAGCTGACCATGGCGGGCAAGCAGTTCGACTACACCCGCCGCATGGAGACGCTCTACACCCAGCGCGTGCACAGCATCCTGCAGCCGGTGCTGGGCAGTGGCCGCTACAAGGCGGAAGTGTCTGCAGACGTGGATTTCAGCGCCGTCGAATCCACCTCTGAAATGTACAACCCGGACCAACCGGCCCTGCGCAGCGAACAGAAGCTCGCCGAGGAACGCCAGAACAACGGCGGCCCGCAAGGTGTGCCCGGTGCGCTGTCCAACCAGCCGCCGGCCCCTGGTGCCGCGCCGCAGCAGGCCACGAGCACCACGACCGCAAGCGTGCAGCCGGGCCAGCCGCTGCTGGACGACAACGGCCAGCAGATCATCGACCCGGCCACGGGCAAGCCCATGCTCGCGCCGTATCCCACCGACAAGCGCGACCAGACCACCCGCAACTTCGAGCTGGACCGCTCCATCAGCTACACCAAGCAACAGCAGGGCCGCCTGCGCCGGCTTTCCGTCGCGGTGGTGCTGGATGACCAGGTCAAGGTGGACCCGCAAACCGGCGAAACCAGCCGGGTGCCCTGGAGCGCCGACGAGATTGCCCGCTTCACCCGCCTGGTGCAGGACTCGGTGGGCTATGACGCCAGTCGTGGTGACAGTGTCAGCGTGATCAATACCGCATTCCTGGCGGATAACAGCGAAGAAGTCATCGACATTCCGTTCTACACCCAGCCCTGGTTCTGGGATGTGGTGAAGCAGGTTCTTGGCGTGCTCTTCATCCTGGTGCTGGTGTTCGGTGTGCTGCGTCCAGTGCTGAGCAACATCAGCGGCGGCAAGTCCAGGGAACTGGAAGGCGGTCGCGATGGCGACGTCGACCTGGGCGAGATGGGCCTTTCCGGCGAGCTGTCGGATGACCGCGTCAGCCTCGGTGGACCGCAAAGCATCCTCCTGCCCAGTCCGAGCGACGGGTATGATGCGCAACTCAATGCCATCAAGAACCTGGTGGCTGAAGATCCCGGCCGCGTGGCCCTGGTAGTCAAAGAGTGGATCAACGCCGATGAGTGATAACCGCGCCCCCGCCAAACTGAACAAGGTCGACAAGGCAGCCATCCTGCTGCTGTCCCTGGGCGAGACCGACGCTGCCCAGGTGCTCCGGCACATGGGCCCGAAGGAAGTGCAGCGGGTCGGCGTTGCCATGGCGCAGATGCGCAATGTCCACCGTGAGCAGGTGGAACAGGTGATGAGCGAGTTCGTCGAGATCGTCGGCGACCAGACCAGCCTGGGCGTTGGTGCTGACGGCTACATCCGCAAGATGCTTACCCAGGCCCTGGGTGAGGACAAGGCCAACAACCTGATCGATCGCATCCTGCTGGGCGGCAGCACCAGCGGCCTGGACAGCCTGAAGTGGATGGAGCCGCGCGCCGTGGCCGACGTGATCCGCTACGAGCACCCGCAGATCCAGGCCATCGTCGTTGCCTACCTCGACCCGGACCAGGCTGCCGAAGTGCTCAGCCACTTCGACCACAAGGTGCGCCTGGACATCGTCTTGCGCGTGTCCTCGCTCAACACCGTACAGCCGTCCGCGCTCAAGGAACTCAACCTGATCCTAGAGAAACAGTTCGCCGGCAACGCCAGCACCACCCGCACCACCATGGGCGGCGTGAAGCGCGCGGCAGACATCATGAACTTCCTCGACAGCTCGGTCGAAGGCCAGCTCATGGACTCCATCCGCGAGGTGGACGAAGACCTCTCCACCCAGATCGAAGACCTCATGTTCGTCTTCGACAACCTGGCCGACGTCGACGACCGTGGCATCCAGGCGCTGCTGCGCGAAGTGTCGTCTGATGTGCTGGTGCTGGCCCTCAAGGGCTCGGACGACGCCATCAAGGAAAAGGTCTTCAAGAACATGTCCAAGCGCGCGGCCGAACTGCTGCGCGACGACCTGGAGGCCAAGGGGCCGGTACGCGTCAGCGACGTGGAGTCGGCGCAGAAGGAAATCCTCACCATCGCCCGCCGCATGGCCGAAGCCGGGGAAATCGTCCTCGGTGGCAAGGGCGGCGAAGAAATGATCTAAGGCGGCGCCCATGGCAAACAAGGACTCGGCAAGCGAACTGATCCGCGCCAAGGACGTCAACGTCTTCGATCGCTGGTCGCTACCCAGCTTCGACCCGGACGCCCCGGAGCCCGAAGAACCTGAAGAACCACAAGCCGAGGCGTCGCCCGAGCCCGAGCCTGAGCCGCAGATCGAGGAAGTGCCGGTCGAGGACGTCAAGCCGCTGACGCTGGACGAACTCGAGGCCATCCGCCAGGACGCCTACAACGAAGGTTTCGCCACCGGCGAGCGTGACGGCTTCCACGCCGGTCAGCTCAAGGCCAAGCAGGAAGCGGAAGCCGCGCTGAGCGCCCGCCTGGCCCAGTTCGACACGCTGATGGGGCATTTGCTGGACCCCATCGCCGAGCAGGACCGGCAGATCGAGGAGTCCCTGGTGCACCTCACCAGCCTGATCACCCGCCAGGTGATCCAGCGCGAGCTGCGCATGGATTCCGGGCAGATCCGCCATGTGCTGCGCGAGGCCCTGAAGCTGCTGCCCATGGGCGCCAGCAACGTACGCATTCACATCAACCCCCAGGACTTTGAACAGGTGAAAGCCCTGCGGGAGCGCCATGAGGAAACCTGGCGCATCCTCGAAGACGAATCCCTGGAACCGGGCGGTTGCCGGGTCGAGACCGAGCACTCGCGCATCGATGCCAGCATCGAGACGCGCCTGAACCAGGCCATGAAGCAGCTCTTCGAGCAACAGCGCGAACAGAAGGTCCACCCGCCGTCGGCCGACCTGGTGCTGGACCTGGACGCCCCGGACAGCCTCGACCATGCGTATTGAGCGCGCCAGCTTCGCCAAGCGCCTGGCGGGATACAACGACGTCATCGATCTGCCCACGCAACCCCTGGTGGAGGGCCGCCTGCTGCGTATGGTGGGCCTTACCCTGGAAGCCGAAGGGCTGCGCGCGCCGGTAGGCAGCCGCTGCCTGGTGATCAACGACGACAGCTACCACCCGGTGCAGGTGGAAGCCGAAGTGATGGGCTTCTCCGGGAGCAAGATCTACCTGATGCCGGTGGGCAGCCTCTCCGGCATTGCCCCGGGCGCCCGCGTCGTACCTCTGCCGGATACCGGCCGCCTGCCCATGGGCATGTCCATGCTGGGCCGCGTGCTCGATGGAGCCGGTCGCGCCCTGGATGGCAAGGGCGGCATGAAGGCCGAAGACTGGGTGCCGATGGACGGCCCCACCATCAACCCGCTCAAGCGCCACCCCATCAGCGAACCGCTGGATGTGGGCATCCGCTCGATCAACTCGCTGCTGACGGTTGGCCGCGGCCAGCGCCTCGGCCTGTTCGCTGGTACCGGTGTGGGTAAGTCGGTGCTGCTGGGCATGATGACCCGCTTCACCGAAGCGGAAATCATCGTCGTCGGGCTGATCGGCGAACGGGGTCGCGAGGTGAAGGAGTTCATCGAGCACATTCTCGGTGAAGAGGGCCTCAAGCGCTCGGTGGTAGTGGCGTCGCCGGCGGACGATGCGCCGCTGATGCGCCTGCGCGCCGCCATGTATTGCACCCGCATCGCCGAATACTTCCGCGACAAGGGCAAGAACGTCCTGCTGCTGATGGACTCCCTGACCCGCTTCGCCCAGGCCCAGCGCGAAATCGCCCTGGCCATTGGCGAGCCGCCGGCCACCAAGGGCTATCCTCCGTCGGTGTTCGCCAAGCTGCCGAAGCTGGTGGAACGGGCCGGTAATGCCGAGCAGGGCGGCGGTTCCATCACGGCCTTCTACACCGTGCTGTCCGAAGGCGACGACCAGCAGGACCCCATCGCCGACTCCGCGCGCGGTGTGCTGGACGGGCACTTCGTGCTGTCCCGTCGCCTGGCCGAGGAAGGCCATTACCCGGCCATCGATATCGAAGCCTCCATCAGCCGGGTGATGCCCCAGGTGGTCAGCCCCGAACACATGAAGATGGCCCAGCGCTTCAAGCAGCTCTGGTCGCGCTACCAGCAGAGCCGCGACCTGATCAGCGTCGGCGCCTATGTCGCCGGTGGCGATCCTGATACTGACTTGGCCATCGCCCGCCAACCGGCCATGAGCGCCTTCCTGCGCCAGGGCCTGGATGAAAGCGAGCGTCTGGCCCAGAGCGCCGAGCGCCTGGCCGCGAGCCTGGGCGTCAAGGGCTGATAGGGCATGTCGCAAAATCGTGCGGCGCGTCTGGCGCCGGTGGTCGAGATGGCCGCGCGCGCCGAGCGAGAAGCGGCGCGCATGCTCGGTCGCTGCCAGGGCCAGCTGACCCAGGCGGAGATGAAGCTCGGTGAACTCGAGCGCTACCGCTCCGACTACCAGCAGCAATGGATCGAAGAGGGGCGGCGTGGTGTTTCCGGCCAGTGGCTGATGAACTACCAGCGCTTCCTGTCCCAGCTGGAATCCGCCATCGGCCAGCAGATGCAGAGCGTCAACTGGCACCGCGACAACCTCGACAAGGCCCGTGGCGCCTGGCAGCAGCGCTACGCGCGTCTCGAAGGGCTGCGCAAGCTGGTGCAGCGCTACCTCGACGAAGCCCGTGCCGCCGAAGACAAGCGCGAGCAGAAGCTCCTGGACGAACTGGTGCAGCGCCTGCCGGCCAGAGACCTGTAGGCGCGAACTTATTTGAATGCCCGGGCTGGCAGGGTGGGACCGATCGGGTAGGGTGCGCCGTGCGCACCGGCGGTTTGACCAGGCGTTGAAGTTGATCCAAAAGTCGGTGCGCACAGCGCACCCTACGGTCCAGACCGAGCTAAAGCGATCGATCTTGTGTCGTCCCCTCCCGACGCCGACGCGCGAATGCATTCTTCAGCGCGTCATCTCAGAACCATAAATTCTCCCGCGACGCGGCTTTCCAGTTGCCGTGCCTGAAGGTGGGTGCTAAATCTTCACCACGCGCATTCCGAACTTGAACAAGGAGCTTTGCATGGCCATCACCTCGATGCCCTCCGATGATGGGCAGGAGCTGACCATCTACATCCAGGGACGTTTCGATTTCGGCGCCCATCAGGAATTCCGCGACGCATACGAGCGCGTCAACACCACGCCCAAGCGCTATGTCGTGGACCTCAAGGGCACCACCTACCTCGACAGCTCCGCCCTGGGGATGCTGCTGCTGTTGCGCGACCACGCCGGTGGCGAGCGTGCGCAGATCCGCCTGGCCAACTGCAATCCCGACGTGCGCAAGATCCTCGCCATTTCCAACTTCGAACAACTGTTCCAGATCGCCTGAGGCCTGTTGCCATGCCGTCGCCGCTGACGATCCTGATTGCCGAGGACAACGCGGCGGACCGACTGCTGCTGTCCACCATCGTCAGCCGCCAGGGCCATCGCGCGCTGACCGCCGCCAATGGCCGCGAGGCCGTGGCGCTGTTCCGACAGGAACAGCCGCAACTGGTGCTGATGGATGCCCTGATGCCGGAGATGGACGGCTTCGAAGCCGCCCGCCGGATCAAGCAACTGGCGGGCGAGTCGCTGGTGCCGATCATCTTCCTCACCTCGCTGACAGAAAACGAAGCCCTGGTGCGCTGCCTGGAAGCGGGCGGCGACGATTTCCTCGCCAAGCCCTACAACCGGGTCATCCTGGAAGCCAAGATCAAGGCCCTGGACCGCCTGCGCCGCCTGCAGGACACCGTGCTGCAACAACGCGACCTGATCGCCCGGCACAACGAGCACCTGGTCACCGAACAGCGGGTGGCCAAGGCCGTGTTCGACAAGGTGGCGCACTCCGGCTGCCTGAGCGCCCCGAACATCCGTTACCTGCAATCGCCCTACGCGCTGTTCAACGGCGACCTGCTGCTGGCCGCCTACAAGCCCTCTGGCGGTATGCACGTGCTGCTGGGCGATTTCACCGGCCACGGCCTGCCAGCCGCCATCGGTGCCATGCCCCTGGCCGAGGTGTTCTACGGCATGACCGCCAAGGGTTATGCCATGGCGGACATCCTGCGGGAGATGAACGCCAAGCTGAAACGCATCCTGCCGGTCGGGGTGTTCTGCTGCGCCACCTTCCTCAACCTGAGCTTCCAGCGGCGCATGGTTGAGGTGTGGAACGGCGGCCTGCCCGAAGGCTACCTGCGCCGCGCCGAGACCGGAGAGCTGCTGCCGCTGGTGTCGCGCCACCTGCCGCTGGGGGTGCTTGACCAGGGCAGCTTCAACGCGCACTTCGAGTCCTACCCCATCGAGACCGGCGACCGCATCCTGCTGGTGTCCGACGGCGTGCTGGAAACGCGCAATGACAGCGACGAGACCTTCGGCGATGAACGCCTGCGCGCCGTGTTCGACGCCAATAGCGACGGCAATCGGCTGTTCGACGAAATCCAGCTGGCCCTGAGCGCCTTCCGCGGCCATGCCCAGGACGATGTGAGCATGATCGAGATTCGCATGCTCGATGAGTCCACCGAGCGCGCGAAACTGGCCTTCACCGACAGCGGCCAGGCCAGTCCGCTGGACTGGTCCGCCTCCTTCGAATTCCGTGCGCAGACCTTGAAACGCTTCAATCCGCTGCCGTTCCTCCTGCAGCTGCTGTTGGAGGTCCAGGGGCTGCGCGATCAGGGTGGCGCGCTCTATACGGTGCTTGCCGAGCTGTACTCCAACGCCCTGGAGCATGGCGTGCTGGGGCTGGACTCCTCCCTCAAGGGCAACGCCGAAGGGTTCGCCCGCTACTACCGCGAGCGCAGCGAACGCCTCTCCAAGCTGGAGGCAGGGTACGTGCGCTTCAACCTGCAGCTGGTTCCCGAGGGCCGGGGAGGGCGGTTGCTGATCCAGGTGGAGGACAGCGGCGAGGGCTTCGACCTGGGCGCGGCGCTGGCCAGCCAACCGTCGATGGAAAGCTTCTGTGGCAGAGGCCTGAGCCTGGTGAAACAACTCACGGCGCGCTGTGAGCCCGCCGAGAACGGCAAGGGAATCCACGTCGAATTCCACTGGCCCGTTAGGGCATAATTTTCCGAGGTTCAGTACAGGGAGCGAAGGGTTTGTCTGATATCCATCTCGACCATTCTGTGCTGTCTGCCCTGCGGGACGTCATGGAGGACGAGTTTCCGGTGCTTCTGGATACCTTCCTGACGGATTCGACCGAGCGCTTGCGGCAGATCCAGCAGGCCATCGCAGTGTCCGACTGCCAGGCCCTGCGGCTAGCCGCCCACAGTTTCAAGGGCAGCTGCAGCAACATGGGCGCCCCCGTGCTGGCTGGCCTGTGCAAGCAACTGGAGGACATCGCCCGGCGCGAGCAGCTGGCCGATGCACCCGGCATCATCCTGCAGATCGAGCAGGAATTCCTGATTGTCCATGATCTGCTGCTGGAAGAGCGTCGCGGCCTGGCGCACTGATCGACGTCTTGTCCCCTTGGCCAGAATGTTGGCCCATCCCTTGCAATCCTCCCCGCACGAACCAACCCGAGCGGAGAGTGCCCATGCCCGTTGCCCCCGATCTGCTTCTTCAGGCCAGGCCTGAAGTGAAGCCGAAAGCACCGGCCGCAAAAGCCCCGGAAAAACCGGCGGAAACCAGCAAGGGCGAGGCTTCCAGCTTCGCCCAGATGTACGCAAAAGAACGTCAGGCCAAGGCAGCCGAGCGTAACGAGGCAGCTGCCAAACAGGCCAAGACCAAGGCGGACGAGGCTGCAAGCCAGGACAAGCCGGCGGCCGATCCTGCCGCTGGCCAGTCGGTCGTTGCCGAAAGCGGCAAGCCCTTGCCGGCTGAAGAAGGCGATACCAAGGAGTCCTCAGACGAGCCGGTGATGGACCCGCTGTTGCTCATGGCCATGACCGGGCAACTGCCGGCCGATGCGCCAGTCGAGGCGGACGCCGCGGCCGCTGCCTTGCCCGTCACACCGCAGGTGAACAGCGGTGCACCAGCGACCCTGACCGAAGCCAGCCTCGATCCGGATCTGGATCAGCTCAACGGCATGCCGGCGGTGAAGATGGCGCTGGATCAGGGGGCTCAGGCCGCCCAGCAGGTGCAAAACGCTACCCAGGCGGCGCAAACCGCGCCCACGGCAGACCAGGACTTCGCCGATGCCATGGCCGCGTTGTCCGACAAGCCACTGGAGGCGGGCGAGGGCAAGCTGGACAAGGCGCTGTCGTCGGCCGAACTCTCGGTGGAACTGACCGAGGGTGTGGGCGAGAACAAGGGTGAGGTGCGCAACGAGTTGCTGGCGAACCGTTTGAACGCCCTGAGCCAGGCCATCAGCCAGCAGACTGCGCAAACCCAGCGGGCCCCAGCCCTGGTACCGGGGCAGCCGGTGAACATGCAGCAGGGCGGTTGGAGTGAAGCCGTGGTGGACCGGGTGATGTGGCTGTCCAGCCAGAACCTCAAGTCCGCCGAGATCCAGCTCGATCCGCAGGAGCTTGGCCGGCTCGAAGTCCGGGTGCACATGACCCAGGACCAGACCCAGGTGACCTTCGCCAGCCCCAACGCCAACGTACGTGACGCCCTGGAAGGGCAAATGCACCGCCTGCGCGACATGTTCGCCCAGCAGGGCATGAACCAGCTCGACGTGAACGTCTCCGATCAGTCCCTCAGCCGTGGCTGGCAAGGGCAGGGCAGTGACGGCGAGCGTCGTTCCGCTGGCGGTCGCGCTGATTTCGGCAGTGGTGGCGACGAAGAGATCAGCGTGAGCCACAGCGAAATCCGCCCGGCCTCGACGGCGGGCGGGCGCGGGTTGGTGGATTTCTACGCCTGATTGCGCTTTCCCTCTCCCCCAACCCCTCTCCCTGAAGTGGAGAGGGGAGCTCATCCGTGCCGAAAAGATGAGCGCGTTCAGATGAGCTCCGCAGCTCCCGGCTGAATGAAGAAACATCCGGCGCAAGTCACCCCTCGCCCTTCAGGGAGAGGGGCGGGGGGAGAGGGTAAACCTCTGCACCAAGATTTCCCGCAACCCCTCGTGACAGCCGCCCCCCGACACTGGTATATCCGCAGCCCTGAAGCAATTGCCTGAACCGCCGGCTGGCCGGCGAGCTGGCATAACACTTGCTCATTCCCCAGGAAAAGGCGGGTTTGTCCCGCTCGGCGACGGATTATTGGCATGGCGAAGAAAGAAGCGAAGGCCCCGGCAGAGGGTGCTGCTGTGGCAGGCGGCAAGAGCAAGCTGAAGCTCATCATTCTGGGCGTTGTCGCGCTGTTGCTGGCGATCGGCCTTTCGGTGGGGGCCACCTGGTACTTCCTCAGCCGCGGCGACAAGGCCGCCGAGCCCGCCAAGGAGGACGCTGCCGCTGCCGCCCCTACCAAGCAGCCGGCCATCTACCAGGACCTGGCACCCGCCTTCGTCGTCAACTTCAGCCAGAACGGTCGCCAGCGCTACATGCAGGTAAGCGTTTCGCTGATGGCCCGTGACCAGGCCCAGATGGACGCACTCAAGGTGCACATGCCGGTGTTGCGCAACAAGCTGGTCATGCTCTTCTCCGGGCAGAATTTCGACACGCTGGTCACTCCCGTCGGCAAGGAAATGCTGCGTCAGCAGGCCACCGCCACCGTGCAGGAACTGGCCAAGCAGGAAACTGGCGCGACGACCGTCGAACAAGTGCTCTTCACCAACTTCGTATTGCAGTAGGCAAGGTACGACCATGGCTGTTCAAGACCTGCTGTCCCAGGACGAGATCGACGCGCTGCTGCACGGCGTCGATGACGGCCTGGTTGAAACCGAAACCGATGCGGACCCGACGAGCGTCAAGAGCTATGACCTGACCAGCCAGGACCGCATCGTCCGGGGGCGCATGCCGACCCTGGAAATGATCAACGAGCGCTTCGCCCGCTACACCCGCATCAGCATGTTCAACCTGCTGCGTCGCTCCGCCGACGTAGCCGTGGGCGGCGTGCAGGTGATGAAGTTCGGCGAGTACGTGCATTCGCTCTACGTGCCCACCAGCCTCAACCTGGTGAAGATGAAGCCGCTGCGCGGTACCTCGCTGTTCATCCTCGACGCCAAGCTGGTGTTCAAGCTGGTGGACAACTTCTTCGGTGGCGACGGTCGTCACGCCAAGATCGAAGGCCGCGAGTTCACCCCCACCGAACTGCGCGTGGTGCGCATGGTGCTGGACCAGGCCTTCGTCGACCTGGCCGAGGCCTGGCATGCGGTGATGGATGTGAACTTCGAGTACATCAACTCGGAAGTGAACCCGGCGCTGGCCAACATCGTCAGCCCCAGCGAAGTGGTGGTGGTGTCTACCTTCCACATCGAGCTGGACGGCGGTGGCGGTGACCTGCACATCACCATGCCCTATTCGATGATCGAGCCGATCCGCGAGATGCTCGACGCCGGCTTCCAGTCCGACGTCGACGACCAGGACGAGCGCTGGATCAAGGCGCTGCGCGAGGACATCCTCGACGTCAGCGTTCCTGTGGGCGCCACGGTGGTGCGCCGCCAGCTCAAGCTGCGGGACATCCTGCACATGCAGCCAGGCGACGTGATCCCGGTGGAAATGCCCGAACACATGATCATGCGCGCCAATGGCGTGCCGGCCTTCAAGGCCAAGCTGGGGTCGCACAAGGGCAACCTGTCCCTGCAGATCCTCGAACCGATCGAACGCCAGCGCTGATTGCGCGTTTCCCACGAATTCAGAGCCAGCCGAGGTCAAGCGATGGCAAACGACATGGACACTACCCCAGAAGAACAGGCCCTGGCCGATGAGTGGGCTGCGGCGCTGGCCGAGGCCGGCGATGCGTCCCAGGACGATATCGACGCACTGATGAACCAGGGCTCCTCCGCGCCCAGTTCGCCACGCGCGCCTATGGAAGAGTTCGGCAGCGTGCCGAAGGCCAGCGGTCCGGTCAGTCTGGACGGCCCTAACCTGGACGTGATCCTGGACATCCCGGTGTCCATTTCCATGGAAGTGGGCAACACCGATATCACCATCCGCAACCTGCTGCAGCTCAACCAGGGTTCGGTGATCGAACTCGATCGCCTGGCCGGCGAGCCGCTGGACGTGCTGGTCAACGGCACCCTCATCGCCCACGGCGAGGTGGTAGTGGTCAACGAGAAGTTCGGTATCCGGCTGACCGATGTGATCAGCCCGAGCGAACGCATCAAGAAGCTGCGCTGAAACCATGCGTCGACTCTTCTCCGCGGGGCTGTTGCTGGTGCCCCTGAGCGGCTTCGCCGCCGAGCCCGCTGCGACCGTTCCGGCGCCTGCTGCGGCCGCCACCGTGACCCAGGCCGGCAGCGGCATGGCCGCGCAACTCGGCCAACTGGCCATCGGCCTGCTGCTGGTGGTGGGGCTGATCTTCGTGCTGGCCTGGTTGCTGCGCCGGGTGCAACAGCTCGGTCCGCGCGGCGGCCAGGTGATCAGGCTGGTGGCCAGCCAGGCCCTCGGCCCGCGTGATCGACTGGTGCTGGTGCAAGTGGGTGGGGAACAGATCCTGCTCGGCATCAGTGCCGGGCGCATCACGCCGCTGCATGTACTGAAGGAACCCGTGCATCAGGCCGGCACCGAGGCTGCGCCCCCGGAATTCGCCCAACGCCTGATGGAACTGCTCGGCAAGGACAAGCACTGATGCCCCTGCACCGCCTCCTCATCGCGCTGCTGCTGGTGCTGGCCGCGCCCCTGGCACTTGGCGCCGACAATCCGCTGTCGGTGCCTGCCATCACCCTGTCCACCAATCCGGAAGGCCAGCAGGAATACTCGGTAAGCCTGCAGATCCTGCTGATCATGACGGCGCTGAGCTTCATCCCGGCGTTCGTCATGCTGATGACCAGCTTCACCCGGATCATCATCGTCTTCTCCATCCTGCGTCAGGCGCTGGGCCTGCAGCAGACGCCGTCGAACCAGATCCTGATTGGCCTGGCCCTGTTCCTGACGATGTTCATCATGGCGCCGGTGTTCGACCAGGTGAACCGCGAGGCGCTGCAGCCTTATCTCAACGAGCAGATGACGGCCCAGGATGCGATAACCAAGGCCGAAGTGCCGATCAAGAACTTCATGCTGGCGCAGACCCGTGCCAGCGACCTCGACCTGTTCATGCGCCTGTCCAAGCGCACCGACATTCCCAGCCCGGACGCGGCGCCGCTGACCATCCTGGTCCCGGCCTTCGTCACCTCCGAGCTGAAAACGGCGTTCCAGATCGGCTTCATGATCTTCATCCCCTTCCTGATCATCGACCTGGTGGTGGCCAGCGTGCTGATGGCGATGGGCATGATGATGCTCTCGCCGCTGATCATCTCCCTGCCGTTCAAGATCATGCTCTTCGTCCTGGTGGATGGCTGGGCGTTGATCATCGGTACGCTCGCCGGCAGCTTCGGCGGCGTCTAGGAGGCTTGCGATGACCCCGGAAGTTGCTGTCGACCTGTTCCGTGACGCGCTCTGGCTGACCTGCCTGATCGTCGGCATCCTGGTGGTGCCGAGCCTGGTGGTGGGCCTGATCGTCGCCATGTTCCAGGCGGCCACCCAGATCAACGAACAGACCCTGAGTTTCCTGCCGCGCCTGCTGGTGATGCTGCTCACCCTGATCTGGGCCGGCCCCTGGCTCACCCGCCAACTGATGGAGTACATCCAGACGCTCTATCAGAACATCCCGATGCTGATCGGCTGACCATGCTTGAACTCAGCGACGCGCAGATCGGTGGCTGGGTCGGCAGCTTCGTGCTGCCACTGTTCCGCATTGCCGCGCTGCTGATGACCATGCCGATCATCGGCACCCAGCTCGTGCCGACGCGGGTTCGCTTGTACCTCGCGCTGGCGATTGCCGTGGTACTGGTGCCGACCTTGCCGCCCATGCCACAGGTGGATGCGATCAACGTCGGCAACATCCTGCTGATTGGCGAGCAGATACTGGTCGGCGCCTTGCTCGGTTTCGTGCTGCAACTGTTCTTCCATGCCTTCGTGGTGGCGGGGCAGATCATCTCGATGCAGATGGGCCTGGGCTTCGCGTCCATGGTCGACCCCACCAACGGCGTTTCGGTGCCGGTGCTCGGCCAGTTCTACCTGATGCTGGTGACCCTGCTGTTCCTGGCCATGAACGGGCATCTGGTGGTGTTCGAGATCCTCGCCGAAAGCTTCGTCACCCTGCCGGTAGGTGGCGGGCTGTTGACCAACCATTACTGGGAAGTGGCCGGCAAGCTCGGCTGGGTGATGGGGGCGGGGTTGCTGCTGTCGCTGCCGGCGATCACCGCGCTGCTGGTGGTCAACCTGGCCTTCGGCGTCATGACCCGCGCCGCGCCGCAACTGAACATCTTCTCCATCGGTTTCCCGCTGACCCTGGCCCTTGGCCTGGTGATCGTCTGGATCGGCATGGCCGACGCCCTCGCCCAGTACCAGGTACTGGCCAGCGATGCCCTGCAGCTCATGCGTGAGCTGGCGAGGGCGCGATGAGTTTCCGTTCGACTATCTCCCGGCTGCTGGAAAACGTAGGCGAGGCAGCCAAGACAAGGCGAGAACAGCCGAAAAAGCGGAGTTTACTTCCTGTAAATGAGCATTTTGAGGCTGTTCTCAACGCAGTATTGGCAACGCAGGTAGTTTTCCATGGCGGAAAGTGAGAGCGGGGCGGACAAGAGCGAGGAACCCACAGGTAAACGGTTGCAGGAGGCCCGCGAGAAGGGCCAGATCGCCCGTTCGCGGGAGCTCAACACCCTTGCCGTGACCCTGGCAGGAGCTGGCGGCGTGCTGGCCACCGGCGGCGGCATGGCGGACATGCTGATGAAGCTGATGCAGTCCAACTTCGACCTGCCACGGGCGGTGCTGATGGACGAGCGCAGCATGGGACTGTTCCTGCTGGCCTCGGGCAAGATGGCGCTCGATGCGCTGCTGCCGCTGCTGATCACCCTGCTGGTGGTGTCGATTGTCGGCCCGATCTCCCTCGGCGGCTGGCTGTTTTCCACCGAAGCCCTGATGCCCAAGTTCAGCCGGATGAACCCGTTATCCGGGCTCAAGCGGATGTTCTCGCTGCACGCTCTGGCGGAGCTGCTCAAGGCCTTGGCGAAGTTCGCATTGATCCTGCTGGTGGCTCTGGCGGTGCTCAACTCCGACCGTGACGACCTGTTGGCGATTGCCCATGAGCCGCTGGACATGGCCATCCTGCACAGCGTCCAGGTGGTGGGTTGGAGCGCGGTCTGGCTCGCCTGTGGCCTGATCCTCATCGCCGCCGTGGACGTGCCTTTCCAGCTCTGGGACAACAAGCAGAAGCTGATGATGACCAAGCAGGAAGTGCGCGACGAGTACAAGGACTCCGAGGGCAAGCCCGAGGTCAAGTCGCGCATCCGCCGCCTGCAGCGGGAAATGGCCGAGCGCCGCATGATGGCCGCCGTGCCCCAGGCCGATGTGGTCATCACCAACCCGACCCACTTCGCCGTGGCGCTGAAGTACGACGCCGAGAAGGGCGGTGCGCCGGTGCTGCTGGCCAAGGGTAACGACTTCACCGCGTTGAAGATCCGCGAGATCGCCCAGGACAACAAGGTGACGGTTATGGAGTCCCCGGCGCTGGCGCGGGCGGTGTACTACTCCACCGAACTGGACCAGGAAATCCCCGCCGGCCTCTACCTGGCCGTGGCCCAGGTGCTGGCCTACGTCTACCAGCTCAAGCAGTTCCGCGCCGGCCGTGGCAAACGCCCGGCGCCGCTGAACGACCTGCCGATTCCGCCGGATTTGCGGCGCGACGAGTGATGGCCTGACGGCCAAGCCGCGCTTTTGTTGTGGGAGCGAATTCATTCGCGAATAAATTCGCTCCCACAATTTCCCCAATTACGAATTCTCTCATCTGAATCAACCCCTTAACGAAGTTGGAAAGCTTCTTGCACAAGGGGGATCAGGACGCATCGACGCGTCAAAAGATTGGATGAGCGGAGCGGGGCTCCGTGAAAGGGGTAGGGGAGTAGCAGTGGATCGTACGCAACTGATCGGCAATGTCCGCAACAACCTGCTGGGCATCGGTCGCGGCAACCTCGGGGTGCCGCTGCTGGTGCTGGTGATGCTGGGCATGATGACCCTGCCGGTGCCGCCGTTCCTGCTGGACGTCTTCTTCACCTTCAACATCGCCCTGTCCATCGTCGTCCTGCTGGTGTGCGTGTACGCCATGCGCCCGCTGGACTTCGCCGTCTTCCCGACCATCCTGCTGGTCGCCACCCTGCTGCGCCTGGCGCTGAACGTCGCCTCCACCCGTGTGGTGCTGCTCCACGGCCAGGACGGCCATGACGCCGCGGGCAAGGTGATCCAGGCCTTCGGCGACGTGGTAGTGGGCGGTAACTATGTGGTCGGTGCAGTGGTCTTCGCGATCCTGATGATCATCAACTTCGTGGTGGTCACCAAGGGTGCGGGCCGTATCTCCGAGGTGAGCGCGCGTTTCACCCTGGACGCCATGCCCGGCAAGCAGATGGCGATCGACGCCGACCTCAACGCCGGTCTGATCGATCAGGCCGAAGCCAAGAAGCGCCGCTCCGAGGTCTCCCAGGAGGCCGACTTCTACGGCTCCATGGACGGTGCCAGCAAATTCGTTCGTGGCGACGCCATCGCCGGTCTGCTGATCCTCTTCATCAACCTGCTCGGTGGCATGGCCATCGGCATGCTGCAGCACGGCCTGAGCTTCGGCGACGCCGGTCGTATCTACTCGCTGCTGACCATCGGTGACGGCCTGGTAGCGCAGATCCCGTCCCTGCTGCTGTCCACCGCGGCCGCCATCATGGTGACCCGTGTGTCTTCCTCCGAAGACATGGGCCAGCAGGTCAACCGCCAGATGTTCGCCTCGCCCAAGGCGCTGGCGGTATCCGCGACCATCCTCATCGCCATGGGCCTGGTGCCGGGCATGCCGCATGTTTCCTTTATCGGCCTGGGCCTCGTGGCCGCCGGTGGTGCCTACTGGATCTGGCATCGGCAGAAGCAGGTCAAGGAGCAGGCGGTGCAGGAGGAGCAGCGTCAGCAGGAACTGCTGCCGGCCCAGCGCGCCCAGGAAACCAAGGAGCTGGGCTGGGACGATGTGACCCCGGTAGACCTCGTCGGCCTGGAAGTGGGATACCGGCTGATTCCGCTGGTGGACCGCAACCAGGGAGGCCAGTTGCTGGCGCGGATCAAGGGCGTGCGCAAGAAGCTGTCCCAGGAGATGGGCTTCCTGATGCCCTCGGTGCATATCCGCGACAACCTCGACCTGCTGCCCAACGCCTACCGGCTGACGTTGATGGGTGTCAGCGTGGCCGAGGCGGAGGTCTACCCGGACCGCGAACTGGCGATCAACCCCGGCCAGGTGTTTGGCACCCTCAACGGCGTCGCCGCCAAGGATCCGGCGTTCGGCCTGGAAGCGGTGTGGATCGACGCCAGCCAGCGTGACCAGGCGCAGTCCCTCGGTTACACAGTGGTGGATGCCAGCACCGTGGTCGCTACCCACCTCAACCAGGTACTGCACAAGCACGCCCATGAGCTGCTGGGTCACGAAGAAGTGCAGCAACTGATGCAGAACCTCGCCAAGAGTTCGCCGCGCCTGGCCGAAGAGCTGGTGCCCGGCATGGTGTCGCTGTCCACGCTGCTCAAGGTGCTCCAGGCGCTGCTGCAGGAGCAGGTGCCGGTACGCGACATCCGCACCATCGCCGAAGCCATCGCCAACGTGGCACCCAAGAGTCAAGATCCCGCCGCGCTGGTGGCGGCGGCTCGTGTCTCGCTGTCCCGTGCAATCGTGCAAAGCATTGTGGGACTAGAGCCGGAGCTGCCTGTGATCACTCTGGAACCCAGGTTGGAACAGATATTGCTGAATAGCCTGCAGAAGGCCGGACAAGGTTCGGAAGATGGCGTTCTCCTCGAACCCGGAATGGCCGAGAAGCTGCAACGTTCCCTGGTGGAAGCGGCGCAGCGCCAGGAAATGCTCGGCAAGCAGGCGATCCTGCTGGTGGCCGGGCCGATCCGGGCGATGATGTCGCGCTTCGCAAGGCTCGCCGTGCCAACCATGCACGTACTGGCCTACCAGGAAATACCGGACAACAAGCAGGTCACCATAGTCGCGACTGTGGGGCAGAACTAACCGAGGTCAAGGACCATGCAGGTCAAACGTTTCTTCGCCGCCGATATGCGTCAAGCCATGAAGTTGGTGCGTGATGAACTGGGCGCGGATGCCGCCATCATCGGTAATCGTCGGGTTGCCGGCGGTGTCGAGTTGACCGCGGCGCTGGACTACCCGCTGCCCGCGCCGGCCCCGAGCAAGCCGAACCCGGCCCTCGAAGCCGAACTGCGCAAGACCCAGGCGCGCATCGCCCAGGCCCAGGCCGAACTGACGACCCGTGCCATCGCCGATGCCGGCAAGGACCGTCAATTGTTCGCCGGCCAGCCGCTGACCGCCATCGAGCCGGAACTGCCGGAATCCGCCCTGGCCGCCGCCATCGAGCGTCCGCGCGCCGTGCCGCGCCCGGTGGAGCCGGTCAGCGCGCCGAAATCTGCCGGCGTGGACCAGGCTGCCCTGGACGCAATGCGTTTCGAGCTGAGCGGCCTGCGCGAACTGATCGAAGTGCAGCTGGGCTCCATCGCCTGGGGCCAGATGCAGAGCCGCCGTCCGCAGCAGGCCAGCCTCTGGCGCCGCCTGCAGCGCATGGGCCTGCCGGCCGAACTGGCGCGCGCCCTGCTGGACAAGGTGGCCAAGGTCAGCGATCCGCGCCAGGCCTGGCGCATGTTGCTGGCGCACCTCGCACACGCCATCCGCACCCCGCAGATCGAGCCGATGGAAGAGGGCGGTGTGATCGCCCTGGTCGGCCCGGCCGGCATGGGCAAGACCACCACCCTGGCCAAGCTGGCTGCCCGCTACGTGCTCAAGTACGGCGCGCAGAACGTCGCCCTGGTGAGCATGGACAGTTTCCGCATCGGCGCCCAGGAACAGATCAAGACCCTTGGCCGTATCCTCAATGTGCCGGTGACCCTGGTCGACCCGGGCCAGTCCCTGACCCAGGCCGTGGCTCCCCTGACGCGCAAGCGCGTTGTGCTGATCGATACCGCTGGTCTGCCAACCAACGATCCGGCCCTGACCATGCAGCTCGAAGCGCTGGCCAGCCGGGCGATAAACGCGAAGAATTACCTGGTGATGGCGGCTACCAGCCAGAGCCAGGTGCTCAAGGCGGCCTATCACAGCTACAAGCGTTGCGGCCTGGTCGGTTGCATCATTACCAAGGCGGACGAAGCGGCCAGCCTGGGCGAGGTTTTGGGGCTGGCTATCGGCCAGCATCTCCCGGTAGCCTATCTGGCCGACGGCCCGCGAATTCCGGATGATCTGCAGGTTCCCCGCAGCCACCAGCTGGTGAGCCGCGCGGTCAGCCTTCAGGCTCCGGAAGACCCGAGTGAAGAAGCCATGGCCGACCTGTTCGCCGGGCTTTATCAGAATCCGGCGCGGCGCGCCGGTTGAAGAATGTGTAAGCCGCCCAGAGGGGCGGTGCTGGACAGCCAAATGGCCCAGTCGACCTAAGGCAAGGTATTTGAAATGGGTAGTATGCATCCCGTACAGGTGATCGCGGTGACCGGCGGCAAGGGTGGCGTCGGCAAGACCAACGTGTCGGTGAACCTATCGCTGGCACTGGCCGATCTCGGCCGCCGCGTCATGTTGTTGGACGCCGACCTCGGTCTGGCCAACGTCGACGTCCTGCTCGGCCTCACCGCCAAGCGCACACTGGCTGATGTGATCAATGGCGAATGCGACCTGCGCGACGTGCTGTTGCAGGGACCGGGGGGCATCCGCATCGTCCCGGCCGCCTCCGGCACCCAGAGCATGGTGCAGCTTTCGCCCATGCAGCACGCCGGCCTGATCCAGGCATTCAGCGAAATCAGCGACAACCTCGACGTGCTGGTGATCGACACCGCCGCCGGTATCGGCGATTCGGTGGTCAGCTTCGTCCGTGCGGCGCAGGAAGTGATTGTGGTGGTCTGCGACGAACCGACCTCCATCACCGACGCCTACGCGCTGATCAAGCTGCTCAACCGCGACTACGGCATGAGCCGCTTCCGCGTGCTGGCCAACATGGCCCACAGCCCGCAGGAAGGGCGCAACCTGTTCGCCAAGCTGACCAAGGTCACCGACCGTTTCCTCGACGTCGCCCTGCAGTACGTAGGCGCCGTTCCGTACGACGAGTCGGTGCGCAAGGCCGTGCAGAAGCAACGCGCGGTCTATGAAGCCTTCCCGCGCTCGAAGTGCTCGCTGGCCTTCAAGGCCATCGCGCAGAAGGTCGACAGCTGGCCGCTGCCGGCCAATCCGCGGGGCCACCTGGAGTTCTTCGTCGAGCGGCTGGTCAAGCAGCCCTCTGCGGAAAGCCCTGTATGACACCCGCCACTGGACTGCGTATGTACGGCAAGGCTCAGGCAAGGGATTCGCAGCATCAGTTGATCGAGCGCTATGCCCCCCTGGTCAAGCGCATCGCCTATCACCTGCTCGCGCGCCTGCCAGCCAGCGTACAGGTGGAAGACCTGATGCAGTCCGGGATGATCGGCTTGCTCGAAGCCTCGAAGAAATACGACGGCACCAAGGGCGCCAGCTTCGAAACCTACGCCGGTATCCGCATTCGCGGAGCCATGCTCGACGAGGTCCGCAAGGGCGACTGGGCACCGCGTTCGGTGCACCGCAATACCCGCATGGTGAGCGACGCCATTCGCACCATCGAGGCAAGAACAGGACGCGACGCTAAAGATCAGGAAGTTGCTGCCGAACTTGGATTGAGTCTCGAAGACTACTACGGCATCCTGAGCGACACCTTGGGCAGCCGCCTGTTCAGCTTCGATGACCTGTTGCAGGAAGGCGAGCAGGGCGGTCTGCGCGAGGACGCCGGTGTCACCCAATTTTCACCTTCCCATGATTTGGAAGACGAACGCTTCCAGGCTGCGCTGGCCGATGCCATCGCGAACCTGCCGGAGCGTGAGCGCCTGGTGCTGGCGCTGTATTACGACGAAGAACTGAACTTGAAGGAAATCGGTGAAGTGCTGGGGGTCAGCGAATCGCGTGTCAGCCAGTTGCATAGCCAGTGCGCGGCACGTTTGCGCGCACGGCTCAGCGAATGGCGCGCGCGCTGAACGGCACACCGCTTTCAGATTTGAACGGCGCACCCGGCAAGAGGGGCGTTTGAGACTGTACGGAGGTCGACTTGGACAAGAACATGAAAATCCTCATCGTTGACGATTTCTCGACGATGAGACGCATCATCAAGAACCTCTTGCGCGACTTGGGTTTCACCAATACCGCTGAAGCCGATGACGGCACCACGGCCCTGCCGATGCTGCACAGCGGTAACTTCGATTTCCTCGTGACCGACTGGAACATGCCCGGCATGACCGGCATCGATCTGCTACGCGCCGTGCGTGCCGACGAGCGCCTGAAGCACCTGCCGGTCCTGATGGTGACTGCCGAAGCCAAGCGTGACCAGATCATCGAAGCGGCCCAGGCCGGTGTGAATGGCTATGTGGTCAAGCCTTTCACCGCTCAGGTGCTGAAAGAAAAAATCGAGAAGATCTTCGAGCGGGTCAACGGCTGATGTCAGCCGCGAGGGCACCATGGACCAGAATGAACACCTGCTGGGAGACTTCGAGTCGACCCTGAAAGACCGTGCGCGGGAACTGGTGGAAAGCCTCGAGAAAGGCAACTTCACAGACGCCGTGCAACTCATCCACGAACTCAATCACGTCCGTGATCGCGGCCTCTACCAGGAAGTCGGCAAGCTCACCCGTGAGCTGCACAACGCCATCGTCAACTTCCAGATCGACCCGCATCTGCCCCACGCCCAGGAAATGTCGCAGATCGCCGACGCGACCGACCGCCTTTCCTACGTGGTGCACATGACCGAGAAGGCCGCCAACCGCACCATGGACCTGGTGGAGGAAAGCGCGCCGCTGCTCAACGGCCTGAGCGACGAAGCCCAGCAGCTGGGCGAGGAGTGGGGCCGCTTCATGCGCCGGGAAATCGGCGCGGACGGGTTCCGCGACCTGGCTCGCCGCATCGAGCAGTTCCTTGCCCGCAGCCAACGCGATACCGACGCCCTGTCGAGCAAGCTGAATGACATCCTGCTGGCCCAGGACTACCAGGACCTCACCGGTCAGGTCATCAAGCGCGTGACCCAACTGGTCACCGAGGTGGAAAGCAACCTGGTCAAGCTGGTGATGATGGCCAGCCAGGTCGATCGATATGCCGGCATCGAGCACGACCATGCCGTACTGCGCGCCGAGCTGGAACAACAAAAAAGTCCTTCCAGGGGTGAAGGTCCGCAGATCCATGCCGATATACGTGAAGACGTGGTGTCCGGACAGGACGACGTCGACGATCTGCTATCCAGCCTTGGCTTTTAGGGAGCGCTCATATGAGCTTCGACGCCGATGAAGAAATCCTCCAGGACTTCCTGGTAGAGGCCGGCGAGATTTTGGAGCAACTGTCCGAGCAGCTGGTCGAGCTGGAAAGCCGCCCGGACGACATGGACCTGCTCAACGCGATTTTCCGTGGTTTCCACACTGTGAAAGGTGGTGCCGGCTTCCTCCAGCTCAATGCCCTGGTGGAGTGCTGCCACATCGCCGAGAACGTCTTCGACATCCTGCGCAAGGGCGAACGCCGCGTGGATGCTGAACTGATGGACGTGGTGCTGCAGGCCCTGGACACGGTCAATGAGATGTTCAGCGAAGTGCGCGAGCGCAGTGAACCGACGCCCGCCACTCCGGAGCTGCTGGCAGCCCTGTCGCGACTGGCCGAGCCGGCCGGTGCCGAGCCTGCCCCCGTAGCTGCCGCTCCGGCGACCGCTGCGCCCGTCGAAGCACCGGCTCCCGTAGAAGCTACCGCCGATATCACCGACAGCGAGTTCGAGCAGTTGCTCGATGCGCTGGGTGACAGTGCTGGCAAGGCCGCCGAACCGGTCGCCGCCGCCACTGATGAAATCACCGACGACGAATTCGAAGCGCTGCTCGACCAGCTGCACGGCAAAGGCAAGTTCGTCGGTGCCGCTGAGCCGGAAGCCGTTGTCGCCGCCCACGCGTCCGCCTCGGCGCTGGCCACTGCCGGTGCGGGTGACGATATCTCCGATGACGAGTTCGAAGACCTGCTCGACCAGTTGCACGGCAAGGGCAAGTTCAACGGTGCCGTGGAAGCGACCGCCAGCGCTCCAATTGCGCCCGCAGCTCCCGCCGTGCCGGCCATTCCCGCTGCCGGTGGCGAAAACATCACCGACGACGAATTTGAAGCACTGCTCGACCAGCTGCATGGCAAGGGCAAGTTCAACGGTGCCAGCGAGGAGCCTGTCCCTGCGCCTGCTGTGAGCCGTCCGGCTCCCGCACCTGCACCCAAGCCGGCGCCCAAGGCGGAACCCGCCCCCGCGCCGCGCCAGGCTGCAGCGCCCGCTGCCGGTAACGGCGCGGCCGGTCCTGCCGTGGCCAGCGAGGCGGAAACCACCGTACGGGTGGATACCGCGCGCCTGGACGAGATCATGAACATGGTCGGCGAGCTGGTGCTGGTGCGTAACCGCCTGGTGCGCCTGGGTGCCAACAGCGGCGATGAATCCATGGCCAAGGCCGTGTCCAACCTGGACGTGGTCACCGCCGACCTGCAGACCGCCGTGATGAAGACGCGGATGCAGCCGATCAAGAAAGTCTTCGGTCGCTTCCCGCGCCTGGTCCGCGACCTGGCGCGCAACCTGAAGAAGGAAATCAACCTCGAACTGGTGGGCGAGGACACGGACCTCGACAAGAACCTGGTCGAGGCCCTGGCCGATCCGCTGGTGCACCTGGTGCGCAACGCCGTCGACCACGGCATCGAATCCCCGGACGAGCGCGAGGCCGCCGGCAAGCCGCGTACTGGCCGCGTGGTGCTGTCCGCCGAGCAGGAAGGCGACCACATCCTCCTGATGATCACCGACGACGGCAAGGGCATGGATGCAGCCGTGCTGCGTGCCAAGGCGGTGGAGAAGGGGCTGCTGGACAAGGACGCCGCCGAGCGCCTGACCGAGCTGGAGTGCTACAACCTGATCTTCGCCCCGGGCTTCTCGACCAAGACCGAGATTTCCGACGTGTCCGGCCGTGGCGTCGGCATGGATGTGGTGAAGACCAAGATCTCCCAGCTCAACGGCACGGTGAACGTGTACTCGCAGAAGGGCTCGGGCTCGAAGATCGTCATCAAGGTCCCGCTGACCCTGGCGATCATGCCGACCCTGATGGTGATGCTGGGCAACCAGGCCTTCGCTTTCCCACTGGTCAACGTCAACGAGATATTCCACCTCGACCTGTCCCGCACCAACGTGGTGGACGGCCAGGAAGTGGTGATCGTCCGCGACAAGGCACTGCCGCTGTTCTACCTCAAGCGCTGGCTGGTACGTGACGCCGCGGTGGAAGAGCAGGGCGAGGGCCATGTGGTGATCCTCTCCGTGGGCACCCAGCGCATCGGCTTCGTGGTCGACCAACTGGTGGGCCAGGAGGAGGTGGTGATCAAGCCGCTGGGCAAGATGCTCCAGGGCACGCCGGGCATGTCCGGCGCCACCATCACCGGCGATGGCCGTATCGCGCTGATCCTCGACGTGCCGAGCATGCTCAAGCATTACGCACGCCGTGGTTGATCTGGGGCGGCCAGGACTGGCCGCCCGCTAGGAGCTTTTTTCTTATGGCAGTCAAGGTTCTGGTGGTGGATGACTCCGGGTTCTTCCGCCGCCGTGTCTCGGAAATCCTTTCTTCCGACCCCAATATCCACGTGGTGGGCACTGCCACCAATGGCCGCGAAGCCATTGACCAGGCGCTGGCGCTCAAGCCCGATGTCATCACCATGGACTACGAGATGCCGATGATGGACGGCATCACCGCAGTGCGGCACATCATGCAGCGCTGCCCGACGCCGGTCCTGATGTTTTCCTCGCTGACCCACGAAGGCGCCCGCGTCACCCTCGACGCCCTGGATGCCGGTGCGGTGGACTTCCTGCCGAAGAACTTCGAGGACATCTCGCGCACCCCTGAGAAGGTCAAACAGCTGCTCTGCGAGAAGGTGCACAGCATCGCGCGCAGCAACCGCCGCTACAGCAGTTTCAGCGCGCCGGCGCACTCGGCCCATCCGAGTCCGGCTCCGGCCAGCAGCGCCCCGGCGCGTCCGGCCCATGTCCCGGCACAGCCGAGCCATGCCGCGCCAGCTGCCCCGGCCAGCTCCGCCGCCCCAAAGCGTAAGGCCTACCGGCTGGTCGCCATCGGCACCTCCACCGGCGGGCCGGTTGCCCTGCAACGCGTGCTTACCCAACTACCGGCCAATTTTCCGGCGCCCCTGGTGCTGATCCAGCACATGCCGGCGGCCTTCACCAAGGCTTTCGCCGAGCGCCTGGACAAGCTCTGCCGGATTTCCGTCAAGGAAGCCGAGGATGGCGACGTGCTGCGCCCAGGCCTGGCCCTGCTGGCGCCCGGTGGCAAGCAGATGATGGTCGACGCCCGTGGTTTGGTCCGCATCCTGCCCGGTGACGAGCGCCTCAACTACAAGCCCTGCGTGGACATCACCTTCGGCTCGGCGGCCAAGTCCTACAATGACAAGGTCCTGGCCGTGGTGCTGACCGGCATGGGCGCCGATGGACGGGAAGGCGCGCGTCTGCTGAAGCAGGGCGGCAGCCAGGTCTGGGCCCAGGACGAAGCCAGCTGCGTGATCTACGGCATGCCCATGGCGGTGGTGAAGGCCAACCTGGCCGACGCCGTCTATGGCCTGGACGATATCGGTCGCCACCTGGTCGAGGCGTGCATGTGATGGAGAAACCCAGGTAATGGATGTACTGAGCCTCATCGGGGTAATCCTGGCCTTCGTCGCCATCATCGGCGGCAATTACCTCGAAGGCGGCCACGCCGCGGCCCTGCTCAATGGGCCGGCGGCGCTGATCGTCCTGGGCGGCACCCTGGGCGCGGCATTCCTGCAGACGCCCATGAGCATCTTCAAGCGTGCCCTGGCCATCATTCGCTGGATTCTCTTCCCGCCCCAGGTGGACCTCGCCGGTGGCATCACCCGCGTGGTGAACTGGAGCATGACTGCGCGCAAGGAAGGCCTGCTGGGCCTGGAGCCCGTGGCTGACGGCGAGCCCGATCCCTTCGCTCGCAAAGGCCTGCAACTGCTGGTGGATGGCGCCGAGCCGGAGTCCATCCGCAGCATCCTCGAAGTCGACCTCTTCACCCAGGAAGGCCGCGACCTGCAGGCCGCCAAGGTATTCGAGAGCATGGGCGGCTACGCCCCCACCATCGGCATCATCGGCGCCGTCATGGGGCTGATCCACGTCATGGGCAATCTGGCCGATCCCAGTCAGCTCGGCGGCGGCATAGCCGTGGCCTTCGTCGCCACCATCTACGGCGTCGGTTTCGCCAACCTGCTGCTGCTGCCCATCGGCAACAAGCTCAAATCCATCGCCATACGCCAGTCGCGTTATCGCGAGATGCTGCTGGAGGGCATCCTGTCCATCGCCGAAGGCGAGAACCCGCGCTCCATCGAACTCAAGCTGCAAGGCTTCATGGATTGAGGAACGGAGCATGGCGCGCAGGCGGCATCAGGAAGAACACGAGAATCACGAACGCTGGCTGGTGTCCTACGCGGACTTCATCACCCTGCTGTTCGCCTTCTTCGTGGTGATGTACTCCATCTCCTCGATCAACGAAGGCAAGTACAAGATCCTTTCCGAAACCCTGGTGGGCGTGTTCAACCAGCCGGACCGTTCGATCAAGCCGATCCCCGTGGGCGAGGAGAAACCGCGCACCACCGAGCCGGACCGTTCCATGGTGGAGGAGAGCGAGCGGACCCAGACGTCGATCGACGATCCGGGCGCCGATCCGTTGCAGGAGATCGCCCAGAGCATGCGCGACGCCTTTGGCGAGCTGATCAATTCCGACCAGGTGAACGTGCGCGGCAATGAACTCTGGGTGGAGATCGAAATGAACTCCAGCCTGCTGTTCCCCAGCGGCGATGCCATCCCCAATGACACCGCGTTCAGCCTGATCGAGAAGGTCGCCAGGATTCTGGCACCCTACGACAACCCGGTGCATGTGGAAGGCTTCACCGACAACATGCCCATCGCCACTTCGCAGTTCCCGTCCAACTGGGAGCTGTCCACGGCCCGGGCCGCCAGCATCGTGCGGATGCTGGCGATGGATGGTGTGGCACCAGGACGCCTGGCGGCAGTGGGCTACGGTGAATTCCAGCCGGTGGCGGACAATGCCACCGCCGAAGGGCGCTCGCGCAACCGCCGTGTGGTGCTGGTGATTTCCCGCAACCTCGATGTGCGCCGCGCCGTGAGCGGTGTCGGCAGTGCCAATGCGAAACCGGATGCCGCGTTGAAGCGGGCTGGCACGCAACCTGCACCAGCAGCGCCAGCACAGGCCCCTGAAACGGGTGCCGTCAATTCCCCGTCGCCTGCCCCGTAGGGCCGGTGAAGAGTCTCGGTGCCAGCGCAGCCGGGAGGATGAAGAAGATGAGAGTCTGGGCAGTAGCCAACCAAAAAGGTGGAGTCGGCAAGACCACCACATCCATCGCCCTCGCGGGCCTGCTGGCAGATGCCGGCAAGCGCGTCGTGGTGGTGGACCTCGACCCCCACGGGTCGATGACCAGCTATTTCGGGCATGACCCGGACACGCTGGAACACAGCTGCTTCGACCTGTTCCTGCACCAGGGTGGCGTGCCCGATGGCCTGCCGCGCGAACTGCTGCTGCAGACCAGCCACGAACGCATTTCCCTGCTGCCTTCCAGCACCGCACTGGCCACCCTGGAACGTCAGTCGCCGGGGCAGAATGGCCTCGGCCTGGTGATCGCCAAGAGCCTGGCGCAGCTCTGGCAGCAGTTCGACCACGCCATCATCGACAGCCCGCCGCTGCTCGGTGTGCTGATGGTCAACGCCCTGGCGGCCAGCCAGCAGCTGGTGATCCCGGTACAGACCGAATTCCTCGCGGTGAAGGGCCTGGAGCGCATGGTCAGCACCCTCGCCATGGTCAACCGCTCGCGCAAGCAGGCACTGCCCTACACCATCGTTCCGACCCTGTTCGACCGCCGGACCCAGGCGTCGCTCAACACCCTCAAGGTGCTGCGCAACAACTACCCGGAGAACCTCTGGCAGGCCTACATCCCGGTGGACACCCGCCTACGGGATGCCAGCCGCGCCGGCGTCACGCCGTCCCAGTACGATGCCAACAGCCGTGGCGTGATTGCCTACCGCGCCCTGCTCAAGCACCTGCTCAGCCAGCAACTGGCTGCCCAGGTGGCCTGAGATGCCACGTGTCGTCGATCGCCGGGACTCAAGTGAAGCGCTCCGCCTGCCGATAGGCTCTACAGATCAATCCCGTGGGTTCCCAACATGAGTCGTCCCGTCGCCACCGCCACCCGCCCGCAACTGGCCCTGCAGTCTTACCTGGATGCGCTGTTGCACGAGGCCTCGGTCGAATTGGCCGAAAGCATCAGCCGGGACGAGTTCGAAGCCGCGGTGCTGGAAGAGCAGGTTCGTGATGCTCGCCTGACCCGCGTGCTGGCCGAGGCGCCCCTGCTGGCACCCGAGCCGCTGGCCGCGCCGGTGGCGCTGGCCGTCGAAGCGGAAGTGGAACCGCTGCTGGTGCTGGAGCCCGAGCTCCTGGCGCCGGCGCCAGTCGTGGCCGAGCCCGAGGCGCTGCCGGTGCAGGCGCGCGTCGAGCCGCTGGTGGAACTCGGCGTTTCCAATACGTCGCAGGCCGATGTGCCGATGCTCATTGCCGAGGGCCGCCCGGCCTGGGGCGAGGAGCCCTTCGAGTGCCTGCTGTTCGACGTTGCCGGCCTGACCCTGGCCGTGCCCCTGGTGTCCCTCGGATCCATCTATGCCCTGGCTGGCCAGGAACTGACGCCGCTATTCGGCCAGCCGGACTGGTTCCTCGGCATACTGCCGTGCCAGGCGGGCAACCTGAAGGTGCTGGATACCGCGCGCTGGGTGATGCCCGAGCGCTATCGCGACGACTTCCGCGAGGGCCTGCAGTACGTCATTTCGGTACAGGGCTACGAGTGGGGACTGGCGGTGCATCAGGTCAGCCGCTCCATCCGCCTGGACCCGAATGAAATCAAATGGCGCAGCCAGCGTAGCCAGAGACCCTGGCTGGCCGGTACCGTGATCGAACATATGTGCGCGCTGCTGGATGTCTCGGCCCTTGCCGAGCTGATCGCCAGCGGCGCCATCAAGCGCATGTCGCTGAATTGAGGGGAGAGGTCCTGCAGGCTGCGGGGCCCTGTGAATAAGACAGCGGGTCAACCCGCGAACGCCGCCCAGGGTGGCTCAAGAGAGGCTAGGGAACATGAAGAAATCGTCCGCTCAAGGTGCCGAAGATCCCATCCTGCAATGGGTGACTTTCCGCCTGGACAACGAAACCTACGGCATCAACGTGATGCAGGTGCAGGAAGTCCTGCGCTACACCGAAATCGCGCCGGTGCCGGGGGCGCCGAGCTACGTGCTCGGCATCATCAACCTGCGCGGCAACGTGGTGACCGTGATCGACACCCGCCAGCGCTTCGGCCTCGGCCCGGCACCGGTGACCGATAACACCCGCATCGTCATCATCGAGGCGGACAAGCAGGTGGTGGGCATTCTGGTCGACAGCGTGGCCGAGGTCGTCTACCTGCGTCAGTCCGAGATCGAGACCGCGCCCAACGTCGGCAACGACGAGTCCGCCAAGTTCATCCAGGGCGTCTGCAACAAGAACGGCGAACTGCTGATCCTCGTCGAACTGGACAAGATGATGAGCGAGGAAGAGTGGTCCGAGCTGGAGAGCATCTGAGTTGATCTGGATTGCACTGCTCGCGTTTGCCCTCGCCCTGGCCTGCGTGGTTCTGGGCTGGACCTGCCACCGGCTGGCCCAGCGCCTGCGCCAGGAGGTCGAGGCGCAGGCCGCGCGCGATGCGGTGCGTGACCAGAAGTTCAAGGAGCTGACGCGTCGCCTGGAGGCCTACCTGGAAGGCACCGTGCGCATGGGCGAAGAGCTCCACGAACTGCGCCGCGTGGTTGCGCCCCTGCCGGACAAGCTGAGCCAGCTAGAGCAACGCGACCCCAGCAACCTTTCCTTCTCCCAGGCCGCGCGTCTGGTGGGGCTCGGCGCCAGCGTCGACGACCTCACCCAATCCTGCGGCCTGACCAAGGCCGAAGCTGAACTGGTGAGCAAGCTGCACCAGGCTCGGAAAGATTACGACTGAGCCATCCCCGGACGCGTTGCGTTCGTCTCGTCCGGGCGCCCCATTCGCGGGGCGCCAATCTATCCCTGGATCACCCGCACCTCCATCGCCACGCCGCCGACGATCCTGCCGTTTTCCCGCTGCAGCAGATCGACGGTAAAGCGTGAGCCGCGCCTGGCGTTGCCCGGAACCTGGACCCGCAATCCGATCCGCAGCGCTTCCGACGGTCGCAGGCGTACCGGCAGCCCTGTGCGTTCGCCATGAGCGAAGGCGAGTTCCAACGCCCCCGGAAACTGCTCGGCGAGCCGTTCCGGCACATGGCTGGTGAGCATTGTCGCGGCGAAGGCTGCGCCGTCGTCCGAATGGCTGCAGGAGCAATCCAGCCGCGAGGCGTCCTGGTGCGGCGGTGCTACCGGCAGCACACGGGCACTGCCCCGGACTGAGGCTGGCAGCGCGCGTTTCTCCAGCAACAGTCCCGCCGCCAGTGCTTCGAGTCCCTTCGGCCGCACCAGCTCAAGCTGGACGGTGCGCGAGAGTCGCGGTCGCAGGTTGATCGCCAACAGGGGCAGTACGATCCAGGCGTTCGGTGCCAGGTCGACCACTGTCAGGTTCTTCTGCGCCAGGTTGTTCTGTTCCCAGACATGGCGCCCCGCCTGCGGGCGGTCGAAGCGGGTGAAGACGCTGGCCAGCAGGCAGGGATGGCTGCCGGTGGGGGGAATCGCCGAGCGCGGCAGGCGCGCCTTGAGGATGCGGCTTTCGCCGGGACCGAGGTCGAAGGCGGCGGCTGCCGTCACGGCAGGCAGGAAGTCGGACGGATAAGTGAACTGGCTGCCGGCGTATTGCTTGATGTTGAAGCTGACCACCAGGTGGCGCGCGGTGGCGGTGGCGCTTCGATTGCGCACGCGTGCGTGGATCCAGTTGTCCTGGCCGTATTCCGGGTTCTGGTGCTCCAGGCCGTCGTCGTCCCGGTTGCGCACCCAGAGGTCGGGCGAGTCCCAGAAACGGCCGGGCCAATCATTGGCGCCAGGATCGGCCGCGTCATCGCGCAGCCAGAGATCGGGCAGCGGCGCTGGATCGGCAAAGCCGTAGACGAAACGGTGAAAGGCGTCCACGCAGTCCGGCTGTCCGGTGCGAGCCAGGAGGTGGCATTCGATGTCTTCGCTGCGGACCGGGCGCGCGTGGCGAGCCTGGTAGAAGGCGCGCATCTGGTCGCGCAAGGCGGCTGCCCCGGTCAATGCGGCGATGCCTTTCCAGAGGCGTTCGCCGGCGCCATAAGCGTCGAGGTGAGTGACCCTGACCCAAGGGTTGCGAGGGCAAAGAGCCAGGGCAGGGGCTGTGAAATCGAGAGGTTGCACGCCCCCGGCGCCGTTGTCGTTGTAGACCGTCCAGGATTCGTCGAACCAGGCGTCGGGCTGGCTTGCCGGCTTCAGGCCGCGTGCCCACCAGCTGTGGTACGTCTCGTGGCGCAGCGGACCGGTACCGCTGGTGGTGCCGCCGTCGTACTCCATGCCGCCCTGGTGGATGAAGGCGGTGAAGCGCCCGCCATGGACGTAGCGACCGGAGCTGTTCTCGTTGTCTGCGAGGAATCCGGCAATGGAACTGGCCTGGGTGGCGACGTTCACCGCGCTGCCGGCGAGCTTCCAGGCCGTCACCGCCACGGCGCTGCCCGAGACCGGCAGCACGGTATTGACCGTGGCGCTCTGCAGGCTGTCGCTCGGGCGCAGTTCCAGCAATGGCGAGAAGGCCGTGCTGCGTGCCGGAAAGGCGATGCTCCAGTGATTGCTGCCGAGGGCGCTGACCGTACCGTTGCTGATGGGCGTGTGGGCGACTGGCGTGTTCAGGAGCTGCAGGTCGAGCAGCAGTTCGAATTGGTCGTAGATCAGGTTCGCCGGGACGAATGCTTCGAGGTAGCGTCCTGCGCCGAGGTCGGTGAAGCCGAAGTTGAACACCAGTCGGGGACCTGCGCTCCAGGTGATCTGCGGCGCGTAGGAACCTGCAGTCGATGCTTGCGGCATGCCGACCGTGTAGGTCAGGCGCAGGCTGTGGGTGCTGCCGGCCTCCAGCACGTGGGCGAGCACGCGCAGGCTGGCGTTGGCGCCGCCGCCGAAATCGTGTGCGGCCACGTCGGCGATTGGAATGGGGGCGCCGTCCAGCCAGGCGCTTGTGGGCGTCTGGCGCAGGTCGAAGATGGGGCAGCCGGCATTGACGCCCAAGCGGAATTCGAAGGTGGCGTCGCCGCTGGCCTGTTGGGTTGCCGCGTCAAACGTGAGCGCAGCTTCGATTCGGGCGATGTCCACCGGCACGGCCCAGAGCCCATCCACGAGGCGGGGCGGTGGCGCCAGGTCGAAGTTGCTGCCTGAGGTGTCAGCCAGGGATGGCAGCAGGTGCAGCAGTCCGGCAAGGCCGGTGGCACATTCGCCGTCACCGGGAATACAGGCGCTGCCATTGCGCTTGAGTATCGCGCGCCATCCATAGCCACGTGCGGCGAGCACGTCTGGCGCGGATTCACTGATGAAGATAGCGCGCTCACTGGCAGCATCATGCTTCGCCTTTTGCCGGGCCAGGTCGAAGACGGGTTGTGCCGGTTTGCCGACATTGCCGGGGATTTCGGTGGACAGGGTGATGAGGCCGGGTTCGATGTATCGGCCCAGATGCAATTGGTCGAGTTGCGCCTGGACGGCCGCGACTGTGGTGCCGGCCGCCTGGTTGCTCAAAAGGCCCAGGCGGTAGCCGCGCGCCTTGAGGATCTGCAGGCAGTCGAGGGTGTCGGCGTAGCGCTGGCGCACGCTGCCCACGGTGGTGACCAGCGTGTCGCCCAGATCGAAGAAAATCGTGGTGGGGTAGGGGCCTGGCATATCGCCCTCCTGGCAATGATTCAGGCCGGCGTCTCAGGCATCGCGGCGATAGGTGATGCGGCAACCCGAGGCATCGGTGATGGTGAGGGTGTCGTGGTCCAGCTCGTAGCTGTAGGCGACCACGGCGTCATTGGCGGTGGAGAGCGCGAGCCTGCCCGGTGCATGGATGGCCCAGGTGCCACCGTCCCACCAGGTGAAGGTATCGGGAGGGGAGGCCTGCCCGAAATAGAGTCCGTTGGCCTGGAAGTGAAGATGGCCCGCATAGCCTTTCGCAGCGGCGGCCTCCGTGCTCCTTCGCCATTGGCCTACCAGTCGCGTATCCAGCTCTGTCATTCGTGTGACTCCGTAAAGGCTGGCGCGCCGACCCAGGCCGACGCGCCAGGTTTTCGCTACGCGTTACTTGGCGCGTGCCAGTGCGGCTGGCTTGGCCTTGCCCTTGAGCGCTTTTGCCAGGTCCTTGGTGGCGGCGCCGCCCGCGTCATCGATCAGTGAGGCCAGCTTGTCGCGCTCGGCATCGCTCATCACAACGTCGTGCTCAAGCAGTGCCGCGGCGGCCTTGGCGTCGGGCTTGCGCTTGAGGAAGCGGCGCGCCAGTCGCTTGGCGGCGACGGCGGCAAAGTGGGGTCTCAGCACCGCCGAGTCGAGTGCCGCGTCCAGTGCCGCCAGGCCTTCGTCGAGGTGATCCCCACCCAGTGCCAGCACCAGGTGCAGGTCAGGCGTGGCGAGCACCTTGTGCGCGGCTTCTGCGTGGCGGGCGTCCACTGCAGCGGTGACCATCACGGTCGTGCTGCCGGCCGCATGGGCGACCATGCCGTCGATCTCCCAGTGCACTTCGACCCGGACGTCATGGATGCCTGGCACGCCGAAGAGTGCGCCTTCGGCTCCGCGCAGGAGCGTCATGGAGCCTTCCAGGCGCTCGCCGGGCTGCAGTACGCGGAACGGACGGTCTTCGATGCAGTGCACCATCGTGCGGAAGCTGCGCACGCTGCCTGCCGGGTCTGCGACGCTGCCGCTGACGAAGTCGCTCTTCAGGCTCAGGGTCGCGGGTACCCGGACGGGTTGGTCCCCTCGATTGACCAGCGCCACGCCGACGCGTACGGGGGCACCCAATGGCACTTCGCCGAGCAGCGGAGCGACCTCCACCGCCAGGCCGAAGACTTCGGCTTCGAGGTCGGTCGGGGTGATGCTCGGGGTGCTGGTGGACGCACCGCCGAAGGCCACCGAACCGGGACGCACGAATGGGTCGGGGTAGTGGCGCAGCTGCTTGAGGTTGTCCGGGTGGAAGGACCACTGGATGTTGCTGGGGAAGGGGGTGGCCGGTGTGCCGGCGCTGGCGATCACGTCGCTGGTGCACATGAAGCCGTGGTCGGCGAAGTTGTGATAGAGCCCCATGGCATGCCCCAGTTCATGCACCGCGGTGCGGAAGTATGGCGCCGCCGCTGTACCGAAACGCTGGCCGCTGACCGTGCCCCAGCCGGGGTCGATGATCCAGTGCGAGGCGATGCCGATCCCTTCGCGCGGCACATTGTTGGAGTCGGTGCCGCTGGCGTCGTACATGATCCCGCGCGGCGTGGAGTCGATGTTCTTCACCGCGAGGATGTGGTAGCGCCATTCGCTGTCGAGGTTCACCACCGCGCGGCGCGCTAGCATCGCAGCGTGCATCTCGGCGTCGGACCAGGAGTTGCCGGAGGGTTCGGCGACGTTGGTGTCGCTGAGGTTCACCGCAGTCTGCCAGCCGATGGCATCCATCACCGTCGCCCAGGTGTGGCCGATGCCGCTATTGGTGGGCCGTTCGGAACCGCTCACTGTGTCGATCTCGATGCTGCAGCGGCGGAAGTAACTCGACAGCCAGCCCATGGTCAGGCGTCCGACCACCGTGTTGGCAGCGTTCTTCACGTCGCCCTCGGCATAGTCGGATGGTGAGGGGTAGCCGGCCGGTGCGGTCATCCGCGTCATCTGCGCGGTGAGGGTGGACTCCAGCACCCAGCTGTTCGGCGCGGTGAAGCGGTAGAGCTGGAAGCTGAGGCCGAAGCTGTTGCCGAGGTAGAAGTACTCCGGCAGCGCGGTCACCCGGATGTAATAGCGGTAGCGCGAGCGCGCCAGGATCGGGATGCCCGATGCCGGATTGGGCCCGGCGAGGAGGATCGGCTTGAGCGGCAGGTCGTGGGTGGCCACCGGCTGCCCCTGGAGCACCGGGAAGGGCATGGGGATGGGAATCGGCAGGAAGATCACTGGCCGCTGGTAGAGGTCGCCGCTGGCGGTGCGCCCGTCGCTGTGGCTTTCCACGCGCAGGGTCCCGTCGTAGGACACCAGCGGGGCGCCGCTCGGCTTGTAGTTCAGCAGCCAGCAGCCGGCGCGCACGCTGCGGATAGGCGGCAGGGTGATGCGTCCCGGCACCGGTAGCGGCAGATTGGGATTGAGCGCGGTGGTGACGGGGGCGGGGCCGTCTTCCTGGGTCGGCAGGATCAGGTCGGGCATGGGGGGGACGCTGTTTTGTTCTGGCAGGTTGGACACGTCGAACACTCCTATTCAACAAGGGGCGCACCCTGCCCGTGGAATCCAGCTTGCACGCGAGCGACTGCACTTCCGGTACGGTGCCCTTGAATTTGTCTCCTTCGATGAGGTTGGGTCATGCACGGCGACAATCGCATGACGTCAAAATTATGGGTCCGCAACAGCCCCTGTAAAACGCCGCTCATCGGCTGGAAGCCGCTTGGGACGAGGGTTCCAGCTATTTCGGAGTTGTCTGGAAGTGGTTTAGCGCGGAGTGTTCTTAGCCCGTCGTCGGGCCGCTTTGGATGCATCGGGTCCGGGTATGCGGACTGACCTAAGCTTAGATTCCGGGGCTTCTCTCCGGGGAGGTCCGGCGATGCGTCTACTTCCAATTCTGTTCTTGTGCCTGGTGCCCTATCTGCAAGCCCAGGAAGCCCCCATGGAAGTAGAGGGCGCAATGACGGTGAATGTGCTGCAGGCACGTTACCTGTATGAACGCGGGGCGATCTTCATCGATGTGCGGCCCACGCGCGAATGGACCTGGGGCCACATCCACGGCGCCTTGCACCTTGACCTGCTCGACCGTTTCAACGACCTGGCCCAGCCGCAATGGCCGAGGCAGATGCCGTTGGTGATCTATTGCGACAGCGAGGTCTGCCCCCACGGCGCCCACGCGGTGAAGATGGCCGTGAGCTGGGGGTATCGGCAGGTCTTCTACTTCCGCGAAGGCTATTTCGCCTGGCAGTTGCTGGACTTCCCGCAAGGCAAGGGCCTAGCGGGCGAGCGCTTGGTGTTCAGTCGCCCGGCCCCGTGAGCAGCGGCGGGGCAGGGGAGACGTCGCGCTCTGCGTCCGGGTCGAAGCCGGCCGGGCACTTGCCCTTGAGGTACCAGGCGAAGGCGATGATCTCCGCGATGGTGCGGTAGAGCGCCTCGGGAATGGCATCGCCCAGTTCCAGGCGCGCCAGCAGGCGCACCAGCTCGGCGTTTTCGTAGATGGGCACTTCGTACTCGCGGGCAATGGCGAGGATGGCTTCGGCCAGTTCGTCGTCACCCTTGGCGGTCAGGTTGGGAGCACTGGCACCGTCGTAGGAGAGGGCGATTGCCTGGCGGGGTTTCTTGCTCATGCGGTTTCGTCCACCCAGCGTTGCTCCAGTGTTGTGCGTTGCCCGCGCGATGGTTTGCCCTGGCTGCAGGCGAGTTCACCGACGGTCAGGCCGGCCGCTAGCAGACGATCGCGCAGGTTCGGGAGTTCGCGATCGATCAGTCCTGCAGTATCGGCGCGCTCCGCCCAGAGCTGGCTGGACAGGCTGCCCTGGACCAATTGCGCCTGGACCTGCAGCGGCCCCAGTGGCTCCAGGTCGAAGGCCAGCTCGATGCGCCAGAGGCTTTCCTTGCGCTCGCTCTTTTCCTGCTTTCCTTCCTGCTCCTGCTGCAGCTTGATCTGCAGTGGCACGATCTCCTGTTGATTGCGCATCGGCACTTCGAGCTGCCAGGTGGTCAGCAGGTTGCCTTCGGGCGTCACCTGGGTCTGGGCGAGGCTGGAGAGCTGGTGGGTCTGCAGCCGGGAGACGGCGGCGGCGGCCAGCTTGAGCAGGGTTTCCAGGTCGCCTTCTTCTTCGGCCGTCTGCGCCAGGCGCGAGGGCAGAGGGAAGCTGAGAGCCTGCTGGCGTGCGTTGGCCTGGCCGAGGGCGCCCAGGGCGCTACGGATGAAGGCCGGCAGGGCCTGGGCCATGGCGTTGCTGGTGCCGGTGGTGGGCAGACTGGTGGGCGTAGGCAGGGCGGGTAGCAATTGGGCGATCAGGCGCAGCAGGTTGGCCTTGAAGTCCTGGGGCAGGGCGCCGGCCTGGCCCGCCAGCAGACGCGATTCCAGCAGCGCGCCGCTGTTCTCCAGGGCGGCGGCCAGGGCCTTGGGATCGCCGAGTTGGCGGATGTCGGGCAGGGCGCCGAGCAGTTTGTCCATGGCGGCGCGCAGGCTGTCCGGCAGGTTCTCGCGGCCGGTGGACTGCAATGCACCCATCAGGGCTTCGAGGGAGCCCTGGCGGTTTTGTTGTCCGGCCAGTTGCTGGGTGAGTTCGAGCTGGTCGAGCTGCGTCGCCAGGGGCAGGAATTGCAGCATCTGGCTGCCCTGCACCTGGGCGCTGAGCAGGCTGCCGATGGCCAGCGGGCGGGGGCTTTCGATGTTGAGCTGGCTCCCGGCCAGCGGGGTGTTGAGCACATTGACCAGCACCTTGTAGACCGCCGCCTGGGCCTTGCCCTGGGCGGCCAACTCGCTGGACACCACCTTGCCCTGAACCAGGGTTCCCACCGGCAACAGGTCGAGGTCGAGGCTGCCAAGGGCGCGCTCGCCGCCCTTGAGGGCCATGACCAGGCGGGTATCGGACAGGGCGGTGACGTTGAGCAGGCTGCCCTGGACCAGCGGGCGCGGGCTGCTGGCTTCCAGGGTGGTCTGGCTACCGTTGCCCAGGGTCAGCTTGAGCAGGACCTGGAAGCTCTGCGCCGTTTCCTTCAGCGCAATGACTTCGGCGTCGGCGCTTTCCCCGGCAGAGAGCAGGCCGTCGAGCGGTTGCAGCAGCTTGAGCGCCATGTCCACGGGGTTCTGCGCGGGGCGGACGGCGGGCTGGGTCGGCGGGAGAGGACGCGTACCGCTGATTTCGGTCATAGAAGGGGTTACAACCTGTCGAAAAAGCTCGCTTCGGGGGTGGGGGTTGGCATGTATAATGCCGCCCCGTCCGGGCCGGCTGCGAGCCTTGGAGTTCCCCAGTATAGCGGCCGGCACCTCCCTGACTTGAATACATCCCGGGTACCCATGCCGTGACCAGTCCCTATCTCGAGACCGTGGCCCTCGCCTGCGAGCGGGACTGGCGTCTGCTGTTCGAGCGGCTGGACCTGCAATTGGCCCGGGGCGAGATGCTCCAGGTCGCCGGCCCCAATGGCAGCGGCAAGACCAGTCTGCTGCGCCTGCTCTGCGGCCTGATGCAGCCTACCGCCGGGGAAGTCCGCCTGAACGGCAAGCCGCTGGCCAGCCAGCGCAGCGAACTGGCGCGCAATCTCCTGTGGATTGGCCATGCCGCCGGCATCAAGGGATTGCTGACCCCGGAGGAAAACCTCCGCTGGCTCTGCGCCCTGCACCAGCCCGCCGAGCGCGACGCCATCTGGCGGGCGTTGGAGGCCGTGGGGCTGCGCGGTTTCGAGGACGTGCCCTGTCACACCCTGTCCGCCGGCCAGCAGCGTCGTGTCGCCCTGGCACGCCTGTACCTGGACGCGCCGCCCCTGTGGATTCTCGACGAACCCTTCACCGCCCTCGACAAGCAGGGCGTCTCCCAGCTCGAAGCGCATCTTGCGGCGCACTGCGAGCAGGGCGGTCTGGTGGTCTTCACCACCCACCACACCATGGGTCAGGTGCCCGCCGGTTATCGTGAACTTGACCTGGGGCAGCGCCGCGCATGAGTAACGTCTTCACCCTGCTGGTCGCCCGCGAAGCTCGCCTGCTGGTACGCCGTCCGGCGGAATTGGCCAACCCGCTGGTGTTCTTCGCCATAGTGGTCGCATTGTTCCCGCTGGCCGTTGGTCCCGAGACCCAATTGTTGCAAAGCCTTTCTCCCGGTCTGGTCTGGGTGGCAGCCCTGTTGGCCGTGCTGCTCTCGCTGGACGGGCTTTTCCGCAGTGATTTCGAGGACGGTTCCCTCGAACAGTGGGTCGTTTCGCCGCACCCCCTGCCGCTTCTGGTCCTGGCCAAGGTGCTGGCACACTGGCTTTTTTCCGGATTGGCCCTCGTATTGCTGGCGCCGCTGCTGGCGCTGATGCTCGGTTTGCCTGCGCGTTGCCTGCCGGTGCTGCTGCTCTCGCTGCTGCTCGGTACCCCGGTGTTGAGCCTGCTGGGCGCCGTCGGCGCCGCACTGACCGTAGGGCTCAAGCGTGGTGGCCTGCTGCTGGCGCTGTTGATCCTGCCGCTGTACATCCCGGTGCTGATTCTCGGCAGCGGGGCGTTGCAGGCGGCCCTGCAAGGACTGCCGACCGTCGGCCACCTGTTGTGGCTGGCGAGTCTCACCGCCCTGGCGGTGACCCTGACACCCTTTGCCATTGCCGCCGGCCTGACCATCAGCGTCGGTGAATAAGAAATAGAGTTGCCTGACCATGAGAAAGCTGTCGATGTCCGAACAGGCTCAAGCGCCGAGCGGGTGGTCCCGATGAACTGGACCTGGTTCCATAAGCTTGGCTCGCCGAAATGGTTCTACGAGATCAGCGGCCGCTGGCTGCCCTGGCTCGCCTGGGGTGCTGTGATCCTGATCGCCGTCGGCCTGGTCTGGGGCCTGGCCTTCGCGCCGCCGGACTACCAGCAGGGCAACAGCTTCCGCATCATCTATATCCACGTGCCGGCGGCCTTCCTCGCGCAGTCCTGCTACATCATGCTCGCCGTGTGCGGCGTGGTTGGCCTGGTCTGGAAGATGAAAATCGCCGACGTCGCCCTGCAGGCCGCCGCGCCCATCGGCGCCTGGATGACCTTCGTTGCGCTGGTCACCGGCGCCATCTGGGGCAAGCCGACCTGGGGCGCCTGGTGGGTGTGGGATGCCCGACTGACGTCGATGCTCATCCTCCTTTTCCTGTACTTCGGTGTGATTGCCCTCGGCCAGGCGATCAGCAATCGTGACAGTGCCGCCAAGGCCTGTGCGGTGCTGGCCATCGTCGGCGTGATCAACATCCCGATCATCAAGTACTCGGTGGAGTGGTGGAACACCCTGCACCAGCCGGCCACCTTCAAGATCACCGAGAAACCGGCCATGCCCGCGGAAATGTGGGTGCCGCTGCTGATCATGGTGCTCGGCTTCTACTGCTTCTTCGGCGCCGTGACGCTGATGCGCATGCGCCTGGAAGTGCTCAAGCGCGAGTCCCGCGCCAGCTGGGCCAAGGCCGAGATTCAGGCACAAGTGGGTAAGGTCTGATGAGTTTTTCTTCCTTCACCGATTTTCTCGCCATGGGCAACCATGGCCTGTATGTCTGGACCGCCTATGGCATCAGCCTGGTGGTTCTGGCCATCAACGTCGCCATGCCGCTGATCGCGCGGCGCCGTTACCTGCAAGACGAGGCGCGCCGTCTGCGCCGGGAGGAGTCGAAGTGAATCCGGTTCGCAAGAAGCGCCTGTACATCATCCTGGCCATCCTGGCCGGTGTGGGAGTCGCCGTGGCGTTGGCGCTGTCCGCGCTGCAGCAGAACATCAACCTGTTCTACACCCCCACCCAGATCGCCAACGGCGAAGCCCCCCAGGACACCCGCATCCGCGCCGGTGGCATGGTGGAAAAGGGCTCGGTGCAGCGCAGTGGTGACTCCCTGGACGTGCAGTTCGTGGTGACCGACTTCGCCAAGAGCGTGACCATCCGCTATCACGGCATCCTTCCTGACCTGTTCCGTGAGGGGCAGGGCATCGTCGCCCTCGGCAAGCTGAATGGCGATGGCGTGCTGGTGGCTGACGAAGTGCTGGCCAAGCACGACGAGAACTACATGCCGCCGGAAGTGACCAAGGCCCTCAAGGAAAGCGGCCAGCTCCCCAAGAAAGAGGGTTGATTCGATGATTCCCGAACTCGGCCACCTGGCCCTGATTCTTGCCTTGTGCATGGCTGTCGTGCAGGCGACCTTGCCGCTGATTGGCGCCTGGCGCGGTGATCGCCAGTGGATGAGCCTGGCCCAGCCGGCCGCCTGGGGGCAGTTCGCCTTCCTGGCCTTCGCCTTCGGCTGCCTGACCTACGCCTTCATGGCGGACGACTTCTCCGTCGCCTACGTGGCCAGCAACTCCAACAGTGCGCTGCCCTGGTACTACAAGTTCAGCGCCGTGTGGGGTGCCCACGAGGGTTCGCTGCTGCTCTGGGCGCTGATCCTCGGCGGCTGGACCTTCGCCGTGTCGATCTTCTCCCGGCAGTTGCCGGAAGTGATGCTGGCCCGCGTGCTGGCCGTGATGGGCATGATCAGCATCGGCTTCCTGCTGTTCCTGATCATCACCTCCAACCCGTTCAACCGCCTGCTGCCGAACATGCCGGCCGACGGCAACGACCTCAACCCGCTGCTGCAGGACTTCGGCCTGATCGTCCACCCGCCGATGCTCTACATGGGTTACGTGGGCTTCTCGGTAGCCTTCGCCTTTGCCATCGCCGCACTGCTCGGCGGCCGCCTCGACGCCGCCTGGGCGCGCTGGTCGCGGCCGTGGACCATCATCGCCTGGGCCTTCCTCAGCGTCGGTATCGTGCTTGGCTCCTGGTGGGCCTACTACGAACTGGGCTGGGGCGGCTGGTGGTTCTGGGACCCGGTGGAAAACGCGTCCTTCATGCCCTGGCTGGTCGGCACCGCGCTGATCCACTCACTGGCGGTGACCGAGAAGCGCGGCGTGTTCAAGAGCTGGACCGTGCTGCTGGCCATCGCGGCCTTCTCCCTGAGCCTGCTGGGTACCTTCCTGGTCCGTTCCGGCGTGCTGACGTCGGTGCACGCGTTCGCCTCCGATCCGGAGCGCGGCGTGTTCATCCTGGCCTTCCTGCTGCTGGTGGTGGGTGGTTCCCTGGCGTTGTTCGCCGTGCGTGCGCCGGTGGTCAAGAGCCAGGTGGGCTTCGCCCTCTGGTCCCGCGAGACCCTGCTGCTGGTGAACAACCTGGTGCTGGTGGTGGCGGCCTCGATGATCCTGCTGGGTACCCTCTACCCGCTGGTGCTGGATGCCCTGTCCGGCGCCAAGCTGTCAGTCGGCCCGCCGTATTTCAACGCCCTGTTCCTGCCGCTGATGGCCGTGCTCATGCTGGCCCTGGCCGTCGGCGTGCTGGTGCGCTGGAAAGACACCCCGCTGAAGTGGCTGTTGGGCATGCTCGGCCCGGTCCTGATCGGCAGCCTGCTGCTCGGTGGGCTGGCCACCTTCCTCTTCGGCGACTTCCACTGGGCGGTGCTGGCCGTGGGCGCGCTGTCTGCCTGGGTGGTGCTGGCCGGTGTTCGCGACTTCATCGACAAGACCCGCCACAAGGGCATGCTCAAAGGTGCCGCTGGCATGACCCGCAGCTACTGGGGCATGCAGCTGGCCCACGCCGGTATCGCCGTCTGCGCCTTGGGCGTCGTGCTTTCCAGCCAGTACAGCGCCGAACGTGACCTGCGCCTGGCGCCGGGCGAGGCGGTGGAACTGGGGGGCTACCGCTTCCTCTTCGAAGGCGCGGAGCACCACGAAGGCCCGAACTTCACCTCCGACAAGGGCACGGTGATCGTCTTCGACGGTGACAAGCAGATTTCCGTGCTGCATCCGGAAAAGCGCCTCTACACCGTGCAGCAATCGGTCATGACCGAGGCTGGCATCGAAGCCGGCTTCACCCGCGACCTCTACGTCGCCCTCGGCGAACCCCTGGGCGATGGCGCCTGGGCGGTGCGAGTGCATGTGAAACCCTTCGTCCGCTGGATCTGGCTGGGCGGCCTGCTGATGGGCCTTGGCGGCCTGCTGGCGGCCTTCGACCGGCGCTACCGGGTGAAGGTGAAGACCCGCGTCCGCGAGGCGCTGGGCATGGCTGGAGCCCAAGCATGAAGCGTCTGATCCTCGTCCTGCCCCTGGTGGGCTTCCTCGCCATCGCGGTGTTCCTCTATCGCGGGCTGTTCCTCGATCCGGCCGAACTGCCCTCGGCGCTGATCGACAAGCCGTTCCCGGCCTTCTCGCTGCCCAGCGTCACTGGGGAGCGCACGCTCACCGAGGCCGACCTCAAGGGCAAGCCGGCGCTGGTCAACGTCTGGGGCACCTGGTGCGTGTCCTGCCGCGTGGAGCACCCGGTGCTGAACAAGCTGTCGCAGATGGGCGTGACCATCTATGGCGTCAACTACAAGGACGACAACGCTGCCGCGCTGAAATGGCTGAAGGAGTTCCACAACCCCTACCAGCTGGACATCCGTGACGAGCAGGGCAGCCTCGGCCTGAACCTGGGCGTCTACGGCGCACCGGAGACCTTCCTGATCGACAAGGACGGCATCATTCGCCACAAGTTCGTCGGCGTGATCGACGACACCGTCTGGCGCGAGCAGCTGGCGCCGCTGTACCAGTCCCTGGTGGATGAGGTCGGCAAATGAAGCGCCTGATCGCCGCCGCGCTGCTGGGCCTGGCCCTGACCGGCATCGCCCGGGCTGCCATCGATACCTACGAGTTCAAGGATGAGGCCGAGCGCGAGCGCTTCCGTGTCCTGACCGAGGAACTGCGCTGCCCGAAGTGCCAGAACCAGAATATCGCCGACTCCAACGCGCCCATTGCCACTGACCTGCGCCGGGAAATCTTCCGCATGCTGGAAGAGGGCAAGAGCAACGACGAAATCGTCGACTTCCTGGTGGCCCGCTATGGCGATTTCGTGCGCTACAAGCCGCCGGTCAACACCCGCACGCTGCTGCTCTGGTACGGCCCCGCGGGCCTGCTGGTAGGCGGCCTGGTGGTGCTGGGCATTATCGTCGTGCGCCGTCGCCGGGTAGAGAACAGCCCGGCCCAGGTACTGCTTTCCGCCGATGAGCAGGCGCGCCTCGACGCCCTGCTGAATTCCGAGAACCAGGACAAGAAAGACTCATGATCGATTTCTGGCTCGCCGCCGGCCTGCTCCTGCTGGTCGCCCTGGCCTTCCTGCTGATTCCCGTGCTGCGCGGCCGCAAGGCCCAGACCGAGGAAGACCGCACCTCCCTCAACGTCGCCCTCTACCAGGAGCGCCTGGACGAACTGGAGTCCCAGCGCGCCGCCGGCACCCTCACCGCCGAGCAGTTCGATGCCGGCCGCGCCGAGGCTGCCCGTGAACTGCTGGCCGATACCGAGGGCGCCGACAATGGCCGTACCTCGCGCCTGGGCAAGGCCCTGCCGCTGCTGGCCGCCATCATCGTGCCGGCGCTGGGCTTCGGCCTGTACCTGCACTGGGGCGCCAGCGACAAGGTGGAGCTGGCCCGCGAGCTGCGCGAGCAACCGCGCAGCATCGAGGAAATGACCTCGCGCCTCGAGCGTGTGGTCGAGGCGCAGCCGGAGTCCGCCGAGGGCTGGTACTTCCTGGGACGTACCTACATGGCGCAGGACCGCGCCGCTGATGCCGCCCGCGCCTACGAGCAGGCGGTCAAGCGTGGCGGCCGCGAACCCGAGCTGCTGGGCCAGTGGGCACAGGCGCTGTACTTCGCCAGCCAGAAGAAGCTGACCCCCGAGGTCAAGGCGCTGACCGAGGAAGCGCTGAAGGCCGATCCCAACGAGATCACCAGCCTTGGTCTGCTGGGCATCGCCGGCTTCGAGGAAGGCCGCTACCAGGATGCGATCACCTATTGGGAGCGTCTGATCGGTCAGCTGCCGGTGGACGATCCTTCCCGTGGCGCCCTGCAGGGCGGCATCGACAAGGCCCGCGAGAAGCTGAAGGAAAGCGGTGTGGCAGTCGAAGAACCCAAGGCCGCCCCTGCACCGGCCGGTGCCCAGCTCAAGGTCCGTGTGGACCTGGCCGCCGACCTGAAGGACAAGGTGCAGCCTGACGACAGCGTATTCATCTTCGCCCGCGCTACCTCTGGCCCGCCCATGCCGCTGGCGGTCAAGCGCATGACCGTCGCCGACCTGCCGGTGGAAGTCAGCCTGAGCGACGCGGATGCCATGATGCCGCAGCTCAAGCTCTCCAACTTCCCGCAGGTGCAACTGGTCGCCCGGATCTCCCGTAGTGGCAATGCGACCGCAGGTGAATGGATAGGAAGCAGTTCGCCGCTGTCTACTGGTTCGTCGGATACCCAACGACTGACCATCGACAGCCCGGACAAGAAATGACCACCCACACCGCACTCCCGGCAGCGCCGAGCCCCCGCTTCGGCCTGCCCCTGATCTGCCTCCTTCTCACCCTGGCCGGCTGCGCCGGTCAGGGCCCGTACCAGGAACCCGGCGAACCCGACTGGGAACCTTCCCGCAAGCCGCCTGCGGTCCAGACCCCTCCGCCGCAGAATCGCCCGATGCCGCCGGCCGAGCCGCAACCGCCGAAGCAGGCTCCGCGCATGAAGGCCCACCCGCGCTTTGCGCCGCCGCCGGGTGGCAATTGCTACTGGGACACGGGCCTCGGTGTCTATGTGCTCGAGGGCCAGCGCAACGTCTTCTACCGCGAGCGCGTCTACTACCGCTGGGACAACGGCTGGAGCTATTCCAACAGTCCCCAGGGGCCCTGGCAGCCTACCGATTCCAGTGGCGTTCCAGCGGGCCTGGGACGGCATTTCCGCTGATCCTTCCATGACGGGGCGGGCCTGCGGCCCGCTTCGCCCGTAACGGTTCGCCCCCGAGCACAAGGTCGACCTCCTTGGCTCGGTCTGGGCCGTAGGGTGCGCTGCGCGCACCGATTCCGGGATCTGCTTCGGCACCCCGTCACACGGCTGGTGCGCACGGCGCACCCTACCGGATCGTGCCCAGGCATTCAGATCGTCACAGGCAAAGCCGGTGACTCATGAGCACGACCTCAGGTGCAAATGAAATGCCTCCGGTTGCCCCTGCCGTTGGCCTTCTGTAGCGTGCTGGCATTCCGCCATCTCGGAGGTCACGGATGCTGCCCCGTTTCGCGTTTGCCACTCTTGCGTTGCTGTTGTCCCAGTCCCTTGCCGCCCAGGTCTACCAATGGCGCGATGCCGATGGGAAGGTGCATTTCACTGACACGCCACCGCCGCAGAGCCACGCGGTGGAGAGCGATCATCAGCGGATTGAGAGCCTGAACGCCGCATCGCTTGCGCAGCCCGAGGCCATCGCACAAGTGCCCGAGTTCAATACCAACCAGCTCCACGACAAGGGCACGCAGCAGTGCTCCGCCGCCATCGCACGCATGCCTACGCTGATCAACGACACGCAGAAGCTTGGTCGCGATGCGGTACGCAAGCAGAAGATCAGCCAGAACCAGCTCGACAACGCGATGTACAAGATGGACGACTTCTACAAGGGCCTGAAGCGTAACGAGCGCGAGTGCGTGAACGACTACGTGGCCAGCGAGAAGAGCCGGACGTCCATCGACTGCCTGGCTGACACGCCCGATGTGCTCGCTTTCGGTCAGTGCATGCAGTTTGCGGAGTGGACGGAGACGTTCCGATAAGTTGCCGGGGCGCATGAGCGCCCCGACGCGAGACTCACTGGTGGTCGGGAAGGGAGGTGCTGACGGCGTCTGCCCGGCTGCGCTTGCGGGCCAGGGCGACCAGCAAACGCATGACGCCATAGCCGGCGATGATCAGCAGCGGATAGGCCGCCATCAGTTCGGCCAGGCTGTACTTCCACGCCAGTGGCCGCCCCACACCGAGCAATGCCGCGTAGAACCAGGACACTGCCGAAACCGTGCCCGCGAACAGCGTCAGGCTGCGCACAGCGGGCTGCAGAGCCAGCAGTGAGCCGGCGCGTGCCAGGGCGGGCAGTACGGCGCGATGCAGCAACATGCCATTGAGGGTCAGCAGTGCAACGATCAGGACCTTGGCCTGCAGCTTGGGATTGAGCAGGTAGGTCCAGCCCTTCACGGACATGTCCAGCAGGATGATGGCGGCGCCCGTCACCCAGAGCACCAGCAGGGCCAGGGAAATGGTGCGTTGCAGGGATTCCAGGTGGGACGGCTGGCAATGAGCGGAGTCGTCGCCTCGCAGCAGTTGCCTTGCCATGGCGAAGTCGCTGGTGACCACCAGGCCAACGGCCACGCAGCAGGCGATCAGGTGCATGTAGACGACCGCCAGGCGAACCAGTTCGAGGTTGGCCTCCTGCTTCAGCAGAGCAGTGACCAGGTGAAAGAATTCCATGCTTTGTCTCTTGTTCTATGAAATCGCTATCCCCGTCCCGCGTCTGGAGAAACGCGGGCTGCTGCGGGTCATAATCGAGAATCATTACCGCAGGGGCGGCGATGTTATTTGTAAATAATTATTAGAGTCAAATGAATATAGGATGACGATCGTTCCAACTTGTGCTTGCGGGGATGAGCGAGCGTTGGCCTGGGGACGCGTCGGAAACACTCCAGTGGATCAGGGATTCTGCGGATCGTGGCCAAGGGCCTGGATGAACAGCGAGAACAGCTCCGGCTGGGACGAGATGTCCAGCTTGGCGTAGAGATGGCGGCGATGGACCTTCACCGTTTCCGGGGAAATGGACAGTCGCTCGGCCATCGCCTTGGAGGAATAACCCCGCAGGATCAGCCGGGCGATCTCCAGCTCCCGCTCCGATAACACCCCCGCGCCGAACTGGCTCAGCGCATCGCGCACCTGCGAGGCCATGTCGTTCGGGCGTGGTGATTGCGTCACCTGCATGCACTGCTGCCAGTGCTGCCCCATCAGCGCCAGTACCCAGCTCGACAGCAGTCCCAGCATCCCGCACTCCTCGGTGCCGAAGGGCCGGCGCATGCCCAACGAGAGCGACAGGTTGCCCAGGCCCGGTAGTTGGAGGATGAACTGCACTTCGTCCCCCAGCACATTGTCGTGGAAGTAGTTCAGGTAGTACTCGCTCTGGCGGAAGTGATCCGGGGCGATCTCTTCCAATCGGTAGAAGCCGCTGGGCAGGCCTTCGCGGCAGGCCTGGTAGAAGGGATCAAGCAGGTAGAGGCCATCCAGGTAGATGGGCATGGACGCCGGGCCGGCCTGGGGCTCGGTGTCGTACTCCTCCAGGGGCTGTGGCGCGCCGCCGGCGGGGTAGAAGGTGGCCAGGGCATTGTCGAACGGCAGGCAATAGTGAAGCAGCAGGATCAGTTGCTTCCAGAAGCGGTCGCCGCCGATCTGCTCGATGGTGCGACCCAGGCTGGCGTGGAGGGCCGCTTCCCTGAACAGACTGTCCATCCGGTTCTCCGATTTCGTGGTGGGGGCAGGGGGACACAAGCTTGGCTGATCCGGGGCGGCCATCGTCAAGTGGCGTACTCCAATAGGGTGATTGGCGCTGCGCGGTGCGCTGTCGAGAATCGCCCCACAACCACAGCGTCCCAATTCGGCGACACACGTCGCCGTTTCCTACTGCCTCAACTGCCAATAACAATCAGAGGATCAGGATATGACCGCGTCCACCCCGGAGAACGGGGTGCTCCAGCCCAGGCTGAGCACCACCGATGTCGTCGCCATCACGGTTTCCAGCGTTACCCCCGCCAGTTCGGTTTTCGTCATCGCCCCTTTCGCCATTCAGCAGGCCGGCAGTGGTGCGTTCCTGTCGTTCGTACTGGCTGCCGTGTTGGCCCTGATGTTCGCCTGGTGCTATGCGGAACTGGGTCGCGCCCACAAGTCCGCCGGTGGCGAGTACGTCTATGCCAAGCGCGTATTCGGCGGTATGGCGGGCTATGCGACCTTCCTCATGGTGCTGGCGATGCTGCTGTTCATTCCGCCCGTGCTGGCTACCGGGGCGGCGACCTACCTGAACGTCGCCCTCGGAACCGAGCTCGACTCACAACTCGTGGCCCTGGTGGTCGTGGCGGCCAGCTACCTGCTGGGCATCCTCAATATCAAGCTCAATGCCTGGGTCACCGGTGCCTGTTTGCTGCTGGAAGTGGCGGCTTTGCTGGTCATCGTCGCGTTGGGCTTCGGCAATGCCACGCAGCCCGCCAGCGTGCTGCTGCATCCGCAGGTCGTGGAGAACGGCGTGATGGGGGCCGCCCCGATGGCGCTGGTGCTGGGGGCCGTCGGCATGGCGCTGTTTTCCTACAATGGTTTCGGTGGTGCGGTGCTCATGGCCGAGGACATGAAGTGCGGCGGTCGTGGCGTACCCCGGGCAGTGTTCTGGTCATTGCTGCTGGTGGTGGCCATCGAGCTGATTCCGCTGACCGCCCTCCTCATCGGCGCACCTTCGCTCCAGGAGATGATCGCCAGCCCCGACCCCATCGGTTACCTGCTGTCGAGCCACGGCAACGAGACGCTGTCCCGACTGGTCAGCGCCGGCATTTTCCTCTCGGTGTTCAATGCCATCATCGCCATCGTCATCCAGATCGGCCGTGTGATCTTCAGCAGCGGCCGCGACGAGCTGTGGATGCCGGCCCTGAACCGGGCCTTCACCCGTATCCACCCTCGTTGGGAGTCGCCGTGGCTGGCCACACTGTTCCTGGCGGTCCCTTCGGCGCTTCTCAGCTTCAGTTCCAACCTGGCGGAAATGACGTCCTTCACCGTGCTGCTGATTCTCATGGTGTATCTGATCATCGCCCTCTGCGCGCTGTTCAGCCGCGCACTGCGGCGCGACGTGGAGCACAGCTATCGCATGCCGCTTTGGCCGGTACCGGCGCTGCTCGCGGTCATCGGAGCGGGCTATCTGCTGCTCAACCTCGTGTTGGAAGCCTCCATGCAGGACCTTTCGATCATCTTCGGGCTGCTGGCCGTATCGATCCTTCTTTACGGGACCTACGGCAAGCTCAGCCCGGCCTTCCAGAAACTCTAAGTCACAGGAGTCGCCATGCGCGCGCGTCAACTTGGTATCAGCATCGGTCTCGGCACGCCGGGAGAGTTCAACGCCATCACGGATGTACCGGGCGTACGGGTCGGGCACAGCACGATCTGCGAGGAGCGCGAGGGAAAGCAGGTCCGCACCGGCGTGACCGTGGTTCAGCCCCGGGACGGTTCGGCGTGCGAGCAGCCCTGCTTCGCCGGCTGTCACGTACTCAATGGAAATGGTGATGCCACCGGACTGGAATGGATTCGCGAGGCGGGCCTGTTGACCACGCCCGTCGCCATCACCAATACCCACAGCGTCGGCGTGGTGCGCGATGCACTGGTGGCCGCCGAACGGGACGCCGTCGGGGATTCCGTCTACTGGTGCATGCCGGTAGTGATGGAAACCTTTGACGGCCTGTTGAATGACATCTGGGGTCAGCATGTCGGTGCGGCCCAGGTACAGGAAGCGCTGGCGGAAGCTCGTGCAGGCCAGGTGGCCGAAGGACCGGTCGGAGGCGGTACCGGCATGATCTGCCACGAATTCAAGGGCGGCATCGGCACCTCGTCGCGGCGTCTGGCGGCGGAGCAGGGCGGCTGGACGGTGGGCGCCCTGGTCCAGGCCAACCACGGCGTGCGTCGTGAGCTGCGCGTGGATGGCTACCCGGTGGGGCGGCTGTTGCAGGGAATCGAGTCGCCCTTCGCTGAGCGCGACACGCCCGGCATGGGCTCCATCGTGGTGATCCTCGCCACCGATGCGCCCCTGTTGCCGCACCAGTGCCAGCGCCTGGCCCAACGTGCCTCCATCGGCATCGCCCGCACTGGCGGTGGTACGGAAGACGCCAGCGGCGACATCTTCCTGGCCTTCGCCACCGGCAACCGGGATCTGCCGCCAGCGGACTACGCTCGCAAGGACCTGCCCTTCAGCACGCCGCTCACCATGGTCAACAACGATTACATCTCGCCGTTGTTCGCGGCAGCGGCGGAAGCGGTGGAGGAAGCCATCATCAATGCGCTGCTGGCCGGGTATGAGATGACCTGTGCCGATGGCAGAAAGGTGCCGGCGATGACCGGGGATGTGCTGCTGGAGGCGTTGAAAAGCCTGGGATGGAAACCTGCCCGCTGATGCGGGCAGGTCAGGGGGCGATTACTGCGCGGTGTAAACCTGATCGAAGATGCCACCGTCGTTGAAGTGGGTCTTCTGTACGTCGCGCCAGTTACCGAAGGTCTTCTCCACAGAGAGGAATTCAACCTTGGGGAAGCGGTCGGCGTATTTGGCGAGGATTTCCGGGTTACGCGGGCGAAGGTAGTTGTTGGCGGCGATGGTCTGGCCCTCGTCGCTCCACAGGTACTTGAGGTAAGCCTCGGCGGCGGCGCGGGTGCCCTTCTTGTCCACTACCTTGTCGACTACGGCCACCGGCGGCTCGGCCTCGGCGGAAACGCTGGGGTAGACCACTTCGAAACCGCCACGGCCAAATTCGCGGGCGATCATTTCGGCTTCGTTCTCGAAGGTCACCAGCACATCACCGATCTGGTTCTGGATGAAGGTGGTGGTCGCGGCGCGGCCACCGGTATCCAGCACCGGTGCTTGCTTGAACAACTTGCCGACGAATTCCTTGGCCTTGTTCTCGTCTCCGCCGTTCTTCAGCACGTAGCCCCAGGCGGAGAGATAGGTGTAGCGGCCGTTACCGGAAGTCTTGGGGTTCGGCACCACCACCTGCACGCCGTCCTTGAGCAGGTCCGGCCAGTCCTTCAGGCCCTTGGGGTTGCCCTTGCGCACGATGAACACGGTGGCGGAGGTGAAGGGAGCGCTGTTGTTCGGCAGGCGGGCCGCCCAGTCCTGCGGCACCAGGCCGCCGTTGTCGGCCAGGGCGTTGATGTCGGTGGCCTGGTTCATGGTGATGACATCGGCGGGCAGGCCGTCGATCACCGCGCGGGCCTGTTTGCTGGAGCCGCCGTGGGACATCTGCAGGGTGATGTTCTCGCCTTTCTCCGCTTTCCAGTGCTTCTGGAAGGCAGCGTTGTAGTCCTTGTAGAAGTCGCGCATCACGTCGTAGGAGACGTTGAGCAGCGTGGGCGCGGCTTGGGCGGCGCTGGCCAGGGCGAGGCCGGCGGCGAGGAGGGAGGCGGAGAACAGTCGTTTCACAGGGCGTTCCTTCTGGGCAGTGTGAGTCGCCGACTATAACGGAATGGCATATGTCCTTTTAATACTGAAAATTCATTTGATTATTCCCATTTTGCTCAGCCAGCTCCTGTAGGTTGTGGCTGAGCAATGCGAAGCCCAACACGCAAATGTTGGGCTTCGCTGCGCTCGCGGAACGCCGCCCGGCCCAACCTACAAAAGCAGACAGGCTCAGAACACGCGGCCCAGGTTGAGGTAGAGCGCGCGCTCCGCTTCGTCGTTCAGGCCGTAGCTGAAGTCCAGCGGCCCCAGGGGCGTATCGAAGCTGATGAAGACGCTGGCGGCATTGATGTAGCCGCTGTCGAAGCTGTCGTCGTTGTTCCAGGCGCGGCCACGTTCCAGGCTGCCGCCGAGGTACACCGGGAAGTCCAGCGGCAGGAACGAGCGCTGGGTCAGGCGGCGGTAGTAGATCGCCCGCGCCAGGCTGATGTTCTGGCCGCTGATGGAATCCTGGCGGAAGCCCGAGAGTTGACGCGCTCCGCCCAGCAGGAAGCTCGAGGTGACCACCTCGGCATCATCGATGGTGCGCCCATAGCGACCGCCGAGGACAAAGGTGTCCGGCCCCGAACTCAAGGCCTTGTCCAGGCTCAGCTGCCACTGCCGGTAGCGTTCGTCCGAGCCGAGCCCCGGATCGTACTGGCGCAGGGTGAGGCCGATGTCCTCGCCCTCATGGGGGAAGTCGACGTTGTCCAGCGTGTCGAAGGAGTACTTCAGCTCGTAGTAGCCCTCGGAGAAGTCGAAGCTGGGCAGGTCGCGTTCGCCCACCCGCACATCCGCCTGGCCCCAGGCCTGGCCGACGCCGAAGCGGATTTCGCCGTTGTTGGCGATCTGCCGGCCGAGGTTGAGGCCATAGCCGTAGCGTTCCAGGCGGTATTCGGCGATTGGGTCGTTGTCGAGGATGGCCTCGATGTTCTGCGCTTCACCGAACAGGTAGGGAGCGACGAAGTAACGTGAGCCGGCGTCCAGCGGCTGGTAGAACTCGCTGTAGAGCTCCTGGTGGTCGCCCAGTTGCAGGCGGGTCAGCCATTCGGCGCCCAGTTCGTTGATGCCGTTCTTGCGGTAGCTCGCGCCCAGGTTGAAGGCACTGTCGCCGCGCATGTCGTCGGACAGGTTCAGGCCCAGGCGCAGGTAGTCGGTGCCGGCGCGCTTGCCGCGGGCGTTGATCACCAGGGCGTTGCCATCCTTGCGGCGGACCACGCGGTAATGCACCTGTTCGAAGTAGTCCAGGCCGTAGAGCGTGCTCATGTCGCTCTGCAGGCGCTCCAGGTCCAGCGGGGCACCCAGCGGCTGGCGGATGTAGCGGCGGATGACGGCGTCGCTGACCTTCGAATCGTTCTCGATGAGGATGCTGCGGATCACCGGCGTGCGCTCGCTGGGCAGGCGCGCGCTGTCCAGGGCCAGGTCGCGGCTGCTGGACAGCGGACGCAGTTCCGCCAGGCGAGGGGCGAGTATCTGCGCGGCGCGATAACCGGCATCGATCATCTCGCGGGAGTGGCCGAAGTCGGTGGCGCCGTAGCCGGCCAGGGGCGGCTGGATCAGCACGTCGGTGGGTTTGAGGGTGGCCAGTTGGGCCTCGGAATTGGTGCGGGTCATCAGGGTGACCGACTGATTGAGCACATCCACCACTGTGGCCAGTTCCTTGCGCGAGCGCAGGGGCGTGCCGATGTCGACCACGATCACCCGATCGACGCCCATCTCGCGGGCCACATCCACCGGGATGTTGTCCACCATGCCGCCGTCCACCAGCAGGCGGCCATTCACTTCCACCGGCGCGAACACGGCGGGAATCGACATGCTGGCGCGGATCGCCTGGGGCAGGTGGCCTTTGCGGAACACCACCTTTTCGCCGGTGGCGATGTCGGTGGCCACGGCGCGGAAGGGAATGGCCAGCTTGTCGAAGTCGCGGGTGTCGCTGGTGTGCACCAGCAGGCTTTCCAGCAGCAGGGCGAGGTTCTGCCCCTGGATCACGCCCAGTGGCAGGCCGAGGCTGCCGTCGTCGCGAAAGCTCAGGCGCTGCTTGACCAGGAAATCACGGTCGTCCTGTTTGCGACGGAAGGGGACTTCCTGCCGTGGCGGGTTGTCGGAGAGCGCCTGCTGCCAGTCCATGTGGATGGCGATCTTCTCCAGTTCATCCACCTTGTAGCCCGCCGCGTAGAGCCCGCCGATCACCGCGCCCATGCTGGTGCCGGCAATGGCGTCGACCTTGATGCCCTGTTCCTCCAGCGCCTTGAGCACCCCGATATGGGCCAGGCCGCGCGCGGCACCGCCGGACAGCACCAGGCCGATGCGGGGTTCGGGTTGTGCGAAACAGAGGAGGGGGAGGAACAGCAGGCAAAGCAGAAGGCGGCGCATAACGCATCCCTGGTCAGGCGAAGATCCGAAGCCGGCTATTATAGGGCGCCCAACCTGTCGCCGAGCCCAACATGTCAGCCAGCAAGCCCGAAATCGTCATCACCTATTGCACCCAGTGCCAGTGGCTATTGCGTGCCGCCTGGCTGGCCCAGGAGCTGCTCAGCACCTTCAGCGACGACCTCGGCAAGGTGAGCCTGGAGCCGGGTACCGGCGGGGTGTTCCGCATCACCTGCAATGGCGTGCAGATCTGGGAGCGCAAGGCCGATGGCGGTTTCCCCGAGGCCAAGGTGCTCAAACAGCGCGTCCGCGACCAGATCGATCCGGCGCGGGACCTGGGTCACAACGATCGCTCCTGATCCGTCGTCTTTTGCTACAGGTCAACAGGCGAGCAGGGATCGAGGCATAGCCTGACGGCATGTCCATTCCCCAGAGGAAGTCCGTCATGAGCATCATCGTCACCGGTGCCGCCGGCTTCATCGGCAGCAACCTGGTCCAGGCCCTCAACCGCCGCGGCGAGACCGACATCATCGCCGTGGACGATCTGACCGAAGGCGACAAGTTCCGCAACCTCGCCGACGGCGAAATCGCCGATTACCTGGACAAGCGCGACCTGCTCCCGCTGCTGCGTGAAGGCCGCTTCGGCCGGCCGCGCGCGGTGTTTCACCAGGGCGCCTGCTCCAGCACCATGGAGGGCGACGGGCGCTTCATGATGGACAACAACTACCGCTACAGCTGCGAGTTGCTGGACGCCTGCCTGGCCCAGGGCGTGCCCTTCATCTATGCGTCATCGGCGGCGGTCTATGGCGGCAATCGGGTGTTTCGCGAGGAGCGCGAGGCGGAACGCCCGCTGAACGTCTACGGCTACTCCAAGTTCCTCTTCGACCAGCGCGTGCGCCGCCTCTTGCCCGATGCGCGCAGCCAGGTGGTCGGGCTGCGCTACTTCAACGTCTACGGCCCGCGCGAGAGCCACAAGGCGCGCATGGCCTCGGTGGCGTTCCATTGCTTCCGGCAGTACCGCGCAGACGGCAAGGTCAGCCTGTTCGGGGGCTATGACGGCTACGCGGGAGGTGAACACCTTCGGGATTTCGTCTCGGTAGAGGACGTGGCGCGGGTCAACCTGCATTTTCTCGACCAGCCGCAGCGCTCTGGCATCTTCAACCTCGGCACGGGGCGCGCCCAGCCGTTCAACGATGTGGCCTGGAGCATGGTCAATGCCCTGCGCGCCCACGACGGCCTGCCGCCGCTGAGCCTTCCGGCCATGCGCGAGCAGGGCCTGCTGGAATACAGCGAATTTCCCGACGCCCTGCGTGGCAAGTATCAGTGCTTCACCCAGGCCGACATCAGCCGTCTGCGTCAGGCCGGTTACCGCCAGCCCCTGCTGGATGTGCAGCAGGGCGTGGAACGCTACTGCCGCTGGTTGCTGGAGCAGGAGGCGGGTGGGTGGCTGCCTGAGATGGGCCAGGCGGCCTGAGCGCGTTTCGCGGAACGGGGCAGGGAGTGCGATTCCGATGAAGGCAGGCAGAGGGCGCCGCTCGCTTGCCCCGTTTCGCGATCCCTAGGCAGGCCTTGTAGGAGCGAGCTTGCTCGCGAACCTCCTGAGCCAGCCCTTTCTGCCGTTTCGCGAATGAATTCGCTCCCACAGAGTTACGGCGTCGCAGGGGCTACCTTGGCTTCGGCCGGCGCGCCTTTGCGCGCCGACAGGGCGATGGCGAAGATGATCAGCGCGCCGCCCGCCAGCATGCGCAGGCCGGGTTGCTCGTCGAACAGCCACCAGGCGAAGGCGATGCCGTAGACCGGCTCCAGGGCGAAGATCACCGCCGTGGTGCGGGCCTTCAGCACCTTCAAACTGGCGACGAACAGGCTGTGGGCAAGGCCCGTGCAGAACACCCCGAGCAGGGCGATCCAGAACCAGTCCATGGGTTTCACTTCGTGCAGTAGCGGCCAACTGAACGGCGCCAGGCAGAGCACGATGGTGAGGTTCTGGCAGAGCGCCGCCTTCACCGGGTCCAGGCCCTTCACGCTGACGCGGTTGAGCAGCGACAGGAGGGAAAACAGAAGGCCCGACAGGATGGCCGACAGCAGGCCCTGGGTGGCCTCGCTGCCCCAGTCGAAACTGGGCGTCACCAGCACCAGGCCGAAGCTGACCAGCCCGACGATCAGGATTTCCTGGGCGCGGATGCGCTCGCGGAACAGCAGGCCCTCCAGTAGCAGGGTGAAGGCCGGGAAGCTGGCGAAACCGAGGGTGGCGATGGCCACGCCAGCCACCTGCACCGCGTGGAAGAAGGTGATCCAGTGAGCCCCCAACAGCAGGCCGCCGAGGCCCAGCATGGCCAACTGGCGCAGGTTGGGGTTGGCGCTGCGGCCACGGGCGATGAGCTGGGCGAAGAGTGCCAGGGCGATGACCGCGAACAGCCCGCGACCGAAGGTGATGATCATCGGCGCGGTATTGGCGAGCTTGCCGAAGATGCCCGAAAGCCCGAACAGCAGGGCGCCCAGGTGGATCGCCAGCAGCGCGTTGCGTTCCTTCATGCCAGGCGTGCCCCATTGGGCAGAGGCTTGTCGAAGCTGGCCAGCACTACCTTGTTCTCATCGTCATGGACGCCGGTGACCAGCACTTCGGAACGGATGCCGGCGATGCGCTTGGGGGCGAAGTTGCACACGCACAGCACTTGTCGGCCCACCAGGTCGTCGGCCTGGTAGTGGGCGGTGATCTGTGCGCTGGAGGTTTTCACCCCGAGTTCGCCCAGGTCCACTTCCAGCACGTAGGCCGGCTTGATTGCCTTGGCATTGGGGGCGGCGGAAAGGATGGTGCCGACGCGCAGTTCGACGCGCTCGAAGTCGCCCCATTCGATGGTGGACATAAGGTTCTCCCTGATAACGACCGCCACCAGTCTAGTGAGGACGAACCGCCTTGTCTGTCGCCAGGCTCGCGGGCTTTGTCGCGTTACTCGCGGCCATTGCGCAGGGCGCGCGGGGTGATCCCGAACTCGCGGGAAAGGGCGGCGGTGAAGGCGCTCTGGGAGCTGTAGCCGACCTTTGCGGCGATCTCGCCCACGGCCAGTCGGCTTTCCAGCAGTAGCTGACGGCCGAGGTGCAGGCGCCGGGCGCGCACGTAGTCCATGGGCGTCTGCCCGGTTTCGGTCAGGAAGCGGGCGTGGAAGCGCGCCACCGAGAGGCCGCTGAGGCGCGCCAGGTCAGCCACCTGCAGGGGGCGGGCGGCGTGCTGGTCGATATGGGCGTCGAGCGCCGCGAGAGGCAGGGCGCCGTTGTCCTCCACCTGGGAGCCGGGGGCGGCCAGGCTGGCCAGCAACAGTCCGGCGGATTGCCCGGCAATCACCTCATCGGCCAGGGGACTGGCGGCGATCCAGCTCACCAGCTGGCTTTGCGCCGGGTTCAGGTTCAGCGCGCCGGGGCGTTCCAGCAGGCGCCGGCCGGCGTCGAAATGTCGGCCAAGCGTGAGTCGCAACCAGTCGTCGTCAGGTACGTCCACCACCAGGCAGAGGCTTCCGCCAGGGCTGCCGCAGGCGTGCTGCGCTTCAGGCGGCACCACTGCCAGCGTCTGACGCTGTACCAGCGCGCCACGGCCGTCCACTTCGAAGTCCAGGCTGCCGTTCAGGCCGAACACCAGCTGGGCGTGGCTGTGGCTGTGGACCAGCAGGTCGTGGTTGTACTGGCGCAGGGACAGGATCGAATGCATGGCGCTCACCTCGGGGCAGGCGGCCATTCTACTCCCAGCGACGCGCCGTGCGTTGTCACAGGCCTGCAACCTCGCGTTCATTCTCGATTCACCCCAAGGGCTCACCATCGTATAAACCCCGCCGGAGGTCGCCCATGAGCAGCGTCGAACGCCTGGAACCCGTCACCAAGACCAAGCCCCGCAAGCAGCGCGTGCGTACCCTGTGGATTTCCGACGTCCACCTGGGCACCCGCGACTGCCAGGCCGAGCACCTGGCGCGTTTCCTCAAGCAGTACCATGCCGACCGCATCTACCTGGTGGGCGACATCATCGATGGCTGGAAGCTTCGCGGCGGCATTTACTGGCCGCAGGCGCACACCAATGTGATCCGTCGCCTGCTGACCATGAGCAAGCGCGGCACCGAGGTGATCTACGTCACCGGCAACCACGACGAATTCCTGCGCCGCTACTCGGCGCTGATGCTGGGCAATATCCAGCTGGTGGACGAAGCGGTCCACGAAACCGCCGATGGCCGTCGCATGCTGGTGATCCACGGCGACCAGTTCGACGTGATCACCCGCTACCACAAGTGGCTGGCCTTCCTCGGCGACTCCGCCTACGAATTCACCCTGACCCTCAACCGCTGGCTCAACCATTGGCGGGGGCGCTGGGGCTACGGCTACTGGTCGCTGTCGGCTTACCTCAAGCACAAGGTGAAGAGCGCGGTGAACTTCATCAGCGACTTCGAGGAAGCCATCGCCCACGAATGCGTCAAGCGCGGCCTCGATGGCGTGGTCTGCGGCCACATCCACCACGCGGAAATCCGCAAGGTGGGTGGCGTGGAATACCTCAATTGCGGCGACTGGGTGGAATCCTGCACGGCCCTGATCGAGCACTGGGATGGCAGCATCGAACTCTATCGCCTGGCCGATGCCCAGGCGCGGGAGCTGGAAGCCCGGGCCGTGGAGCTGGTCGAGCCGGCGGCATGAGGATACTGATCGTCAGCGATGCCTGGTCGCCCCAGGTAAACGGCGTGGTCACCAGCCTGCAGGCACTGATGACCGAACTCGAGGCCCTGGGTCACCAGATCATGCTGCTGTCGCCCCAGGGCTTCCGCTGCCGGCCTTGCCCGAGCTACCCGGAAATACCGCTGGCCTGGAACCTGTGGCGGGTCGGTCCGATGATCGAGTCGTTCCAGCCGGCCTGCGTCCACCTGGCGACCGAAGGTCCGCTCGGTTGGGCCGCGCGGCGCTGGCTGGTGAAGCGCGGGCTGGCCTTCTCCAGCGCCATTCACACCCGTTTCCCCGAATACATCCATGGCCGCTGGCCCTGGGTGCCCCTGTGCTGGGGCTATGCCTTCCTGCGGCTGTTCCACCGCCCCAGCCAGGCGGTGCTGGTGACCACCGAGCGCATGCGCGAGACCTTCGCCAGCCACGGTCTGGTCTGGCTCAACCTGTGGCGCAAGGGTGTGGACACGGCGCTGTTCCGCCCGCTGGCGCTGCCAAGGCCGGAGCGGCCGGTGTTCCTCTGTGTCGGCCGCCTGGCCACCGAGAAGAACCTGGAGGCCTTCCTCGGCCTGGACTTGCCGGGGGATAAGTGGGTGGTGGGCGATGGTCCGCTTCGTGCCGAACTGGAGGCGCGCTATCCCGCTGCGCAGTTCTTCGGCTATCGCCAGGGCGAGGAACTGGCGCGCTTCTACGCCCAGGCCAGCGTGCTGGTGTTCCCCTCGCTGACCGATACCTACGGCCTGGTGATGCTCGAGGCCCTGGCCTGCGGTACGCCGGTGGCGGCCTTCCCCGTGGCCGGCCCGCTGGATGTGCTGGAGCCGGGGGTCACCGGTTGCCTGGACGACGACCTGCGGCGTGCCTGCCTGGCAGCGCTGGAGCTGGATCGTGAGCGTTGTACCGAGCGGGCAGGGCGGTTGTCCTGGCGGGCCTCTGCGCTGGAATTCCTGGCGTGCCAGCCGTTGCTGGATGGCGAATCTTTCCCGGACGCGGTTCCAGATCTGTAGGGGCGAATTCATTCGCCAAGGGCAGCGTAGCTGCCCCCTTTCAACCTCTATGGGCAGACCTTCGGCCTGCTTGGCGAATGAATTCGCCCCTACAGGTGAGATTCCACCCATGTGAATGATCAGGGAATGATCTTGTCCCGCAGCTTCTCGGCGGCCTGTTGCAGGGCCTGGATGACCTTGGTCTTGTCGTAGTTCTGGATGCTGTTGGTATCCAGGTACATGGAGAAGCCGGGCAGTTCGTGCTCGACGTAGCTGGAGGCGGCGCCCAGGTCGCGGCGGAAGTCCACCACCTGGTAGATCTGTACCGGCCGGCTGAAACCCTTGACGTTTATCTGGCCCTTGTCGCGGCACATGATCACGTCTTTCACCAGCGAGTAGGTCTCGTGGGAGATGAGGATTTCGCCGGCGTCCGAAGCGCTTTCCAGGCGGCTGGCCAGGTTCACTTCGCGGCCGATGATGGTGTAGTCCATGCGCGTGTCCGCGCCGAAGTTGCCCACGGTGCAGTAGCCGGTGTTGATGCCCATGCGGATTTCCAGTGGCTTGGTGATGCCCTGGGCGCGCCATTGCTGGCGCAGCACCTTCATGTGCTTACGCATGGCCACCGCCATGGACACGGCAGCCACTGCGTCCTTCTTGGCGCCCTGGGTGGCGGGGTCGCCGAAGAACACCATCACGCTGTCGCCGACGAATTTGTCGATGGTGCCACCGTATTTCAGGGCGATCTTCGACATGTCGTTGAGGTAGTTGTTGAGCAGGTCGGTCAGGGCTTCGGCTTCCAGTTCCTCGGACAGCTCGGTAAAGCCCTTGATGTCGGAGAAGAACACACTGAGCTTCTTGCGCTGGGTTTCCAGGCGCACGCTCTTCTTGCCGCTGAAGATCATTTCCCAGACCTGGGGCGACAGATATTTGGCGAGGTTGCGGGCCAGCCGGGCGGCCTTTTCCTGCTCGCGCTTGATCTCGCTGCGGGCCTGGGCCAGACGCAGGCCCTGCTGATGCACGAAGAAGGCGGTAATGCAGATGTAGAAGGTAGTGAAGAGCACGCTGACGACGGCCACCAGCGCCGGCGTGCCCGCCTTGAATGCGGGCTGCAGGGCGAGGCCGACGGCGGCCATGCTGATCAGCGCACCGCCCAGTACCAGGGTCATCTGGCGCAGGCCGCCGAGGATCATGGCGCTGAAGCACAGGGTCAGCACCACCATCAGCGTGGGGACCACCGAGAATCCCAGGAGGACGACGGAGGCGCCGGCATGGAAGGTGTCCACGCCGAGGAGGATGCGGTCGGTGCGCTGCCCGGGGAAACGCAGGCTCAGGTGGTGGGCCAGATGCGGGTAGAGCAGGGCGTAGGGGACCATCCAGAGGATGTCGAAGCCAAAATGCTGGACGTAGGTGCCGGCGGCGATGCTGGCGGCGACTGCCATATAGGCCAGCACGCGGGAGTAGTACTCACGCAGCACGGGCGTCGCGGTGGAAGGGTCGAGCAAGGTGGGCTTCATGGCTTGGATCTGTCCCTGGTGCTTTCTTGACGCCGGGTTGCAGCGTTGGGGAAACGCTGCAAGTCCTGGGCCATGACTTCGGCTGGTGCGGGATCATAACCAAGCGAGGGATGGGCGGCCAGACTGGCGCCAGTCCCTTCGTTCTCAGAACCTGTTCACGGCCTTGCGAGCCGGCTTTTAACGCAGCAGGGCCGGCGCGCAGCTGATCGTGAGCAGGTTGTCAGAAGCGGATGCGACCGGTGAAGGCGTCCTTCAGCATCACCCAGTCGCCCATGAAGCTGTAGAGCGGATACTTGAAGGTGGCCGGCTTGTTCTTCTCAAAGACGAAGTGCCCGACCCAGGCGAAGCCGTAGCCGGCAAAGGGGATGGCCAGCAGCCAGAGCCACTGCTGGGTCGCCAGGCTGTAGCCGAGGATGCCGAGCACCAGCAGGCTGCCCACGTAGTGGAGGCGGCGGCAGGTGTCGTTGCTGTGTTCCTGCAGATAGTAGGGGTAGAACTCGGCGAAGCTTTGGAAGCGTTGGACGGACTCGGCGGGCATGGTGGTGGCTCCAGGTTCTTGTTGTCTGGAGCAGTTTAGGACGGGTGTCTCCGGGGGCCAGTGACAATGGGCGCCACTTTAGTATCCTTGCCGGCACGTCGCCCTGCCGGCGGCGGCCTTGAACTTCAGAACAAGAAGGCGCCATGAGCGAACGCACGACTTCTTCGAGCTGGGCCCTGGGAATCGTCCAGGCACTGGAAATGGGTGGAGTGGACTGCCGCAACCTGTTTCCCGAACTCGGCCTCGACTACCAGGCACTGAACGATCCCGATGCCCGTTTCCCCCAGGACGGCATGACCCGTCTCTGGGTCCGCGCGGTCGAGCTGTCCGGCAATCCCGCCATCGGCCTCAACATGGCCAAGGTGGTGCGCCCGGCATCCTTCCACGTGGTGGGTTATGCGCTGATGTCCAGCCGGACCCTCAAGGAGGGCTTCGCCCGGCTGGTGCGCTACCAGCGGATCATCGCCGAAGGGGCTGACCTCAGTTTCTGCGGCACCGCCGAAGGTTATGAACTGCGCCTGTCCATCCACGGCGACCGCCTGCCACCGGCCCGGCAAAGCGTGGAGGCATCCATGGCTTATTGCCTGGCATTCTGCCGCTGGATGACCGGGCGGCCGATCAACCCGCTGGAGATTCGCTTCCAGGGGCCGGCGCCGGCAGACCTGGAGCCTTATCGCCAGGTGTTCCAGGCACCGCTGCGCTTCAACGCCGAGCACTGCGCCCTGCTGTTCAGCCGTACCGACATGGATACGCCGCTGCCCACCGCCAATGAATCCCTGGCCCAGTTGCATGACCGTTTCGCCGGTGACTATCTGGCGCGCTTCTCCGGCACCCGCGTCACCCACCAGGTGCGGCAGGTGCTCTGCCGCCTGCTGCCCCAGGGCGAGCCCAAGCGCGAAGTGGTGGCGAGCCTGATGCATCTGTCGCAGCGCACCTTGCAGCGCCGCTTGCAGGAGGAGGGAGTCAGCTTCCAGCAGTTGCTGGACGACACCCGCCGCGAGCTGGCCGAGCAGTATCTGGCGCAACCCAACCTGACCCTGCTGGAAACGGCCTATCTGTTGGGGTTCGCCGATCCGAGCAACTTCTTCCGTGCCTTCCGTCGCTGGTTCGACAGCACCCCCGGCGAGTACCGCGCGCGGCTGGAAGAGGTCTGATTCGCTCCCGCTGTGGGAGCAATTCATTTGACCGTGGGAAACCACGTCCTGAGGACGTGGTCATGTGACGATTCGAATCCCGAGCTAGCAGGGTAGGGTGCGCCGTGTGTTCAGCCGGGGGACATAGGTAACGGGTGTCGGGAGACATGGGTAACGCATTTACGCTTACGGGATCCGTCGAATGAGGAGTTCGAGCGATGCCGTGGCAGGAGTGCACCACCATGTCGATTCGGCGTGAATTTGTGTGGTTGGCTGAACAGCCGCAGAGCAATGTCCGCGAGCTGTGCCGACGCTATGGCATCAGTGCGAAGACGGCC
>NZ_SSOH01000023.1:0-13004 GCF_029873155.1 Pseudomonas sp. BN515 | reverse complement strand
GGCGAGCTGGAAGACCACCCGGTGGCCGGCAGCGACCCGGAGCATCCGGGCCTGGTGCGCATCTACAAGGACCCGGACCAGCCCAACGACCGCTACGAGAACGCCTGGCACACCGACGCCACCTGGCGCGATGCACCGCCCATGGGTTGCGTGCTGCGCTGCGTGGAGTGCCCGCCAGTGGGCGGCGACACCATGTGGGCGAACATGGCGCTGGCCTACGAGAAGCTGCCGCAAGACGTGAAAGAGCGCATCGAGGGCCTGCGTGCCCGCCACAGCATCGAGGCGAGCTTCGGCGCGGCCATGCCCGTCGAGAAGCGCCTGGCGCTCAAGGCCATGTACCCGGACCCCGAACATCCGGTGGTGCGCACCCACCCGGAAACCGGCAAAAAGATCCTCTTCGTCAACGCTTTCACTACCCACTTCACCAACTTCCATACCCCTGAGCGCGTGCGCTACGGCCAGGACTACAGCATGGGCGGCAGCGACCTGATGCGCTATCTGGTCAGCCAGGCCTACAACCCGGAATACCAGGTCCGCTGGCGCTGGAAGAAAAACAGCATGGCCATCTGGGACAACCGCTCTACCCAGCACTACGCCGTGATGGATTACCCGCCCTGCGTCCGCAAGATGGAGCGCGCCGGGATCATCGGCGACAAGCCCTTCTGATCACCACAACGCACAACAACCACCAGATCGCCGATCCCAGGAGTAAGTCATGAACTTCATCGATGGTTCCCTGTTTGTCGAAAACATGGAAAAACTGGTCATCACCGCTGCCCCCTATGGCCCGGAATGGATACCGTCCGACTTCCCGGAAGACATCCCGGTCAGCATGGACGCGCAAATCCAGAAAGCCGTGGACTGCTACAACGCCGGCGCCACCGTGCTGCACGTCCATGTGCGTGAAGAAGACGGCAAGGGCTCCAAGCGCCTGTCCAAATTCAACGAACTGCTGGCCGGTATCCGTGAAGCCTGCCCGGGGATCATCCTCCAGGTCGGCGGTTCGATTTCCTTTGCTCCCGAGAACGACGGCGACGCTGCCAAGTGGCTGTCCGACGACACCCGCCACATGCTGGCCGAGCTGACCCCGACCCCGGATCAGGTGACCATCGCCATCAACACCAACCAGATGAACGTCTGCGAGCAGATGACCGCCGCCGACATTCGCGGCACCTCGCTGGAAGACCCGGTGATGCTCAAGGCCTACCAGGAAATGACCATTCCGGCCGGCCCGGCCTGGGTCGAGGAACACATTCGCCGCCTTTCGGCCAACGGCATCCAGACGCACTTCCAGCTGGCCAACATCACCCAGCTCAATACCGTGGAGCGCATGATGCGCCGTGGTGCGTGCAATGTGCCGCTGATTCTCACCTGGGTGGCCATCGGCGGCGGCTTCGACTCACCGAATCCGTACGACCTGGCCAACTTCGTGCGCGCCTGCCCGGACGGTTCGGTGCTGACGCTGGAAACCAGCATGCGCAATGTGCTGCCGCTGAACATGATGGCCATCGCTCTCGGCCTCCACGTGCGCTGCGGCATCGAGGACAACATCTGGAACCAGCGCCAGACCGCCAAGATGACGACCGTGGAGCAGATCGAGCAGCTGGTGCGCATCTCCCGCGAGTTCGGCCGTGAAGTGGCCAACGGCGACGAGGCCCGCAAGATCTACAAGATCGGTACCTTCTACAAGGACGCCGACGAGACCCTGGCCAGGAACGGCTTCGCGCCGAACCGCAAGCCGGGTCAGGTCGGCTTCACGCAGCACACCTGATGCTGCGGTCGGTCAGCGATGCAACTGGCCGACCAATACCCGCCGCGCGCTGCCGGTAACGACGGCGCGCGATGGAGACGCCGAGCCGGAGACGGTTGGCCGCACCTCAGGAATCAAGCTGAAGAAACAGGCTGGCCTGATGAGTCAGCAGAATTTCCAGGAGAGTTGCCGTCGCCGGCGACTTGTAACCCTCAGAGCGATAGCTCGCCCCGATTACCCGCGTCATGGTGGTTTCCGCCAGAGGTATTTCCCGCAGACTGGCCTCCGCCTTTCCACCTAAGAGGTGCTCACGCGCGATGAAGCTGAGTAAGTCAGTACGGGCAATCAAACGTGGCATCAAGGAAATCGACGTGCTTTCCACCTGCACCATGGGTGTCGGCAGTTGCCGGCTTATGAAGGCATTATCAATCCACTTGCGCGCACTGGCTGAGAGAGGCGGCAGCACCCAGCGGTAACGGCACAGATCGCGCTGGCTGATTGGCCCGCTGAAAAGCGGATGATCGCGGCGCGCCACAACCACGGCCTGATCTTCCAGCAGAGCGTGGGTTTCCAGTCCCTCTACCTTGTCGACGTAGGGGCTGATGACCACATCCAGATTTCCCTGCAACAGCCCCTCGCGAAGCACATCGTCCATCCCCACCGTAAGTGTCAGTGTCACATTGGGAGCGAGGCTAAGCAGTGTCGCAGTGAGCTGTGGCAGCAGGTACTCGGCCATGGAGACTGCGCAGCCCAGTCGAATATTTCCGACCAAACCATTGGCGAAGTCGCGTACCTCACGGCGCGTCTCATCAACGCTGTGCCGTAGCTGACGGCTTCGCTCCAGGAGCAAATGCCCCGCTGGGGTCAGCTTGATGCGTCGGCCATCACGCTGGAACAAGCTGGCTCCAAGGGATTCCTCCAGGCGCTGAATGCTTTTGGTTAAAGCAGGTTGGCTACGACACAGGCGCTCCGCCGCACGTCCCAGGTGGCCCAGCTCAGCAATGGTCTCGAAATAAGTCAGGTCACGCAGATCCATAATCGATAACTCTTAATTATCGGTTCATCACAATTAGAAAATAGACTTGATGAATCAGCACCAGAATACTGCCGATGCGCGTTGGACACACACGCCCCACAGCGCGCACGGAGAATCGCCTTGCCTACCCGTCCCTCTCTCGACTCCATTGCCCTCATGCGGCAGTGGCTGCTTCTGCTCGTTCTTGCGGTAATCGCAGGCCAGGTGCTGCGACTGATCGGAATGCCAGCGGCTGACTTCCTCGGCCCCATGCTGGTAGCCATCGGACTTGGCGTGCGGGGCGCGCGCATCCGCGTTCCAGCGCTCGCATTCAAACTCGGTCAGGGCTGCATCGGCTTGCTGGTGGCTCATTCGCTAAGCGCCGAAACGCTTGCCAGCATTGCTCATGACTGGCCCGTCATGTTGCTGGCCACGGCGATAACAGTAGCGATGAGCTTGCTCGTCGCCCTTTTCCTCGTGCGCTACGGTGACCTACCGGGTAGCGCCGCGGCCTGGGGTCTGTCTCCCGGGGCGGCGTCCGCCATGGTGGCTCTGGCCGAGGATCACGGAGCAGACTCCCGAGTGGTCGCCACGATGCAGTACGTGCGCGTAGTCTGCGTCGTGCTGATAGGTGCAGTCGTCAGCCATGCCCTCGGTAGCGAAGTTACTTCCCCCCAAATCACGGCAGGCACAGCCGCCCTCGGCTTCACTGCGCCTGCCAATGGCGTCCTCACCATCCTTGTTCTGCTCGGCAGTGTGTTGATCGGTGCTCGCTTCCCGGCAGGTGCTCTGCTCGTGCCGCTCCTGGCTGGGGCGGCGCTGCAATTGGGCGGTGCGTTCATCATCGACCTACCACAGTGGCTGTTGTGCCTGGCCTACGGAGCCCTCGGCTGCTACGTGGGATTACGATTCGATCGCGAGGCCTTCGACTTCGTCGTCCGCCGGCTACCCTCCATGCTCCTCAGCGCACTTGCCCTGATTGCACTTTGCGCCCTGTCCGCAGTTTTCATTGCGAATCTGCTCGGCAAAGACTTCCTCTCCGTTTATCTCGCCACCAGTCCGGGAGGGTTGGACTCCATGGCAATCATTGCTCTGGACACCCAGGCGGATGTCGGTCTGGTGCTGGCCATGCAGACCATGCGCCTGTTCGGCGTCGTACTGATCGGCCCATACCTGGCGCGACAGATCATCCGCCTGTCTCGATGAACGCGCGGTCAATTCTCTGCATTGATGGAGCCAGTAGGCCGGGCCGGACGAGTCATCGCCAGGGAAGGCTGACGCTACCGCAGCCTGGATCCGACTCCCTACCTGGCGAGCATCGAGTTCCTGGAAATCAGCCGTTTAACTAATCAACTACTACTGATGCACGCTTGCGCAGCAATAGACCTGTGGCCATCACCAGGGCAGCGCCACCGGCTGCAGCCAGGTGCTTGGACCAGGCCTCGTTCACAATCCAGTTCGCCACCGCGATGTCGGTTACAGCCATGCCCCCGGCAATCCAGCCCAGCAAGCCGCCCCCCAGCAGTACAACCTGCGGGTAACGATCCATCAGTCTGAGCACCAGCTGGCTACCCCAAACGATGATCGGGATGCTGATCAGCACGCCCAGGCTGACGAGGAGCAGGTTGCCGCCGGCAGCCCCAGCCACGGCAAGCACGTTGTCCAGGCTCATGACAGCGTCGGCGATGATGATCGTTTTGATGGCAGCGAAGAAGCTCGCACCTGCCCTGACTTCGTGGGTCTGTTCGTCTTCGGGCAGCAGCAATTTCACGCCGATCCAGAGCAACAGCGCCGCACCCGCCAGCTTCAGATACGGCAAGGCCAGTAGTTGCATCGCAAAGAACAACAGCGCGATGCGCAATAGGATTGCCCCAGCTACTCCACCGATGATGGCTCGGCGTCGTTGTTCCTCCGGAAGATGCCGACACGCCAGTGCAATGACCACTGCGTTATCGCCGCCCAACAGGATGTCGATGGCGACAATCTGCATAAGTGCCATCCAGAAAACAGGGTCACTCAGCCACTCCATAAATCCGTATCTCCGCTATCGATAAAAAATGCCGGGGGCACAGCCCCCGGCTCCGGAACCTCCGCCGGCACGACGGGTAGTCGAGACGGGTGGTCGGAAAAGCGTGGTTTGAGGATCAAGGGCCCGCGCGCCTTGTGGGCACGCGGGCGCGGCGCCCGCTCTTCTAAGCGCCACTTCGGGCTGGTAAGCCCGCATTCGGGACCTACCAGAGCGCGATGTCGTAGGTGAAATACAGGCGATTGTTGTCGCGGCCCCTGCTGTAGCTGGAGCGATAGGCGATGTTGCGCAGCTTCACACCAAGCCCTTTGAGAGCCCCCTGCTGCACCACGTAGGCAAGGTCAATGTCCCGCTCCCACTCGTGGGCGTTCACCTCGTTGCCGCGCAGTTCGGTCGTGCCATCCCAGCCTTTGAAATAGCGAACACCGGCTGTCAGTCCAGGCACACCAATGGCTGCAAAGTCGTAGGCATAACCGAGCATCCAGGTGCGCTCGTCCTCCTCGATGAACTTGCCGACACCGGCATTACTGAAGCTGTAGACCGTGGCGCCGTTGACGAATGGCAGCCCGCCTTCGCCATTCAGTTGCTGGTAGCCTGCGCTCAAGGCATGGCCCTTCAGGGTGTAGGTCAGCAGGCCGCTGTACATGTCGTTGTCCAGCTCGCCATTGCGTGCCTCTCCCGCATCCTGGCTGTGGAAGTAGCGCAGGTCGGTGGTGAGGCTGCCCGGCCCCAAGGGCAGGTTGTGGACCAGGCCAACGAAGTGCTGCTGGTAGAACTCGTCCAGCTCGCCATAGTAGTAACTCAGGGCCAGGGCCTTGCTGGGCTTGTAGTCGGCACCGGCGAACCAGAAGCCTTCACCGTCGTCGCCTGCGAATCCGTCGGCAGTGATCGAATGGTTGTCACTGGAGTCGCGCATGCGGAACTCGTCGAAGTAACCACCTGTGAGGCTCAGGTCGGCTATATCGGCGCTGGTGACCTGGGTGCCTTCGAAGGTTTGCGGCAACAAGCGCGCATCGTTGCGCACCAGCACCGGCATCTTGGGCTGATGAGTGCCGTGCTTGAGCGTGGTACCGGCGAAACGTGCCTTGGCGGTCAGGCCCAGGCTGGAAAATTCGTCCGCGGCCCGACCGTCATCGTGCACGGGCAAAAGCCCGGTACCGGCCCGGCCGGCGCCGGAATCCAGCTTCACCCCCAGCAGTCCCAGGGCGTCCAGACCGAAACCGAAGCGGCCCGGGGTAAAGCCGGATTGCATATCCAGCAGGAACCCCTGGGCCCATTCTTCCTTCTTCGACTGTGCGTTGGCAGCGGACCTGGCGGTCATGCCCGTCTCATCCTTGAAGTCATCGTTGAAATAGATGTTGCGCAATTGCAGGTTGGCTTTGCTGTCTTCGAAGAAGCCGGCGGCCCCTGCGGCAGGTGCCAGGCAGGCAACCAGGCACGCCAGGGTGGAAGGCAGGGGCTTGGCGTTGGTTTTCATGGTGTCTTCACCTTTTTGTTCTGGACGCACTCGGCCAGCGGGCGCGCAGAAACACACCACGGGGCCAGATCTCAGGGGGCTTGCCCGACTTCGGCGGGCGCGGAAACTCAGGCGAGCAGCGTGATGGCACCCGTCAGCAGGGCCAGCACGGTAATGACGAGCGAGGTGAGGATCGCCCACTTGTAGGTGAAGCGCTGGAAGTCGCCGATGTCACTATCGACCATACCCACCAGCAGGAGTGTCGAGGCCACCAGCGGACTCATCAGGTGCACCGGCTGGCCGAGGATGGAAGCACGAGCGATTTCCACCGGATCGATGCCATAGGCCGCAGCGGCCTGGGCGAGGATGGGCACCATGCCGAAGTAGTACGCGTCGTTGGAGAGCACGAAGGTCAGCGGCATGCTGGTGATGGCCACCACCAGCGGGAAGAAACTGCCCCAGGAGGAGGGGATCATCTCCACCAGGGAGTTGGCCAGGGAATCCACCATCTTGGTGCCGGAGAAAATGCCGGCGAATACCCCGGCGGCGAACACCAGCAGCACCACGGTCATGGCATTGCCCGAGTGGGCGAGGATGCGCTCCTTCTGCAGGTCCAGCTGCGGGTAGTTGATCATCAGCGCCACCACGAAGCCGAGCATGAACAGCACCGCCGCATTCATCAGCCCCATCACCAGCGCCACCATCACCGCGATCACCAGCAGCAGGTTGAGCCAGATCAGCTTCGGCCGCTTGTTGGGGTTATCGGCAAGAATGGCCTTGATGTAACAGTCGTCGCCGCCGGTTTTCAGGTGGGTGTTGCCGATCCGCTTCAGCTCTTTGCGGCCGAGGATGTAGCCGGTGAACACCACCCAGAGGGCGCCGCCTACCATGGTCGGCAGCATGGGGATGAAGTACTCGCTGGCGTCCAGCCCGAGCACGGCGATGGCGCGCGTGGCCGGACCGCCCCAGGGGCTCATGCCGCTCATGATGCTCAGCGACAGCATGGATATGCACGCGAGGATCAGCGGGTTCATACCGATGCGCTTGTATAGCGGCAGCATGGCGGCCACGGTGATCATGTAGGTGGTGGTGCCGTCACCATCCAGCGCCACCAGCAGCGACAACACAGCGGTGCCCATGGCGATCTTCACCGGATTGCCGTTGACCGTCTGCAAGATGCGGCGAATCAGCGGGTCGAACAGCCCGGAGTCGATCATGATGCCGAAGAAGAGGATGGCGAAAAGCAATAGCGCTGCCGAAGGGGCCACCGTCTTCAGGCCGTCGAGCATCATCTTGCCGAGCTCGGGCGCGAAGCCGCCGACCAAGGCGAAGACGATGGGCACCACGGTCAGGGCCACGACCGGAGACAGGCGTTTGGTCATGATCAGGTAAGTGAACACGACCACCATGGACAAACCGAGCAGAGAAAGCATGGCGTTGGACTCTTGTAATTATGGTTTCCAGCTCCATTCGGGCGTACGAGCCGCCGCACATGAAGCAGCTAATCGCCAGGGCGTGCAAGCGCCCCGGGCATCCTCACGACGAACGTGGATGACCGGTTGCGGCGCAGTTGTGATGTAAGCAGCGAGTGATGGAAGACTTCATTTCTTGTTACCCGTCTTGTGATTGTTGTCGGGGAGCATCGAGACGCGGGACAGCATTGGGACTCAGTGGATTGCGTCCGGCATGCGGTAATAGAGACGACCATCCATGATCTTGCGGGCGGTACGGATCAGCGAGACCCGGGCGATATTCATCGGGTTGCCATCACGCAACTCGACTCGCAGGTCCAGATGACCTGAGGGGTGCTCGATACGTATGGATGCGAGGGGTTTTCCAGCTTCTACACGACGGGTTTCCACGGCGAGGCGATGGGCCACGCTGCCGGGAACATTCACTGCGGCGCCAAGTGCGATCGCGCCGGTTACGGCAAGCGCCTTGTGGCAGCGCTGTGGCACGAAGTAGCGCGCACACAGGGTTCCGTCTTCGCCAACTGCCGGCGACAGCAGGATGGGTTTTGGCAGCACCGACTGGCTGACATCTCCCATGCCCATGCGGCGGCCCGCTTCACAGCGAATGCGCTCCAGACGCTCGAGCATTGGGCTGTTGGCGTCCAGTGCAGCCGGATCGGCGTGGCCATCCACATCCAGGTCGCTCGCGCGAATCATCACCGTCGGGGTCGCGGCATCCAGGCAGGTGACCTCGACACCCTCAATCTGCTCGATGGCATGACCTGTAGGAAGCAGGGCCCCGGTCTTGGCACCCGCGACGTCCAGGAAGCTGAGACGAATACCCGCTGCAGAACCCGGAACACCACTGATACTGGTATCGCCTTCGTATTCCACGCGACCACGCGGAGTGGGTACGAAACACTCGATGATGCGCTGAGTGTTGATGTTGAACACTCGCACTCGCGTCTCGCCGTAGGTGGGCGCCACAAGGCCGGTCTCGATCGCGAATGGGCCAACGGCCGAGAGCATGTTGCCGCAGTTGGGCGTGAAGTCCACCCGGCGCTCGGTCACGTCCACTTGGGCGAACAGGTAGTCCACATCTGCGTCCGGGCGACTGGAGCGTCCAACGATGGCCACTTTGCTGGTAAGGGAGTTACCGCCGCCAATGCCGTCCACCTGAAGCGGATGGCCGGAGCCCATCAAATCGAGTAAGACCTCGGCACGCGCTTCCTGCGAATCAGGCAGATCCGTCATGTGGATGAAGGGGCCGCGCGAAGTGCCGCCACGCATAATCATGCAAGGGATGCTGTTCATCATCTTGGTTTAATCCGTGACCGTTCCAACGATGGCTACAGCTTGTCAGCGCCCTTTTTATGCTTCAAATGCAAAGATCAACATCAATTGATAGGATACGAGCATTAATGTGCAAAGCAGAACCGCAGAGGCACTTTCATGCATAGAATAGAATTTCTCGACCTCGCAGCTTTTGTGCGAGTGGCTGAATCGCAGTCCTTTCAGGAAGCCGCCCAGGCACTCCATCTATCCCAGCCGGCGCTGTCTCGCCGCCTTCAGAAACTGGAAGAAACCCTTGGAGCCAAGCTCCTGGAACGCACCACGCGGCGCACCTGGCTGACCGAAATAGGCAAGGAATACCTGCCCCGGGCTCGACGGATGCTGGAAGACTACGAGTCCTCGATACAGGGCATACGTGAGCTCAAGACACACCAGAAAGGTACCGTGACGATCGCGTGCATCCCGACCGCGGCGTTCTATTTCCTGCCCAGCGTGATACGGGTTTTCAACGAGGCCTACCCGGGCATACGCATCCGAATACTTGATGTCAGCGCCAATGAAGGTCTGGAGCGTGTGGTGAGCGGAGACGCGGACTTCGGCATCAACATGATCAGCGCCCAACACCCTGACGTCAGTTTCACACCGCTGCTTCGTGACCCATTCGTACTGGCGATGCGAAGCGACCATCCTTTGGCAGCGCTGTCTGAAGTGAACTGGCAAGATCTCCAGAACGTACGCCTGATCACTGTGAGTCGAGACAGCGGCAACCGCATGTTGCTGGACAGTGCCCTTTCAGGCCATGGAATCCGCCTCAACGGCTTTTACGAAGTGCAGCATCTCTCCACCTCGCTGGGCCTGGTCGAATGCGGCCTTGGTGTAGCGATTTTGCCGCGCATGGCCATGCCGGATGCCGAACATGAAAACCTCTGTTCCAGGGAGTTACCTCCCCCTCATATCGAACGCACTATCGGCCTGGTGCGTCGAGATGGTGAGCCCCTGTCGAGCACCGCAGAACTCTTTATCGAGATGCTGCTCAAGCGATGGCGTGAATAAGGTCTTCCAGCATGCTCGCTTGAGCTGGAAGAAAGGCCAGATGCGATTCGCAATGTGTCAGTTCACGCCCCAGAAGGATCGACGCGAATGACTGCAGCGTCTGAGTCACTTGCCGGGCTGACAACCAAACTACAGGGTATGGCGAGGCAGCCTCGGACTGAATGGTCGCCGCATTTTCGCCCTCGCGCATCCCTACCCTGCCCCGGCCACGGTCAATCCCGTGGCCGGACATTGTCCGGGTGAGAGGGGAGCACATGCCGCGCGCAGGTCACTTGGTGTCGGCACATGTGGGCTCTGTGGTGAAGGTGCGGGATACGTCCACTGCGCCCAGGTGTTCCAGGGTGCGACGACCGATCAGCACCGGGTAGAGCATCTTGCCGCGGTTCTTCAGGGAGAATTCTTCGTTGTAGACGCGATCGCCGATGCACATCTGCAGCTTCACTACCGGACGGTGCTCGGCGCCGCCCGCGCCCCTGACCTTGACGTTCCGCTCAACCGGGCGCTCGAAGGGAATGTTCACCATCTTGCCGGTCTCGCTGTCCTTCACTTCGACGTTGAAGCGAACCCACTTCTTGCCGTCCTTCTCGAAGCGCTCCAGGTCCTTGGCGTCCATGGATGACGTCAGCGCGCCGGTGTCCAGCTTGATCTTCACCGACACTTTTTCGGGGAGCAGCAGCCCCTCTTCCACCCAGCCGAACACCTTTGCCGGACTCTGGGTGGCGGAGAACGCGGCGGGGATCATCATCAAGCTCGCGAGCAGGGCGAGCAGACGTACTTGGGTGCGGGCCATGAATGGCTCCTTCGCTGGGTAAGGCCCCCACTCTGCTCCCGGCGGCGTCAAGGTTGTGTGAAGACATGACCGCCTCCAAAGGGCAGTCCCACAACCGTTCTTGCGATACAAATCGCTCCCACAGGCGTCGAGAACACTGCGCGCTTCAGTGCAGTTACCGCTGGGGCCGCCTCCGGATTGACATAGGGCACGCCCCCGCCGGCTGTCTATCCTCATGCTTGTGCCCGCCCTTCTTCTTGACCCCGCCTGACCGCTTTGGAGCCCCGATGAAAAACACCCAGTCCGATCTCCCGCCGCAAGCCGCCCTCGCCACGACGCGGCAATCGGGTTGGCGGCGCTGGCTGCCCGGACTGAAGCTGTTGCAGGAATACCAGCCGGCCTGGCTGCCCAGGGACCTGGTCGCAGGCCTGGTCCTGACCACCATGCTGGTGCCGGTGGGCATCGCCTACGCCGAGGCTTCGGGCGTACCGGGCATCTATGGCCTGTACGCCACCATCGTGCCGTTACTGGCCTATGCCCTCTTCGGCCCCAGCCGCATCCTCGTGCTCGGCCCGGACTCGGCGCTGGCGGCCATCATCCTTGCCGTGGTGATGCAGCTATCGGGAGGCGACCCGATGCGCGCCATCGCCCTGGCCAGCGCGATGGCCCTGGTTTCCGGGCTGGTCTGCATCGCCGCCGGCCTGTTGCGCCTGGGCTTCATCACCGAGTTGCTGTCCAAGCCGATCCGCTATGGCTACATGAATGGCATCGCTTTCACCGTCCTGATCAGCCAGACGCCAAAGCTGTTCGGCGTTTCCGTCGACAGTGCGGGGCCACTTCGGGATATCTGGGAGCTGGGCCAGGCGCTGCTCGCGAACCAGGCCAACTGGGCGTCCTTTGCCGTGGGTGCCGGTACGCTGGTGGTGATCCTGCTGCTGAAACGCTTCGAGCGCGTGCCGGGCATCCTCATTGCGGTGATCGGTGCGACCCTGGTGGTGGGCGGCCTGGATCTCTCCGCCACCCACGGCGTCAAGGTGCTGGGCGCGATGCCGCAGGGACTGCCAGGTTTCGCCGTGCCCTGGCTGCATCCGGGCGACCTGGTCACCGTCCTTGTCGGCGGAATCGCCGTGGCGCTGGTTTCCTTCGCCGATACCAGCGTGCTGTCCCGCACCTATGCCGCGAAGACCCGCACGGCGGTGGACCCAAACCAGGAAATGGTCGGCCTCGGCGCAGCCAACCTGGCCACCGGGCTCTTCCAGGGGTTCCCCATCAGCAGCAGCTCGTCGCGCACCCCGGTGGCCGAAGCGGCCGGCTCAAAGACCCAACTCACCGGCGTGTTCGGCGCGCTGGGGGTTTCCCTGTTGCTGCTGCTCGCCCCTGACCTGCTCCAGCACCTGCCCAACAGCGCATTGGCCGCCGTGGTGATCGCCGCCGCCATCGGCTTGTTCGAGTTCAAGGATCTCAAGCGCATCTACCGCATCCAGCAATGGGAGTTCTGGCTGTCGATGACCTGCTTCGTCGGTGTGGCGGTGCTGGGCGCCGTCCCGGGGATTGGCCTGGCCGTGGTCGTGGCAGTGATCGAATTCCTCTGGGATGGCTGGCGTCCCCACTATGCGGTGCTGGGTCGGGTCGACGGCATTCGCGGCTATCACGACATCAGTCGCTATCCCCACGCCCGCGTGGTTCCCGGCCTGGTGTTGTTCCGCTGGGACGCCCCGCTGTTCTTCGCCAACGCCGAGCTGTTCCAGAACTGCGTGCTGGGCGCCGTGGCCCAGGCGCCGGGCAAGGTAAACCGTATTGTGATCGCGGCGGAACCGGTCACCAGCGTGGACGTGACCTCGGCGGACATGCTCGTGGAACTGGAACAGAGCCTGCGGAGCGCCGGCGTGGAACTGCGCTTCGCCGAGATGAAAGACCCGGTGAAGGACAAGCTCGGGTATCTGGAGGTGCTTGCCCGTATCGGCGCTGGCGACGAGATCTTCCAGCCAACGGTCGGGGCGGCGGTAGATGCCTATCTGGAAGAGCATGGGGTGGACTGGACGCCTTGAGCGACTGGGGCAACTGCGTTGCCCTTGGCGAGTAAACATCCACGTTCGTAGAACGTGGACTTGCGGTAGCCCCCTGGAAGGGGGCGAATCCACTACCGAGCACAACGCCGACCTCTTTCGCCCGGTCTGGACCGTAGGGTGCG
>NZ_SSOH01000022.1:0-17627 GCF_029873155.1 Pseudomonas sp. BN515 | reverse complement strand
GGTCACGTTGACCATGGCAAGACCACTCTGACTGCTGCTCTGACCAAGGTCTGCTCCGAGACCTGGGGCGGTTCCGCTCGCGCTTTCGACCAGATCGACAACGCGCCGGAAGAGAAGGCTCGCGGTATCACCATCAACACCTCCCACGTTGAGTACGATTCCGCTGTTCGTCACTACGCTCACGTTGACTGCCCCGGTCACGCTGACTACGTGAAGAACATGATCACCGGTGCTGCGCAGATGGACGGCGCTATCCTGGTTTGCTCGGCTGCTGACGGCCCCATGCCGCAGACCCGCGAGCACATCCTGCTGTCCCGTCAGGTGGGTGTTCCTTACATCGTCGTGTTCCTGAACAAGGCCGACATGGTTGACGACGCCGAGCTGCTGGAACTGGTCGAAATGGAAGTTCGCGACCTGCTGAACACCTACGATTTCCCGGGCGACGACACTCCGATCATCATCGGTTCCGCTCTGATGGCCCTGGAAGGCAAGGACGACAACGAAATCGGCGTTTCCGCCGTTCGTAAGCTGGTTGAGACCCTGGACTCCTACATTCCGGAGCCGGTGCGTGCCATCGATCAGCCGTTCCTGCTGCCGATCGAAGACGTGTTCTCCATCTCCGGCCGCGGTACCGTGGTTACCGGTCGTGTTGAGCGCGGCATCGTCAAGGTTCAGGAAGAAGTCGAGATCGTCGGCATTCGTGCGACCACCAAGACCACCTGCACCGGCGTTGAAATGTTCCGCAAGCTGCTCGACGAAGGTCGTGCCGGTGAGAACGTTGGCGTCCTGCTGCGCGGCACCAAGCGTGACGACGTAGAGCGTGGTCAGGTTCTGGCCAAGCCGGGCACCATCAAGCCGCACACCAAGTTCGAGTGCGAAGTGTACGTGCTGTCCAAGGAAGAAGGCGGTCGTCACACCCCGTTCTTCAAGGGCTACCGTCCGCAGTTCTACTTCCGTACCACTGACGTGACCGGTAACTGCGAACTGCCGGAAGGCGTAGAGATGGTAATGCCGGGCGACAACATCAAGATGGTTGTCACCCTGATCGCTCCGATCGCCATGGAAGATGGCCTGCGCTTCGCGATCCGCGAAGGCGGCCGTACCGTTGGTGCCGGCGTTGTAGCCAAGATCATCGAATAACGACTTGATCTTGGTCTGTCAGGTCGGCATAATGGTCGGCCTGACTTTGTTACAGGCCAGTAGCTCAATTGGCAGAGCGGCGGTCTCCAAAACCGCAGGTTGGGGGTTCGATTCCCTCCTGGCCTGCCAGATTCCAAGAAAGAGAATCTGGCATTTCTCCTCACAGGATCCTAGCTGATGAATGCCAAGGCTGAAGCCAAAGAAACACGCTTCGACGTTCTGAAGTGGGTCGTTGTGGTGGCTCTTGTCGCTGTTGGTGTGGTCGGCAATCAGTATTTCTCCGCTGAGCCGATCCTGTACCGTGTCCTCGCGCTGCTCGCTCTTGCTGCTGTTGCTGCTGTTGTGGCCCTGCAGACTGCCAAGGGTCAGGCTTTCTTTGTTCTCGCCAAGGAAGCGCGCGCAGAAATCCGCAAGGTTGTTTGGCCGACCCGTCAGGAAACCACCCAGACCACTCTGATTGTTGTGGCTGTCGTGCTGGTAATGGCGCTGCTGTTGTGGGGGCTTGATACCCTGCTCGGCTGGCTTGTTTCGTTGATTGTTGGTTAATAGGTGCGCCGTGGCTAAGCGTTGGTACGTTGTGCATGCTTACTCGGGTTACGAGAAGCATGTCATGCGCTCGCTGATCGAGCGCGTCAAGCTGGCTGGCATGGAAGACGAGTTCGGCGAAATTCTGGTTCCCACTGAAGAAGTGGTGGAAATGCGCAATGGCCAGAAGCGCAAGAGCGAGCGTAAGTTCTTCCCTGGTTATGTGCTGGTCCAGATGGAAATGAATGAGGCGACTTGGCACCTGATCAAGGATACGCCGCGCGTCATGGGTTTCATCGGCGGTACTGCCGACAAGCCTGCGCCGATTACTGAGAAAGAAGCTGAGGCTATCCTGCGTCGCGTTGCCGACAGCGGTGACAAGCCGAAGCCGAAGACTCTGTTCGAGCCGGGTGAGACTGTTCGAGTCATCGATGGTCCGTTTGCGGACTTCAATGGTGTCGTTGAAGAAGTCAACTACGAGAAGAGCCGGATCCAAGTGGCCGTGCTCATCTTCGGCCGCTCTACGCCGGTAGAGCTGGAGTTCAGTCAGGTCGAGAAGGCTTAACTGACAATGGCATCCCAACCCCGCAGCCCTAGGTTGCGGGGTTTTGTCGTCACTGGGATAAACGCGAAAGCAATCGGGGAGCCTTCGGGCGCTAGAACCCGTAACTGGAGTTATACATGGCTAAGAAGATTCAAGCTTATATCAAGCTGCAAGTGAAGGCCGGTCAGGCCAACCCGTCGCCGCCGGTCGGCCCCGCTCTGGGTCAACACGGCGTGAACATCATGGAATTCTGCAAGGCGTTCAACGCCAAGACCCAGGGCCTCGAGCCGGGTCTGCCGACTCCCGTGATCATCACCGTATACAGCGACCGCAGCTTCACCTTTGAGACCAAGAGCACCCCGGCTTCCGTGCTGCTGAAAAAAGCGGCCGGCATCGCCAGTGGCTCGCCGCGTCCGAACACCCAGAAAGTAGGCACCGTTACCCGTGCTCAGCTGGAAGAGATCGCCAAAGCCAAGAAGGCTGATCTCACTGCAGCTGACCTGGACGCGGCCGTGCGTAGCATCGCCGGTTCCGCTCGTAGCATGGGCCTGAACGTGGAGGGTGTGTAATGGCTAAGCTGACCAAGCGCCAAAAGGCAATCGCCGAGAAAGTAGAAGCTGGCAAACAGTACGGCTTCGAAGACGCCGCCAAGCTGCTGGCTGAGCTGGCGACCTCCAAGTTCAAAGAGTCCGTGGACGTGTCCATCAACCTGGGCGTCGATCCGCGTAAATCCGACCAGGTCGTTCGTGGTGCCACCGTTCTGCCGAACGGCACTGGCAAGAGCGTCCGCGTTGCCGTGTTCACCCAGGGTCCGGCCGCTGAAGCCGCTCTGGCTGCCGGCGCCGAGAAAGTCGGCATGGACGAGCTCGCTGCCGAGATGAAAGCCGGCGATCTGAACTACGACGTGGTAATCGCTTCTCCGGACGCGATGCGTGTCGTTGGTCAGCTGGGCCAGATCCTCGGTCCGCGCGGCCTGATGCCGAACCCGAAGGTTGGTACCGTGACTCCGGACGTGGCTACTGCCGTGAAGAACGCCAAGGCTGGTCAGGTACGTTTCCGTACCGACAAGAACGGCATCATTCACGCTTCCGTCGGCAAGGTCGACTTCGAGCCGATCAAGCTGAAGCAGAACGTTGAAGCTCTGCTGGCTGACCTGAAGCGTCTGAAGCCGTCCACCTCCAAGGGTGTGTACCTGAAGCGCGTGACCCTGAGCACCACCATGGGCCCGGGTCTGCAGATCGATCAGGCTTCCCTCGAAGGCTAAGTGATAAAGGCGCGGCGGATTCGTCCGTCGCGCCAGGTATTGGGGTCCCTGCCTGGCGGGGGCTATCCAAGACCGTAGGCGGCGCGAGCCTCAAACCGGGAAGCGATTTCCGAGCCTACGCAGATGGTGCTCCCGATTCGTTTACCGAATCAGACACCAAAACGCCGTCCGGCTCCGGCTGGACGAAACGGTAACATCCAGGAGTTAGACCCGTGGCAATTAAACTCGAAGACAAGAAGGCCATCGTCGCTGAAGTCAACGAGGCTGCCAAAGCTGGCCTGTCCGCTGTCGTGGCTGATGCCCGTGGCGTGACCGTAGCCGCTATGACCGGACTCCGTAAAGAGGCCCGCGAGGCTGGTGTGTACGTGCGTGTCGTGCGTAACACCCTGGCTCGCCGCGCCGTTGCTGGCACTCAGTTCGAAGTGCTCAACGACGTGTTCAAAGGCCCGACCCTGATCGCGTTCTCCAATGAACATCCGGGCGCTGCTGCTCGTATCTTCAAGGATTTCGCCAAGGGTCAGGACAAGTTCGAGATCAAGGCCGCTGCATTCGAGGGCCAGTTCCTCGCAGCCAATCAGATCGACGTACTGGCGACCCTGCCGACCTACAACGAAGCCGTTGCACAGCTGATGAGCGTTATCCAAGGCGCTACCAGCAAGCTGGCTCGTACTCTGGCGGCAATTCGCGACCAGAAAGAAGGCGCTGCTGCCTGATCCGGGCCGCATAACCCTCTTTCAAGCTGAATCTTTCAAAATTTTGATGGCCGCATAGGCTGTCCACCTATACAGGAATTAGAGTCATGGCTCTGACCAACGAAGACATCATCAACGCCGTATCCGAAATGTCCGTCATGCAGATCGTTGAACTGATCAAGGCGATGGAAGAGAAGTTCGGTGTTACCGCTGCTGCTGCCGTTGCCGCTGGCCCGGCTGCTGCCGCTGCTGTTGTTGAAGAACAAACCGAGTTCAACATCATCCTGACCGAATCCGGCGATAAGAAAGTGAACGTGATCAAAGTCGTTCGCGAACTGACCGGTCTGGGTCTGAAAGAAGCCAAGGCAGTTGTTGACGGCGCCCCGGGCGTTGTTAAAGAAGGCGCTTCGAAAGAAGAAGCCGAAGCTGCCAAGAAGGCCCTGGAAGAAGCTGGCGCCAAAGTCGAGCTCAAGTAAGCGACGACCTTGCGTCAACAGCCTCCGCGCTTCGCGCAAGGCTGACGGCTGGTGGCTTATGCCACCGGCCTTTTTCCGTTCTAGGTGGTTGTCTCCGGACGCCGCCTGGCACGTGACCCGACCTCCAGTGGGAGGCGGAGCAAACCAAGGGGTTTGCACGATTTTCTGGCTACTCCCGTCGGAGGGGCCAAACAAGCAGGTGACCAAGCTGGGGAACGCTGATGGCTTACTCATACACTGAGAAAAAACGTATCCGCAAAGACTTTAGCAAGTTGCCGGACGTCATGGATGTACCCTACCTCCTGGCCATCCAGCTGGATTCGTATCGCGAATTCCTGCAGGCGGGAGTCAGCAAAGAGCAATTCCGTGACATCGGCCTGCACGCGGCCTTCAAGTCTGTTTTCCCGATCATCAGCTATTCCGGCAACGCCGCTCTGGAATATGTCGGCTATCGTCTGGGCGAGCCGGCGTTCGATGTCAAGGAATGCGTGCTGCGTGGCGTGACCTTCGCCGTGCCGCTGCGGGTAAAAGTCCGTCTGATCATTTTCGACAAAGAGTCGTCGAACAAAGCGATCAAGGACATCAAGGAACAAGAAGTCTACATGGGGGAAATCCCCCTGATGACCGAGAACGGTACCTTCATCATCAACGGTACCGAGCGCGTCATCGTCTCCCAGCTGCACCGTTCGCCGGGTGTGTTCTTCGACCACGACCGTGGCAAGACCCACAGCTCGGGCAAGCTGCTGTACTCCGCTCGTATCATCCCCTACCGCGGTTCCTGGCTGGACTTCGAGTTCGATCCGAAGGACTGCGTGTTCGTTCGTATCGACCGTCGCCGCAAACTGCCGGCCACCGTCCTGCTGCGTGCGCTGAACTACAGCACTGAAGAAGTGCTGAATGCCTTCTATGCAACCAACGTCTTCCACGTGAAGGGCGAAGGTCTGCACCTGGAACTGGTTCCGCAGCGTCTGCGTGGCGAAATCGCCGTGTTCGACATCAAGGACCAGAACGGCAAGGTGATCGTGGAGCAGGGGCGTCGTATTACCGCCCGCCACATCAACCAGCTGGAGAAGGCTGGCATCAAAGAGCTGGAAGTCCCGATGGACTACGTGCTTGGCCGTACCTCTGCCAAGGCCATCGTGCATCCGGCTACTGGCGAAATCATCGCCGAGTGCAACACCGAGCTGACCACCGACCTGCTGGTGAAAATCGCCAAGGCCCAGGTTGTCCGCATCGAAACTCTGTACACCAACGACATCGACTGCGGTCCGTTCATTTCGGACACCCTGAAGATCGACTCCACCGGCAACCAGCTGGAAGCCCTGGTCGAGATCTACCGCATGATGCGTCCTGGCGAGCCGCCGACCAAGGAAGCTGCCGAAACCCTGTTCAACAACCTGTTCTTCAGCGCCGAGCGTTACGACCTGTCCGCCGTGGGCCGCATGAAGTTCAACCGTCGTATCGGTCGCACCGAGATCGAAGGTTCGGGCGTGCTGAGCAAGGAAGACATCGTTGACGTACTGAAGACCCTGGTCGACATCCGTAACGGCAAGGGCATCGTCGACGACATCGACCACCTGGGTAACCGTCGCGTGCGTTGCGTCGGCGAGATGGCCGAGAACCAGTTCCGTGTTGGCCTGGTGCGCGTCGAGCGCGCGGTCAAGGAACGTCTGTCGATGGCCGAAAGCGAAGGCCTGATGCCGCAAGACCTGATCAATGCCAAGCCGGTGGCTGCTGCGATCAAGGAATTCTTCGGCTCCAGCCAGCTGTCCCAGTTCATGGACCAGAACAACCCTCTCTCCGAAATCACCCACAAGCGCCGCGTTTCCGCACTCGGCCCAGGTGGTCTGACTCGTGAGCGCGCGGGCTTCGAGGTTCGTGACGTACACCCGACCCACTACGGCCGTGTGTGCCCGATCGAAACCCCTGAAGGTCCGAACATCGGCCTGATCAACTCCCTGGCGACCTACGCCCGCACCAATCAGTACGGCTTCCTGGAAAGCCCGTACCGCGTTGTGAAGGGTACCCAGGTCACCGACGACATCGTCTTCCTCTCCGCTATCGAAGAGGCTGATCACGTCATCGCTCAGGCATCGGCAACGATGAACGAGCAGGGTCAACTGATCGACGAGTTGGTAGCCGTACGTCACCTGAACGAATTCACCGTGAAGGCGCCGGAAGACGTGACCCTGATGGACGTCTCTCCGAAGCAGGTCGTTTCCGTCGCTGCCTCGCTGATTCCGTTCCTCGAGCACGACGACGCCAACCGCGCACTCATGGGCTCGAACATGCAGCGTCAGGCCGTGCCGACCCTGCGTGCCGACAAGCCTCTGGTAGGTACCGGCATGGAGCGCAACGTTGCGCGCGACTCCGGTGTCTGCGTCGTAGCCCGTCGTGGCGGCGTGATCGACTCGGTCGACGCCAGCCGTATCGTGGTTCGTGTCAACGATGACGAAGTCGAGACTGGCGAAGCCGGTGTCGACATCTACAACCTGACCAAATACACCCGTTCCAACCAGAACACCTGCATCAACCAGCGTCCGCTGGTGCAGAAGGGTGATGTGGTCGCTCGCGCCGACATCCTCGCTGATGGTCCGTCCACCGACATGGGTGAGCTCGCCCTGGGTCAGAACATGCGCGTCGCGTTCATGCCCTGGAACGGTTTCAACTTCGAGGACTCCATCTGCCTGTCCGAGCGCGTGGTCCAGGAAGATCGCTTCACCACCATCCACATCCAGGAACTGACCTGTGTGGCGCGTGACACCAAGCTCGGTCCAGAAGAAATCACCGCGGACATCCCTAACGTGGGCGAAGCTGCGCTGAACAAGCTGGACGAAGCCGGTATCGTCTACGTCGGTGCTGAAGTTCAGGCTGGCGACATCCTGGTCGGCAAGGTCACTCCGAAAGGCGAGACCCAGCTCACTCCGGAAGAGAAGCTGCTGCGCGCGATCTTCGGTGAGAAGGCGTCCGACGTGAAGGACACCTCCCTGCGCGTGCCGACTGGCACCAAGGGTACCGTAATCGACGTCCAGGTCTTCACTCGTGACGGTGTCGAGCGCGACTCCCGTGCGCTGTCCATCGAGAAGATGCAGCTGGACGAGATCCGCAAGGACCTGAACGAAGAGTTCCGTATCGTCGAAGGCGCTACCTTCGAGCGTCTGCGTTCCGCGCTGGTCGGCCAGGTTGCCGAAGGCGGCGCCGGCGTGAAGAAAGGCACCGAGATCACCGACGAGTACCTCGACGGCCTCGAGCGCGGCCAGTGGTTCAAGCTGCGCATGGCTGAAGACGCACTGAACGAGCAGCTGGAAAAGGCTCAGGCTTACCTGTCCGACCGTCGCCAGATGCTGGATGACAAGTTCGAAGACAAGAAACGCAAGCTGCAGCAGGGCGACGACCTGGCTCCGGGCGTGCTGAAGATCGTCAAGGTCTACCTGGCCATCAAGCGTCGCATCCAGCCGGGCGACAAGATGGCGGGCCGTCACGGTAACAAGGGTGTGGTCTCCGTGATCATGCCGGTCGAAGACATGCCCCACGACGCCAACGGTACTCCGGTGGACATCGTTCTGAACCCGCTGGGCGTACCGTCTCGTATGAACGTCGGTCAGATCCTCGAAACCCACCTGGGCCTCGCGGCCAAGGGTCTGGGCGAGAAGATCAACCGCATGCTCGAAGAGCAGCGCAAGATCGCTGAGCTCCGTGAATTCCTGCACGAGATCTACAACGAGATCGGCGGTCGTCAGGAAAACCTGAACGAGCTGAGCGACCAGGAGATCCTGGACCTGGCGAAGAACCTGAAGGGCGGCGTTCCCATGGCCACCCCGGTGTTCGACGGCGCCAAGGAAAGCGAGATCAAGTCCATGCTGAAGCTCGCTGACCTGCCGGAAAGCGGTCAGATGCGTCTGTTCGACGGTCGTACCGGCAATCAGTTCGAGCGTCCGACCACCGTCGGCTACATGTACATGCTCAAGCTGAACCACCTGGTCGACGACAAGATGCACGCACGTTCCACCGGTTCTTACAGCCTGGTTACCCAGCAGCCGCTGGGTGGTAAGGCGCAGTTCGGTGGCCAGCGTTTCGGGGAGATGGAGGTCTGGGCACTGGAAGCCTACGGCGCCGCCTACACCCTGCAGGAAATGCTGACCGTGAAGTCGGACGACGTGAACGGCCGGACCAAGATGTACAAAAACATCGTGGACGGCGATCACCGCATGGAGGCCGGCATGCCCGAGTCCTTCAACGTGCTGATCAAAGAGATCCGCTCGCTCGGCATCGACATCGAACTGGAAACCGAATAACACGCGACGCCCAAAACGCTACGGCTGGTCAAGGCCGGCCGTAGCGGGTCCGTGAGGAGGAAAGGCCTTGAAAGACTTGCTGAATCTGTTGAAAAACCAGGGTCAAATCGAAGAGTTCGATGCCATCCGTATTGGTCTGGCCTCGCCCGAGATGATCCGTTCCTGGTCCTTCGGTGAAGTGAAGAAGCCGGAGACCATCAACTACCGTACCTTCAAGCCGGAGCGCGATGGCCTGTTCTGCGCCAAGATCTTCGGCCCAGTGAAGGACTACGAGTGCCTGTGCGGTAAGTACAAGCGCCTCAAGCACCGCGGTGTGATCTGCGAGAAGTGCGGCGTTGAAGTCGCCCTGGCCAAAGTGCGCCGCGAGCGCATGGGCCACATCGAGCTGGCTTCGCCCGTTGCCCACATCTGGTTCCTGAAGTCCCTGCCGTCCCGTATCGGCCTGCTGCTGGACATGACCCTGCGTGACATCGAGCGCGTGCTCTATTTCGAGAGCTACGTGGTGATCGATCCGGGCATGACCACCCTGGAGAAAGGCCAACTGCTGAACGACGAGCAGTACTTCGAAGCCCTCGAAGAGTTCGGTGACGACTTCGATGCCCGCATGGGTGCCGAGGCCGTTCGCGAGCTGCTCAACGCTATCGATCTGGAGCACGAGATCGGCCGCCTGCGCGAAGAAATTCCGCAGACCAACTCGGAAACCAAGATCAAGAAGCTGTCCAAACGCCTGAAGCTGATGGAAGCCTTCAAGGACTCCGGCAACCACCCCGAGTGGATGGTACTGACCGTCCTGCCGGTGCTGCCGCCGGACCTGCGTCCGCTGGTTCCGCTGGATGGCGGTCGCTTCGCGACTTCCGACCTGAACGATCTGTATCGTCGCGTCATCAACCGTAACAACCGTCTGAAGCGCCTGCTCGACCTGGCCGCTCCGGACATCATCGTGCGCAACGAAAAGCGCATGCTGCAGGAAGCTGTCGACGCCCTGCTGGACAACGGCCGCCGTGGCCGTGCCATCACCGGTTCGAACAAGCGCCCGCTGAAATCCCTGGCTGACATGATCAAGGGTAAGCAAGGTCGCTTCCGTCAGAACCTGCTCGGTAAGCGCGTTGACTACTCCGGCCGTTCGGTAATTACCGTAGGTCCGACCCTGCGTCTGCACCAGTGCGGTCTGCCCAAGAAGATGGCTCTGGAGCTGTTCAAGCCGTTCATCTTCGGCAAGCTGGAAGCCCGCGGCATGGCCACCACCATCAAGGCGGCCAAGAAGATGGTCGAGCGCGAACTGCCCGAGGTCTGGGACGTTCTCGCCGAAGTCATTCGCGAACACCCGGTACTGCTGAACCGTGCGCCGACCCTGCACCGTCTTGGCATCCAGGCGTTCGAGCCGGTACTGATCGAAGGCAAGGCCATCCAGCTGCACCCGCTGGTCTGCGCCGCGTACAACGCCGACTTCGACGGTGACCAGATGGCCGTTCACGTCCCGCTGACCCTCGAGGCCCAGCTGGAAGCGCGCGCGCTGATGATGTCCACCAACAACATCCTCTCGCCTGCCAACGGCGAGCCGATCATCGTTCCGTCGCAGGACGTGGTTCTGGGTCTGTACTACATGACCCGTGAAGCCGTTAACGCCAAGGGCGAAGGTCGCGTGTTCGCGGACCTGCAGGAAGTCGACCGCGTGTTCCGCGCCGGTGAAGCGTCCCTGCACGCCCGTGTGAAAGTACGCATCAACGAGACCGTGAAGGACAAGGACGGCTCCATCACCAAGAACACCCGCATCGTCGACACCACTGTCGGCCGTGCGCTGCTGTTCCAGGTGGTCCCGGCCGGCCTGTCGTACGACGTGGTCAACCAGCCGATGAAGAAGAAGGCGATCTCCAAGCTGATCAACCAGTGCTATCGCGTGGTAGGTCTGAAGGACACCGTCATCTTCGCTGACCAGCTGATGTACACCGGTTTCGCCTACTCCACCATTTCCGGTGTTTCCATCGGCGTGAATGACTTTGTCATTCCGGACGAGAAGGCTCGCATCATCGATGCCGCCACCGAGGAAGTGAAAGAGATCGAGTCCCAGTACGCCTCCGGCCTGGTAACCCAGGGCGAGAAGTACAACAAGGTGATCGACCTTTGGTCCAAGGCCAACGACGAAGTGTCCAAGGCGATGATGGCCAACCTCTCGAAAGAGAAGGTTGTCGATCGCGAGGGCAAGGAAGTCGACCAGGAGTCCTTCAACTCCATGTACATGATGGCGGACTCCGGTGCGCGGGGTTCCGCGGCCCAGATCCGTCAGCTGGCCGGTATGCGTGGCCTGATGGCCAAGCCGGACGGCTCCATCATTGAAACCCCGATCACCGCGAACTTCCGTGAAGGCCTGAACGTACTCCAGTACTTCATCTCCACTCACGGTGCTCGTAAAGGTCTGGCGGATACCGCACTGAAGACCGCGAACTCCGGTTACCTGACTCGTCGTCTGGTCGACGTCGCCCAGGACCTGGTAGTGACCGAGGTCGACTGCGGCACCGAGCACGGTCTGCTGATGACCCCGCACATCGAAGGCGGCGACGTCGTCGAGCCTCTGGGTGAGCGCGTACTGGGCCGTGTCATTGCCCGTGACGTGTTCAAGCCGGGCTCCGATGAAGTCATTGTACCGGCCGGTACTCTGGTCGATGAGCAGTGGGTTGAATTCATCGAGCGCATGAGCGTCGACGAAGTGATCGTGCGTTCCCCGATCAGTTGCGAAACCCGCTACGGCATCTGCGCCAAGTGCTACGGTCGTGACCTGGCGCGTGGCCACCAGGTGAACATCGGTGAAGCGGTCGGCGTAATCGCCGCCCAGTCCATCGGTGAGCCGGGTACCCAGCTGACCATGCGTACCTTCCACATCGGTGGTGCAGCCAGCCGTACTTCCGCAGCCGACAACGTCCAGGTGAAGAACGGCGGTACCATCCGCCTGCATAACCTGAAGCACGTCGAGAACCTCAACGGCCATCTGGTTGCCGTATCCCGTTCCGGCGAGCTGGCCGTGGCCGACGACTTCGGTCGCGAGCGCGAGCGTTACAAGCTGCCGTATGGTGCTGTGATCTCCGTCAAGGAAGGCGACAAGGTTGATCCGGGCGCCATCGTTGCCAAGTGGGACCCGCACACCCACCCGATCGTGACCGAAATGAAGGGTACCGTTACCTTCGTCGGCATGGAGGAGGGCATCACCATCAAGCGCCAGACCGACGAACTGACCGGTCTGACCAACATCGAGGTTCTGGATCCGAAGGATCGTCCGGCTGCTGGCAAGGACATTCGTCCGGCCGTGAAGCTGGTCGACGCCAATGGCAAGGAACTGCTGCTGCCGGGTACCGACGTTCCCGCCCAGTACTTCCTGCCGGCGAACGCCCTGGTTGGCGTGGCCGACGGTTCGCAAGTGGGCGTGGGTGACGTTATCGCCCGTATCCCGCAGGAAACCTCGAAGACCCGCGACATCACCGGTGGTCTGCCGCGCGTTGCCGACCTGTTCGAAGCTCGCCGTCCGAAAGAGCCTTCGATCCTGGCGGAAATCAGCGGCACCATCTCCTTCGGCAAGGAGACCAAAGGCAAGCGCCGTCTGGTCATCACTCCGAACGATGGCAGCGATCCGTACGAGGAGCTGATTCCGAAGTGGCGTCACCTGAACGTGTTCGAAGGCGAACAGGTGAACCGCGGCGAAGTTATCTCCGACGGCCCGAGCAACCCGCACGACATCCTGCGCCTGCTGGGTGTCAGCGCGCTGGCCAAGTACATCGTCAACGAGATCCAGGACGTGTACCGCCTGCAGGGCGTGAAGATCAACGACAAGCACATCGAAACCATCCTGCGTCAGATGCTGCGCAAGGTCGAGATTGCGGAGTCCGGTGATTCCAGCTTCATCAAGGGCGACCAGATGGAACTGACCCAGGTACTGGAAGAGAACGAGCGTCTGGCGACCGAAGATCGCTTCATCGCCAAGTTTGAACGCGTCCTGCTGGGTATCACCAAGGCCTCGCTGTCCACCGAGTCGTTTATCTCCGCGGCGTCCTTCCAGGAAACCACCCGCGTCCTCACCGAGGCGGCGGTTACCGGCAAGCGCGACTACCTGCGCGGCCTGAAGGAAAACGTCGTTGTGGGTCGACTGATCCCGGCCGGTACCGGTCTGGCCTACCACAGCGAGCGCAAGCGTCAGCGCGAAGCCGGCAAGCCGGTTCGCGTAAGCGCGAGCGAAGTGGAAGCAGCGCTGACCGAAGCGCTGAACTCCAGCAGCAACTAAGAGCGATGTCCCCTGGAGGCCCTGGCCTTCAGGGGGCTTTGCCTTGACGGGGGCATTCAGTCTCTTTAGACTCATGCACCCCTAAATTTGACAGGGCGTATTGCCCTGTCATTTTGTTTATGTCGAAAGACAACAGTGGAGCTATAGATGGCAACTATTAACCAGCTGGTGCGTAAGCCGCGCAGCCGTATCGTCGAGAAATCCGACGTACCTGCGCTGCAAAACTGCCCGCAGCGTCGCGGCGTTTGCACCCGCGTCTACACCACTACGCCGAAGAAGCCGAACTCTGCACTCCGTAAGGTTTGCCGTGTTCGCCTGACCAACGGCTACGAAGTGACTTCGTACATCGGTGGTGAAGGTCACAACCTGCAAGAGCACAGCGTAGTGCTGATCCGTGGCGGTCGTGTAAAGGACCTTCCGGGTGTGCGTTACCACACTGTGCGCGGTTCGCTGGATACCACCGGCGTTAAAGACCGTAAGCAGGGTCGTTCCAAGTACGGTACCAAGCGTCCGAAGTAATTCGGTGCTGATCAATTTTCATATTCATTGAGTCGATAAGAGTAAGGTCGGGCGTAACCGAATGGTTATGGTCCCGGGCTAACCTGAAGACCGTTTGAGGGCTTATCAATGCCAAGACGTCGTGTAGCAGCCAAGCGTGAGATTCTGGACGATCCGAAATACGGAAGCCTGATTCTCGCCAAGTTCATGAACCACGTGATGGAAAGCGGCAAGAAGGCCGTAGCCGAGCGCATCGTTTACGGTGCCCTGGATACCGTCAAAGCACGCAAGAACAGCGATCCCCTGGAAGTCTTCGAGAAAGCTCTCGACGCCATCGCTCCGCTGGTCGAAGTAAAGTCCCGCCGTGTAGGCGGTGCCACTTACCAGGTTCCGGTCGAAGTTCGCCCGTCCCGTCGTAATGCCCTGGCCATGCGCTGGCTGGTTGAGTCCGCGCGCAAGCGTGGTGAGAAATCCATGGCCCTGCGTCTCGCAGGCGAGCTGCTGGATGCCTTCGATGGCAAAGGCGCTGCTGTCAAGAAGCGTGAAGACGTGCACCGCATGGCAGAGGCCAACAAGGCCTTCTCGCATTATCGCTTCTAATCTAGCGAGGATTTTTTCGTGGCTCGTACAACCCCTATCAACCGCTACCGTAACATCGGTATCTGCGCACACGTAGATGCCGGTAAGACCACCACTACGGAGCGGATCCTGTTCTACACAGGTCTCAGCCACAAAATGGGTGAGGTGCACGACGGCGCCGCCACTACCGACTGGATGGTTCAGGAGCAGGAGCGTGGTATCACCATTACCTCCGCTGCCGTGACCACCTTCTGGAAAGGTTCTCGTGGCCAGTTCGACAACTACCGCGTCAACGTAATCGACACCCCCGGTCACGTTGACTTCACCATCGAAGTAGAGCGCTCCCTGCGCGTGCTCGACGGTGCTGTCGTTGTGTTCTGTGGTACTTCCGGTGTTGAGCCTCAGTCCGAAACCGTCTGGCGTCAGGCCAACAAGTATGGCGTGCCGCGCGTTGTCTACGTCAACAAGATGGACCGCGCCGGTGCCAACTTCCTGCGCGTAGTCGGTCAGATCAAGAACCGTTTGGGTCACACCCCGGTTCCGGTTCAGCTGGCAATTGGCGCTGAAGATGACTTCCAGGGCCAGATCGACCTCATCAAGATGAAGGCGATTTACTGGAACGAAGACGACAAGGGTACTACCTACCGTGAGGAGGAGATCCCTGCCGAGCTTCAGGAGCTGGCTGAAGAGTGGCGCAACAACATGGTTGAAGCCGCCGCCGAAGCCAACGAAGAGCTGATGAACAAGTACCTGGAAGAGGGTGAGCTGACTGCCGAGGAAATCAAGGCTGGTCTGCGTGCTCGTACTCTCGCCAGCGAAATCGTTCCGGCCGTTTGTGGCTCTTCCTTCAAGAACAAGGGCGTGCCCCTGGTTCTGGACGCCGTGATCGACTTCCTGCCTGCTCCGACCGAGATCCCGCCGATTCAGGGCGTCCATCCGGACAGCACTGATGACAACGAGATCCAGGACGAGCGTCGTGCCGACGACTCCGAGCCGTTCTCGGCTCTGGCGTTCAAGATCGCGACCGACCCCTTCGTGGGCACCCTGACCTTCGCTCGTGTTTACTCCGGCGTGCTGTCCTCCGGCGACTCCGTGCTGAACTCGGTGAAGGGCAAGAAAGAGCGCGTTGGTCGGATGGTGCAGATGCACGCCAACCAGCGTGAAGAGATCAAGGAATGCCGCGCTGGCGACATCGCTGCCCTTATCGGCATGAAGGACGTCACCACTGGTGACACCCTGTGCGATATCGAGAAGCCGATCGTTCTTGAGCGCATGGACTTCCCGGAGCCTGTGATCTCGGTTGCTGTTGAGCCGAAGACCAAGGCTGACCAGGAGAAGATGGGTATCGCCCTCGGCAAACTGGCCCAGGAAGACCCGTCGTTCCGCGTCAAGACCGACGAAGAAACCGGCCAGACCATCATCTCCGGTATGGGTGAGCTGCACCTGGACATCATCGTTGACCGCATGAAGCGCGAGTTCGGCGTTGAGGCCAATATCGGCAAGCCGCAAGTGTCCTACCGCGAGACCATCTCCAAGGACAACGTCGAGATCGAAGGCAAGTTCGTTCGCCAGTCCGGTGGTCGTGGTCAGTTTGGTCACTGCTGGATTCGCTTCTCCTCCGCTGACGTGGACGAGAAAGGCAACATTGCCGAAGGTCTGGTGTTCACCAACGAAGTCGTGGGTGGTGTGGTACCGAAGGAATACATCCCTGCAATCCAGAAGGGCATCGAAGAGCAGATGAAGAACGGCGTTGTTGCCGGTTATCCGCTCATCGGCCTGAAGGCTACTGTGTTCGATGGTTCCTACCACGACGTCGACTCCAACGAGATGGCGTTCAAGATCGCTGCCTCCATGGCGACCAAGCAGCTGGCCCAGAAGGGCGGCGGTAAGGTGCTTGAGCCGATCATGAAGGTAGAGGTGGTGACCCCCGAGGACTACATGGGTGACGTGATGGGTGACCTGAACCGTCGTCGTGGTCTGATTCAGGGGATGGAAGACTCGGTTTCCGGTAAGGTTATTCGTGCCGAGGTTCCGCTGGGTGAGATGTTCGGTTATGCGACCGACGTTCGTTCCATGTCCCAGGGTCGCGCTAGCTACTCTATGGAATTCTCCAAATACGCCGAAGCTCCGTCGAACATCGTCGAAGCGCTGGTTAAAAAACAAGGTTGATTCAGCCCTTTAAGTAAGAGGTTTACTGTCGTGGCTAAGGAAAAATTTGAACGTAACAAACCGCACGTCAACGTCGGCACCATTGGTCACGTTGACCATGGCAAGACCACTCTGACTGCTGCTCTGACCAAGGTCTGCTCCGAGACCTGGGGCGGTTCCGCTCGCGCTTTCGACCAGATCGACAACGCGCCGGAAGAGAAGGCTCGCGGTATCACCATCAACACCTCCCACGTTGAGTACGATTCCGCTGTTCGTCACTACGCTCACGTTGACTGCCCCGGTCACGCTGACTACGTGAAGAACATGATCACCGGTGCTGCGCAGATGGACGGCGCTATCCTGGTTTGCTCGGCTGCTGACGGCCCCATGCCGCAGACCCGCGAGCACATCCTGCTGTCCCGTCAGGTGGGTGTTCCTTACATCGTCGTGTTCCTGAACAAGGCCGACATGGTTGACGACGCCGAGCTGCTGGAACTGGTCGAAATGGAAGTTCGCGACCTGCTGAACACCTACGATTTCCCGGGCGACGACACTCCGATCATCATCGGTTCCGCTCTGATGGCCCTGGAAGGCAAGGACGACAACGAAATCGGCGTTTCCGCCGTTCGTAAGCTGGTTGAGACCCTGGACTCCTACATTCCGGAGCCGGTGCGTGCCATCGATCAGCCGTTCCTGCTGCCGATCGAAGACGTGTTCTCCATCTCCGGCCGCGGTACCGTGGTTACCGGTCGTGTTGAGCGCGGCATCGTCAAGGTTCAGGAAGAAGTCGAGATCGTCGGCATTCGTGCGACCACCAAGACCACCTGCACCGGCGTTGAAATGTTCCGCAAGCTGCTCGACGAAGGTCGTGCCGGTGAGAACGTTGGCGTCCTGCTGCGCGGCACCAAGCGTGACGACGTAGAGCGTGGTCAGGTTCTGGCCAAGCCGGGCACCATCAAGCCGCACACCAAGTTCGAGTGCGAAGTGTACGTGCTGTCCAAGGAAGAAGGCGGTCGTCACACCCCGTTCTTCAAGGGCTACCGTCCGCAGTTCTACTTCCGTACCACTGACGTGACCGGTAACTGCGAACTGCCGGAAGGCGTAGAGATGGTAATGCCGGGCGACAACATCAAGATGGTTGTCACCCTGATCGCTCCGATCGCCATGGAAGATGGCCTGCGCTTCGCGATCCGCGAAGG
>NZ_SSOH01000021.1:0-119788 GCF_029873155.1 Pseudomonas sp. BN515 | reverse complement strand
GGCCGTCTTCGCACTGATGCCATAGCGTCGGCACAGCTCGCGGACATTGCTCTGCGGCTGTTCAGCCAACCACACAAATTCACGCCGAATCGACATGGTGGTGCACTCCTGCCACGGCATCGCTCGAACTCCTCATTCGACGGATCCCGTAAGCGTAAATGCGTTACCCATGTCTCCCGACACCCGTTACCTATGTCCCCCGGCTGAACACAGGGCGCACCCTACGGCTGAGGCCTACGCCTTTACGCGCGAACTCGCAGGCTACGCCACAGGGCGACCAGGAGCAGGCTGCTCACGGCAGCCCAGCCGATGGCCTGGACGTTGCCGAGGGTTTCCTCGTACAGCTGCGGCACGATGCCGGCGCCGATCAGCACCGCCATCAGGGCGATTTCGCGGCGCGGCGCGGCGACCGGGCGGAACAGGTAGACCAGTGCCGGCAGCAGCAGGGCGGCGCTGGGGAAGCTGCGGTAGCGGGCGTCGAACACCAGGGCCAGCATCAGCACCGCACCGGCGAATCCGGAGGCGCACAGCCACCAGCCGCCACGGGTTTCCAGCCAGTCGAACAGGCGGCTGCGCACGCCGCCACGGGCGGACAGCGCCAGGGCACCGTGGGCCAGGACGATCAGGTTGAGGCCGACCAGGAAGGCGGCCCAGGCCCACTCGCCGACGAAGCGGCTGGTGACCCGCGCCAACTCGCCCCAGAGGCCGATGCAGCCAGCGCCAACGGCGGCCAGCAGCGGCAGCACCAGGGCGGCGCGAGTCGAGGCAGGGCGGCCGGCGAGCACCAGGGTGGCCAGGAAGATCAGGCCGGAAACGCCCAGCCACAGGGGCCAGTAGGGCAGGTTGGTGACCGGGCCGGCCAGCACGCCTTTCTCCTGGCGATCGGCATCGAACAGGCCCCAGTAGCCGCCCACCGCGCCTTCGCTGGCGCGCTTCCAGGGCTGGTCGAAGGCTTCGATCAGGTTGTAGCCCCAGCCGTTCTCCTCGGCCATGGCGACGAAGCCACGGATGAACTTCGCCTCGTTGACCCGGCTCGGTACGGCGGTTTCACGTTGGCGGCCTTCGCTGGGCCAGCCGGTTTCGCCGATGAAAATGTCCTTGGGCGCGAACTTGTTGCCGAACACCTGGCGGATCTCGGCGACATGGCGCAGGGCCTGGTCGATACCGGCAGGGTCGTCTTCCCAGTAGGGCAGCAGGTGGATGGTGAGGAAATCCACGGCCGGTGCCACTTCCGGATGGCGCAGCCAGAACTCCCAGACGTCCGCGTAGGTGACCGGCTGCTTCACTTGCGCCTTGACCTGCCCGATCAGGCTGGCCAGTTGCGCGCCGGTGACTTCCTTGCGCAGCAGGGTCTCGTTACCCACGATCACCGACTGCACCACGTCCGGGTTGGCGTTGGCGGCCTTGATCAGGGCGTCGATCTCCTTCTGGGTATCCACCGGATTGCCGTTCACCCAGGCACCCAGCATCAGCTTCAGGCCGTGCTTGCGGGCCAGCTCCGGAATGGCTTCCAGGCCGGTCATGGAGTAGGTGCGCACGCAGTGGAAGCGGGTCGCCAGCAGGGCAAGGTCGGCGTCCATGCGTTCAGGGCGCAGCACGAAGGGCTGGTCGAACGGCGACTGGTCCTTGTCAAACGGGCTGTAGGACGCGCACTGCAGCTTGTGGGTGGGGGTTGCGGCATCCGGCAGGATCACCGGCTTGCCGAGGCCGTACCAGAGGCCGGCGAGGGCAACCACTGCGACCAGGAAGGACAGCAGATAGGGGAGTGCAGGGAAACGGGCGTTCTGACTCATGTTCGGGCGTGCTTGCGTGAGGGCAAAGCCGCGCATCTTAGCGGATTAGCCCTCATCGCTCCTACGGCCCGCAGCGGAAAATCCGTACGGGGGATTTCACGTTGATTAGAAGTTCTTCACGATCTCGCGAGCTAGAGAAGAACAAGGCGAAAAAGGCTGAGGACGCGGAGTTTACGACTGTAAATGAGCACTCCGGAGCCTTTTTCAACGCAGTTATTCCGACGCGCAGCAGATCGTCGTCTCAGGCGTGGTGGTGCAGCCAGGCATGTTTCGGAATCTCCTGCGCCGGCTTGTCCGCCTTCTCGAAGCGCTTCCAGATCTTCTCGTGGAAGTAGAAACCCACCGAGTTGCACAGCGGTTCCACCGCCGCCACCAAGCCGCCGACCGTGATGCTGCCAGTCAGGGCGTAGGCCACGCTGAAGGCAATGCAGAAGTGCATGAGGGTGAAGGTCACGGTCTTGAGCATGGCGCACCTCGTTAATGAGAATGATTATTCGATGTGCAGAGGTTAGGCTCGCCGTTCGATACAGGGAAATGTTCAGCTGCGATAGGTCTGATAGTTTGGCTTTATGAATGTCCTACGACCTTGGTCGAGAACGCCCAGAAGTACGACTAAGGTCGTCTGTTGCGCTTGCACGGCCGTTCTATTGTTGACTTCACCCGCAACCCGCTGTGGAGGACAAAAACAATGAACGACAGCACTTACAAGCGGATTCAGGAGAATCCGCGCTTCCAGGAACTGGTTTCCAAGCGAGAACGCTTCGCCTGGATACTTTCTGCCATCATGCTCGGCCTCTATCTGGCCTTCATTCTCCTGATCGCCTTCGAGCCGCAACTGCTCGGCACCCGCATCAACCCTGACTCTCCCGTCACCTGGGGTATCCCGATCGGTGTCGGTCTGATCCTGTCGGCCTTCGTGCTGACCGGCGTCTACGTCCGCCGCGCCAACGGCGAGTTCGACCGTCTGAATCAGGAAATCCTCAAGGAGGTCCAGTAATGATCGCGCGCATCCTTGCCGTGCTCGGCCTGATGGTCGTGGCGCCCGCACTCTGGGCCGCCGGTGCCATCGAAGGTGATGTCCAGCGCCAGCCGCTGAACGCCTCGGCCATCGTCATGTTCATCGCCTTCGTCGGCGCCACCCTTTACATCACCTACTGGGCCTCCAAGCGCAGCAAGTCGGCTGCCGACTTCTACACCGCTGGCGGCAGCATCACCGGCTTCCAGAACGGCCTGGCGATTGCCGGCGACTACATGTCCGCCGCGTCCTTCCTGGGTATTTCCGCCCTGGTATTCACTTCCGGCTACGACGGCCTGATCTACTCCATCGGCTTCCTCGTGGGCTGGCCGGTGATCCTGTTCCTGATCGCTGAACGCCTGCGTAACCTCGGCAAGTACACCTTCGCCGACGTGGCGTCCTATCGCCTGAAGCAGAAGGAAATCCGTACCCTGTCCGCCAGCGGCTCGCTGGTGGTCGTTGCCTTCTACCTGATCGCCCAGATGGTCGGTGCCGGCAAGCTGATCGAGCTGCTGTTCGGCCTGAACTACCACGTGGCCGTAGTCCTGGTCGGCATCCTGATGGTGCTCTACGTGCTGTTCGGCGGCATGCTGGCCACCACTTGGGTACAGATCATCAAGGCCGTGCTGCTGCTCTCCGGCGCATCCTTCATGGCGATCATGGTGCTCAAACACGTCAACTTCGACATCAGCACCCTGTTCAGCGAAGCCATCAAGGTTCACCCGAAAGGCGAGGCCATCATGAGCCCCGGCGGCCTGGTGAAAGACCCGATCTCCGCCATCTCCCTCGGCCTGGCCCTGATGTTCGGTACCGCTGGCCTGCCGCACATCCTGATGCGCTTCTTCACCGTGAGTGACGCCAAGGAAGCCCGCAAGTCGGTGTTCTACGCCACCGGTTTCATCGGCTACTTCTACATCCTGACCTTCATCATCGGCTTCGGCGCAATCCTGCTGGTCAGCACCAACCCGGCCTTCAAGGACGCCACCGGCGCCCTGCTGGGCGGCAACAACATGGCCGCTGTACACCTGGCCAACGCCGTGGGCGGCAGCCTGTTCCTGGGCTTCATCTCCGCCGTGGCCTTCGCCACCATCCTGGCGGTGGTTGCCGGCCTGACCCTGGCTGGTGCCTCGGCTGTGTCCCACGACCTCTACGCTTCCGTGTTCAAGAAGGGCAAGGCGAGCGAGAAGGACGAGCTGCGCGTATCGAAGATCACCACCGTGTGCCTGGGCTTCGTGGCCATCGGCCTCGGCATCCTGTTCGAGAAGCAGAACATTGCCTTCATGGTGGGCTTGGCGTTCTCCATCGCCGCCAGCTGCAACTTCCCGGTACTGATCCTCTCCATGTACTGGAAGAAGCTGACCACCCGTGGCGCCATGATCGGCGGCTGGCTGGGCCTGGTCACCGCCGTGGGTCTGATGATCCTCGGCCCGACCATCTGGGTGCAGATCCTCGGCCATGCCACTCCGGTCTACCCGTACGAGTACCCGGCGCTGTTCTCCATCATCGTTGCCTTCGTTGGTATCTGGTTCTTCTCGATCACCGACAAGTCGACTGCCGCGGACGAAGAGCGTGCACGCTTCTACCCGCAGTTCGTGCGCTCCCAGACTGGTCTGGGTGCCAGCGGTGCCGTAGCCCACTGATCCACACTCCTTCCCTTGCAAGTATTGGGGCGGCCTTCGGGCCGCCCTTTTTGTTTGGATGAAGGGGGCTGGAGCTTTTTCGCTCAGGTCATTGTTGAGTGGGCTCGTAGCTTCTGTTTCGCCTTCCCGGGCGAGTCCCTTTTTCAAACGCCAAAAAGGAACCAAAAGGCTTGCCCCTGCATCCGGGTTTGGCTTCGCCAAACTTCCTTCGCTCCATCCTTGCTCCGGGGGCCCGGCGAGAGGGGCCATCCATGGCCCCACACGCCTCTCGCGGCATCCATGCCGCTCGTCCCCCTGCACAAGGATTCCACTCAGCCTCCTGAAGGGGCGGTGTCGCTGCCCCATCTCTTCTGTCCAGCTTCAGGCCCGTCTGGGCTTCAGGCTGGCGTGTGCCTTGCCGGCGTGAGTCACCCCTCTACCTCTGGGAGAGGGGCCGGGGATGAGGGGGGAGTCAGCCAGCACGGAGTTCGATGAGTGTCATCACACAATTTTTCCAATCCAGTGTGAATACCTCTTCCCCGGCTTAGCGAGGTAGTGGCTAGATCCTCCCCACCGCTATCAGCACGACCACAATGACCAGCAACAACCCAACCGTACTCGACGGTCCATAGCCCCAGTGGCGGGAGTGAGGGAAGACCGGCAGGCCGCCAATCAGCAGCAGGATCAGAATGACGAGCAGCAGAATGGTGATCATTGGCGCGATTCCTCGGTGGCTGGTGAAGGCCCCTGCACGGTCAACTGGTTTGATGGCGCATTGACCATGCCTGTAGTTACCGACTGACCCTCTTCCGCGATGGTTCAAGGAAAACGACTCCATGGACACCCGCTCATGACCTACCGGATCGCCGCCGACGCCGTACTGCTGTTGCACCTGGCCTTCATCCTCTTCGTAGTGCTGGGCGGGCTGTTGGTGTTGAAGTGGCCGCGCCTGGCCCTGCTGCACCTGCCGGCGGTGGCCTGGGGCGCGACGGTGGAGTTGCTCCACCTGATCTGCCCCCTCACGCCCCTGGAGAACCACCTGCGCCGGGCGGCGGGGGAGGAGGGCTACAGCGGCGGCTTCATCGAGCATTACCTGGTGCCGCTGATCTACCCGGCGGGGCTGACGCCGGGTGTCCAGCTCTGGCTCGGAGCCTTCGTGCTGCTGATCAACCTGGTGCCGTACGGGCTGTTGGCAAGGCGCCTGATGCAGCGCCGCTAGCGGCGTTTGCCCCCATCATTCAGCGCCGTGATTCAAGGGCGGGAGAACTATGGGCTTGGCTACACTGCGGCTCATCTACCGCACAAGCAGAAAGGCACCTCACCATGCAAAACCGCATCATGATCACCGGCGCTGGTTCCGGGCTCGGTCGCGAAATCGCCCTGCGCTGGGCGCGCGAGGGCTGGAAGCTGGCCCTGTCCGACGTCAGCGAAGCCGGCCTGGCGGAAACCCTCAAGCTGGTCCGCGAGGCCGGTGGCGATGGTTTCACCCAGCGCTGCGATGTCCGTGACTACAGCCAGCTCACCGCTTTTGCCCAGGCCTGCGAAGAGAAGCTCGGCGGCATCGACATCATCGTCAACAACGCCGGCGTCGCCTCGGGCGGCTTCTTCGAGGAGCTGTCCCTGGAGGACTGGGACTGGCAGATCGCGATCAACCTGATGGGCGTGGTCAAGGGCTGCAAGGCCTTCCTGCCGCTGCTGCAGAAGAGCAAGGGACGGATCATCAACGTCGCCTCCATGGCTGCGCTGATGCAGGGCCCGGCGATGAGCAACTACAACGTCGCCAAGGCGGGCGTGGTCGCCCTGTCCGAGAGCCTGCTGATCGAGCTCAAGGAAGAGGGCGTGGGTGTGCACGTGGTTTGCCCGTCCTTCTTCCAGACCAACCTGCTGGACTCCTTCCGTGGGCCGACCCCGGCCATGAAGCAGCAGGTGGGCAAGCTGCTGGAGAGCTCGCCGATCACCGCGTCCGATATCGCCGACTACATCTTCCAGGAAGTGGCCGCCGGCACCTTCATGATCCTGCCCCACGAGCAGGGCCGCATGGCCTGGGCCGTGAAGCAGAAGAACCCGCAGGCGCTCTACGACGAGATGGCCAGCATGGCGGCGAAGATGAGGGCCAAGAACCGCGCTTGAGAAAACTGGCTGTCCGATCGGTCAGGTTCGGCGCCGTCCGGGGTTGCCCGGCCGCGGACCGGGGGAGTAGGGTTGCTCCCCCGGCCTGACTGCCTATCCGGATGGACCCACCGTGAAACCCCTGTCCCGCGCGCTGCTGATGCTGGCGCTGGTGCTCGCCGCGATCAACCTGCGGCCCGGCATCACCTCTCTCGCCCCCTTGATCGAACGCATCGCCCACGAGCTGGCGCTGAGCCGCAGTCTGATCAGCCTGACCACGGCTTTGCCCGTGCTCTGCATGGGGTTGCTGGCGCCGCTCGCGCCGCGTCTGGCCGTGCGTTTCGGCCTGGAGCGGGTGATCACCTTCTGCCTGGGCCTGATCGGTGTCGCCCTGCTGGCCCGCCTGGGCAGTCATGCCAGCACCGTGCTGATCGGCAGCGCCGTGGCCATGGGCGCGGGCATCGCGGTTGCCGGGCCGCTGCTGTCCGGTTTCATCAAGCGCCACTTCCACGACCAGGTCGGGCGGGTGGTCGCCTGGTACTCCCTGAGCATGACCATAGGCGGTGCCGCCGGCGCGGTGCTGACGCCGCCAGTGACCCAGCTGCTCGGGGACCAATGGCACCTCGGCCTGGCTTTCTGGGCCGTGCCGGCGTTTCTCGCATTGCTGCTCTGGCTGCGCATGCCCAATCGCGCCGAATCCGCCAGCGAAGCTGGGCAGGGCGGCCTGCCCTGGGGTGAGTCGCGAGCCTGGCTGATCACCGCGTTCTTCGCCCTCCAGGCTGGCCTGTTCTATGCGCTGACCACCTGGCTGGTGGCCCGCTACCACGAAGCCGGCCTCAGCCTGTTGCACAGCAACAGCCTGTTCAGCCTCTTCATGCTGGTGGGCCTGCCCAGCGCCTTCGTACTGCCCTGGCTGGCCCAGCGTTTCGACAACCGCTACCAGTTACTGCTGGTGTGCGGTCTGATCAGCAGCGTCTGCCTGGGGATGATCTGCTTCCAGCCGACCTTGCTGCCGGAAGTCTGGGCATCGCTGCTGGGACTTGGACTCAGTGGCTCCTTCGCCCTGTCCCTGGTGTTGCCGCTCTATGAGGCGCACACGCCGCTGGCCGTGAGCCGCTGGACCGCGATGATGCTGTTCGCCGGATACGGCATGGCCAGTTTCGCCCCGATCCTGGCCGGTTTAGGCCGCGACCTGGCGGGCAGTTACCAGGCGCCTTTCATGGTCATCACGGGCCTTGCGCTGGTCATGTGCGTGCTGGCCTGGGTGCTCGGGCTCAGGCGCCGTTGAGGACTTCGACGCATTTCCTTTCTCCCGTGGCAGTCCTGTGTTAGAAGGCTGCCACTGTTTTACTGGAGTGCCCGCGTGGAGTCCGAATCCATCGTCTATGGCTGCATCCGCGACTGGCCGTCGCTCGACGATCAGGAGCACCGGCTGCGCCGCGAAACCAATCGCCGTGTGCTGGACAGCCTGCCCAGCGGCGAGGCCTGGCCCTTTCTCGGCCGTGAGATGTTCTCCTGCTGCGAGCAACCGGGCGAGGGCGTCTTCCGTACCCAGGTGATTCACTTCGGCGCGAGCTATCCGGCGGTGGAGTACGAATGGAGCCTCTGGGTCAAGGCATTCGAAGCCCTGCTCAGGCAGCTCTACTGGAGCAGCGCGGTGGTTCACCTGGAAACCGAGCTCAACGGCATCCACACCTTCCGCTGGGAAAGCGAGCAGGGCTTCCACAGCCCCCAGGAAGATAATCTGCGGGTGCGCTGCGCCTGGGAACGCGAAGGTGGCGTGCACGGCTGACACCTGAGTCACCGGCTGTTCCACCCCGAAGGGAAACATCGATGCTCAATTACCTCTGGTTCTTCCTCGCCGCGCTCTTTGAAATCGGCGGCTGCTACGCCTTCTGGCTCTGGCTGCGAATGGGCAAGAGTGCCTGGTGGATCGTCCCCGGCCTGCTCAGCCTGACCCTCTTCGCCCTGCTGCTGACCCGCGTTGAAGCGGCCTATGCGGGACGCGCCTATGCGGCCTATGGCGGCATCTACATTGTCGCCTCGCTGTTCTGGCTGGGCGTCGTCGAGCGCGCCCGGCCGCTGGCCAGTGACTGGCTGGGCGCGGCCCTGTGCGTCCTGGGGGCCACCGTGATCCTGTTGGGGCCGCGCTTCTCTCCAAGCTGACGGCCAGCCGGTGAATTTTCCCTCAACCTTTCCAGATGACTCGCTGTCGAAATCGACAAGGCAGCCCGGAAGGCAGGCGTAGAAGCGGCTGATACGCCTTTTGGGCATCGAACCTCCCCCGTGCAGGAGGATGCTGGATGAACCTGCCGTCATCAGGGACCGTGGCGCGTGTCCTGGTGGCGCTCTATTCGACGCTCCTCCTGGCCTGCAGCTCGCTGCCCCGCATCAATCCCGACATGGTCCATTCTCCGGCCGCCCCGGTGCAGCTGGATGGCGCCCATGGCCCGCTTTCCGAGTCGCACAGCCAGGCGATCCTGGAGCGGCTCAAGGCCTCCGGCATGCAGACCAATATCTTCGACCTGCACCTGGCGGTCGAAGAGTCCCTGGTGGGCAGCCCGCTCACCGCTGGTAACAAGGTCGACCTGCTGCAGGACGGCCCCGAGACCTACGCGGCGATGTTCGCGGCCATCGAGAGCGCGCGTGACCACATCAACATGGAAACCTACATCCTCGAAGGGGACGAGGTGGGGGAGCGCTTCGCCGACGCCCTGATCGCCAAGCAGCGCAGCGGCGTGCAGGTCAACCTTATCTACGACAGTGTCGGTACGCTCGGCACGTCGCCTGCCTTCTTCACCAGGTTGCGTGAATCGGGTATCCGGCTGGTGGAGTTCAACCCGGTCAATCCCTTGACCGCCAGGTCGGGCTGGCAGTTGAACCAGCGCGACCATCGCAAGCTGCTGATTGTCGACGGGCGTATCGCCATTCTTGGTGGAGTGAACATCAGCGGGGTTTATTCCAGCGGCTCCTTCGGTTCGAGCCGCCAGGGGCGGCCGCGCCGTGAACTGCCCTGGCGCGATACCGACCTGCGCATCGAAGGGCCGGTGGTGGCCGATCTGCAGAAGCTCTTCATCACGACCTGGAGCCGGCAGAAAGGCGGTGGACTGGTGGCCCGTCATTACTTCCCGCCCCTGGAGCGCAAGGGCAATGATGTGGTCCGGGCCATCGGCAGCTCGCCAGACGAGCCCTACAGCCAGATCTACGCCACGCTCATCTCCGCCTTGCACAGCGCGCAGAGTGAAATCTGGCTGACCAGTGCCTATTTCGTGCCCGATCCGCAACTGCTCGATGCACTCAAGGCTGCCGTGAAGCGCGGCGTGGACGTGCGCCTGGTAGTGCCCAGCAGCACCGATTCCTGGCTGGTGTTCCACGCCGGGCGGGCCTACTACCGCGAATTGCTGGAGGCCGGGGTACGGGTTTATGAACGCCGTGACGCGCTGCTCCACGTGAAGGCCGGGGTGATCGATGGCGTGTGGTCCACCGTGGGTTCAACCAATCTCGACTGGCGCAGCTTCCTGCATAACCAGGAGGTCAATGTGGTGGTGCTGGGGGCGGAATTCGGCGGGCGGATGCGCGAGGCGTTCCTGGAAGATGTGGATGGATCCGATGAGCTCACCCTGGAGAAGTGGCAGCGCCGTCCCGTGCGCGCCCGCGTCAGTGAACGGATCGGGCGCGCCTGGGAATACTGGCTCTAGGCAGGGGCTTCGGAAGGGGCGTTGGCTTCGGTTGCGCAATGATTGCCGGCTGCGTGTTCTTCCTCACGCGAGCGCTGGTAGGCCGCTTCGTGCAATGCCTGGGCATCGGCCAGCAGCATGCCGAGGGCCGAGGCGAGCCGGGCTGTTTCCTGAGCCATCGCGTTGTCGCTGCCAGACTCCAGGATCCGCAGCAGGTCAGCCAGGGCGGCAACGCGCTGGTTGGCGGCTTCGAACAGGTGGGCCGAGGGGGCGCGAACGTTAATGAAAAGGACGTCCCCGTACGGCTGGGACGAAGGCGGGAGGGGGGTGAAGTCGGTGTTCGGGCTTCTTCGCAGGGGAAGAAGGCCGAGGGTGCCAATGGATGTCTGCATGGAGTGTGGGCAGTGCATATCCTTGCGTCCTCGCGTTCTAGAGGAGCCGCACCTTGCCGTCACGACATGGAAGGGCGGCGGGCCGTGCAGGGGTCGCAAACCGGTTACGCGAGGAAAACCCGGCAAGGCCTAAGCCTTCCCTGCACGGCCCACCATATTGCGATTGCAATCCAGGTTGGACGCGCCTTGCGTTGTTCGGGTTGCGACTCCCGGTCGCGGTTCCTACCGCGACGGTCGTGGACTCTAGCGAGGGCTTTTGTAGGCGCTCAAGGTCGAAGAACCGTACGAAATTTCTTACTTCCGGCTGGAAATGGGATCTCGGCACGTGCCTGATGACACCTTGTCGACGAATCTCGGTTTGCGACGCAAGAAGAAACCGCGAGATAGAGCGGTTGCGCGTTAGTTCGACGCATTTGCCGACGAAATGCCTGTTGTTTTTCGATGCGCTGTCATCATTTTGTAGTGGAGCAACTACACTCTGATTCCAGAGTCTATTGGTGCTCTGTGCTTTGTTTAGGTCGCCCCGTGGCGGCCTTTTTTGTGCCTGTCGATCTTGGCCAGCCACCCTGTCGCTGGTACGGAAGAATCGCCGCTTCATCGCCTGCCGCGTCGCATCCAGTTCCAGCTAAATCCATACAAATCATCCGGATAAGCGCTCCGTTCGGTCGCTCTCTGCCGAAGTCATGCCTTTGACGCTGCACTGACCTCCATCTACTACTGACTTACTTCCCCCAAGAGCGGGGGAGCTGGGTGAAATTCGGCAAAAAGGCGCTGAAAGAGACGGTTGTTGCCGTTATTCTGCGGAGTTCGTGCGCCTTCTCATCGGCTTCGATGAAGGTGGGTGGCGAAATGGGCAATCCGGCAAAGAAGTTCTCGACTTCACGTCTTCCTGTCCCGTCCGGACGCCTGCTCTCCTGGCTGCTCACGTGCCTGCTTCTGTCCTGGCTGGCGAGCCTCGTCGCCGTTGCCGAGACGCCCCCGTCGAACGACAAGTGGCTGGAGCCGGCGCGTTCCAGGCTGCTGGAGGACAAGCAGGGCCTGCCGTTCTTTCCCCACCGGGCGAACACGCCGAACAACGCCCTGCTGAATGTCGCGGACTTCGATGACGCCCAGGTCTGCGGCGCCTGCCACACCGAGATCTATCGACAGTGGCGGACCTCGATGATGTCCCAGTCCTGGGAGGAGCCGATCTACCGGGCCCTGCTCAGGCATGCCAGCGAGGCCACCGAGGGGCGGGTGGATAATTTCTGCACCGGCTGCCACACCCCCATCGGCCTTACCACCGGCCAGATCAATTCGACGATCAATCGCGCTCCGGTGGAGTTCACCGCCGTGCACAACCCGATGCCGGGGGTGGACTGCGAGACCTGCCACAACATCAACGCGCGTACCGGACTGGACAATGGCGCCTATGTGCTCAGTCCGCGCGCCAACGGCCGGCCGACCAAGTTCGGCCCTCGCAGCGATGCGGTGTCCCCCTACCACGATACGGTCTACTCGGGCCTGCATACCCGCTCGGATTTCTGCGCCACCTGCCACAACGTGACCCACCCGTTCAGCACCGTGGCGGTCGAACGTACCTATGACGAATGGCTCGAGAGTCCCTACGGCTTCAACGGCCAGACCTGCCAGAGCTGCCACATGCCGGGGTTCGCCGGCAAGGCGGCAGTGATGGGGCCGGACCGCGCCGATGTGGCCTCTCACTGGTTCACCGGGGCCAACGCGGCGGTGCTGTCGTACCTGGGGCAGGAAGAGGCGGCGCAGCGCGCACGGGACCAGTTGGCCAGGGCCGCCGAGATCAGCTTCGAATCGATGCCGGATCACCTGGTGCCAGGCCAGGAGGTATCGGTGCGGGTGAAGGTCGCCAACGTCGGTGCCGGGCACAAGTTGCCCACCGGATTCCCCGAGGGGCGCGAGGTGTGGATCGATTTCCGTGTGGTGGACGGGGCCGGACACGAGATCTACCGGCTGGGTGCGATCAAGGATGGCGCCACCGAACCTGATACCCGCAACTTCAAGGTCCATCTGGGGGACAAGGACGGCAAGGAACTGGACATCGAGGTCTGGAATGCTACCCAGATCCTTTCGGACAACCGCCTTTTGCCCAAGGGTTATGACGTTCGCGAATTCACCTTCGAGGTGCCGAAGGATGCCGTAGGCCCCATCACCCTGACCGCGGATCTGAACTACTGGCCGTTCCCGCAGCGGCTGGTGGATTACCTGCTGGGCAAGGACAAACTCAAGGTGGAGGTGACGCGGATGGGGCAGGTGGAACGCAGCCTGCCGGTGGGCGCAGCCGTGCAGGCGGCGAAGTTGTGAGTTCTCAGAGGGCAGCTGCGCGGCCCTTGGCGAATGAATTCGCTGTGTCTGCGGAGATCACCAATCGGTCCAGGAGCCTTGTAGGAGCTAGCTTGCTAGCGAAAAGGGGCCATTCGCTGGCAAGCCAGCTCCTACGGGCAATGCGGCTACTTGCAACATTTGATGCAGGCTCAGCCAATGAATCCGCCCCTACAGCGCTACTCCTCCAGCCACTCCTTGGGTACGTCCAGTTTGAGCATCAGCTGGCACAGCTGGCTGTCAGGGTCGTAGACGATGACCGCCTCGCCTTTCTGCAGGGCACGGCGTACCCGTTCGACGCGGGTTTCCAGCGGGGTGTCGTCGCCATTGTCGGTGCCTTCGCGGGTGACGAAGTCTTCAATCAGGCGGGTCAGGGTTTCGGCTTCGAGCAAGTCAAAGGGGATGAGCATCGGGGGTCTCCAGCGGGGGCGGCATGCTAACTCCGCCGGCCCGCGTCGTCATCCGTCCACGCTCTGGCGCTGGATGAAGCGTTCCAGGGTGCTGAACAGCAGGGCACTGTCCAGGGGTTTGCCGAGGAAGTCGTCCATGCCGGCGGCGGCTCCGGCCTGGCGATGTTCTTCGAGGATATGCGCGGTCAGCGCGACGATGGGCACCGGCGGCCAGTTGCGATTGCGCTCCAGCCGGCGGATCTGCCGGGTCGCCTCGAAGCCGTCCATTTCCGGCATCTCGCAGTCCATCAGGATCAACTGGATGCCCTCCGGGTCGCGCTGGTATTCGTCCACCGCCGCCAGGCCGTTGGCCACGGTGCGCACCAGGTAACCGCGCTTCTTGAGGAAGCCCTGGACCACCATCTGGTTCACCGGGTTGTCTTCCGCCACCAGAATGCAGGGCGTGGCGCTCACCCGGCGCCGCTCTTCCTGCTGCTGGGTACGTTCTTCCAGGCGGCGTTCGCGATACAGCTCCTGCAGCGTGTCGCGCAACAGTGCCAGGGTCAGCGGCTGGGCGGTGGCGCGCAGCCGCAGGCCAGCGCCGGCTGGCAGGTTCAGGCAGGACTCCGGCGGGCAGATCAGCATCACCCGCTGGCCGTGTTCCAGGTGTGGCCGCAGCTTGTCCACCCAGCGCTCCGGGTCGCCCGGCCAGGGCGCCTGGATCACCAGCAGGGGTGGCACGGCGAAGTCTTCCAGTTGGTCGATCAGCCTTTCCGGATTCTGGCAGCGTTCGCAGCGCATGCCCCAGCGGCCGAGCAGGCGGCCAAGGGCATCCAGGCCGAGCGTGTCCTGGCAGGCGAGCAGGGCGGTGCGGCCCCCCAGCAACTGGCTCAGGTCGTCGGTCTGGAATTCGCCCGGTTGCAGCGGAATGTCGAAGCTGAAGCGGGTTCCCTGATTGAGCGTGCTCTGCACCTCGATGCGTCCGCCCATCATTTCCACCAGCTCCTTGCTGATGGCCAGGCCCAGGCCGCTGCCGCCATAGCGGCGGGTGGTGCTGGAGTCGCCCTGGGCGAAGGAGTCGAACAGCTGGGCCAGGGCTTCAGGACGGATGCCGATGCCGCTGTCGACGACGCTGAACACCAGGTGGGGCTTGCCCTCGGCATTGCGACGCAGGCTGAGGTTGAGGGTCACGTGGCCTTCGGCGGTGAACTTGAGGGCATTGCCCAGCAGGTTCATCAGCACTTGCTTGAGCCGTGTCGGGTCGCCCTGGACGCGCCGTGGCACCCCGGCATCCAGGCTCAGGTGCAGGCCCAGGCGCTTTCCGATGGCCTGGGCGGTGAACAGGCCGCGGGTTTCCGATACCAGGTCTTCCAGGTCGAACTCGATGTGTTCCAGCTCCAGCTTGCCGGACTCGATGCGGGCGAAGTCGAGGATGTCGTTGATCACCGCCATCAGCGCGGTGCCCGAGCTGGAGATGGTGTCCACGTAGAAGCGCTGGCTGCGATCCAGCGAAGTTTCCTTGAGCAATTGCAGCATGCCCAGCACACCGTTCAGCGGCGTGCGGATCTCGTGGCTCATCGTGGCCAGGAAGCGGCTCTTTGCCTGGTTCTCGAAGTGCGCCTGCTCAGCGGCCTGGCGTGAGCGGAAGCCTTCTTCCTTGAGGGTGTTGATGCGGTCGGCCAGGCCAATGGACAGGGTGATCAGCTCGATGGTGACGCCGATCTTCACCACCGTGGCGCCGTACAGGCCCAGCACTTCGATGCCCAGGGAGCCGGTGGTGGTCTGGATGAAGGCGAACAGCAACACGCCCCAGGCCAGGGTGTAGTACGAGCCGTAACGCAGCCCCTTGCGCCACACATAGAGCCCGGTGAGCAGGAGGAAGGCGGAAATGCCCGACACCGTCAGGCTGGCGAGGATGTTCCAGTTCTGCAGGCCGATCACCGGAGCGCAGAGCAGCGCCACCAGGGTCGCCAGCATCAGGCCGCGCAGCACGCGGTCCAGCCGTGGGAAGTGCAGGCCGGTGTGGAGGAAGTGGCGGCTGAACTGCAGGGCCGCAAGGCAGTGCAGGTACATGAAGATGTAGATCGCCACCGACTGCAGCCCCACATGGTCGGGCAGCAACTTGAACAGCATGCCGTCGAAGCAGGCGGCGAGCAGGCCGACGTTGAGGTTGTAGGCCAGGTACCAGAGGTAGGCCCGCTCGCGCAGCGACAGGTAGAGGAACAGGTTGTAGAAGAACATGGCGAAGAGCACGCCATAGAAGGCCCCGTTGAACCCCATGAGGTTCTCCTGGGCGGCGGCGCTGGCGTCGAAGGTGCTGAATACCAGCGGCACGAAGAGGGTGCTGGTGCTCTCCACCCGCAGGATCAGCGTGCTCTGTCCCGGCTCCACGCGCAGGGGGAACCAGAAGTTGCGCACCTGTACCGGGCGCTGCGAGAAGGCGAAGTGATCGCCGGTTTCCTGCGCCTGCACCCGGCCGTCAGGGGTGAGGTAGTAGAGGCGGATGTTGTCCAGCAGCGGGTAGTTGGCTTCCAGGTAACCATCCAGTGCCCGGGGACGGCTATTGTCCAGGCGTACCTTGAACCACCAGACCGATCTGTTCTTGCCCATGTTGGGCTGTTCGCCCCTGACCTTCTGGAAAGCGGGATCGGGGAGTTTGCGCACTTGCTCCAGGCTGAGTTCGCCCTTGGGGTCTTCGAGGTAACTGACCCAGTGGCCAAGCGCAAGGCGCAACTGGTCCTGGTCGAGCGGCGCCGCCTCCTGGGCGAAGGCGGGCCGGCACAGCCAGAACATGAGAACGACCAGACCGAGTGCGACAGTTTTCACACAGCCTGAAAGGTGAAGCATGGGTGACCACCCGTGTTGTTATTGCATCCCTGGATGGCACTTTGCTCCTAGCGGGTTCGGCCTTCAAGGGCTGCCGTCACCCTTTCCCACAAGACTTTCCACGGTCGGGACGCGCGTCTCGCTCTCCATCTGCGCGTCATGCTCCAGCTGATGGCTGAACGGTTCCAGGGACTGCTGGCTGGTGACCGCGTCGGAGGCGAACACCGGCGGGCTCATCAGGTAGGCGCCGATCAGGCGGGTCAGGGCTTCCAGGCTGTCGATGTGGGTGCGTTCGTAGCCGTGGGTGGCGTCGCAGCCGAAGGCCAGCAGGGCGGTGCGGATGTCGTGGCCGGCGGTGACCGCCGACTGGGCATCGCTGTGGTAGTAGCGGAACAGGTCGCGGCGTAGCGGGATGGCGTTGGCTTCGGCCAGGCGCAGCAGGTGCCGCGACAGGTGGAAGTCGTAGGGGCCGCCGGAGTCCTGCATGGCCACGGTCACGGCGTGCTCGCTGGAGAGCTGGCCGGGGGCGACCGGGGCGATGTCGATACCGACGAACTCGCTGACGTCCCAGGGCAGCGCGGCGGCCGAGCCGGAACCGATCTCCTCGGTGATGGTGAACAACGGATGACAGTCGATGGGCGGCACCAGGCGCGCATCGGCAATGCCCTTGAGGGCGGTGAGCAGGGCGGCGACGCCAGCCTTGTCGTCCAGGTGGCGGGCACTGATGTGGCCGCTCTCGGTGAATTCCGGCAACGGGTCGAAGGCGACGAAGTCCCCCACTGAAACCCCCAGGGTCTCGCAGTCGGCGCGGGTGGTGCTGTAGGCGTCCAGGCGCAGTTCCACGTGGTCCCAGCTGATGGGCAGGTTGTCCACCTGGGTGTTGAAGGCGTGCCCCGACGCCAGCAGGGGCAGCACGCTGCCGCGCAGTACCCGGTTGTCCCCGAACAGGCTGACGCGGCTGCCTTCAGCGAAGCGGCTGGACCAGCAGCCCACCGGCGCCAGGCCCAGCCGGCCGTTGTCCTTGATCTCGCGGACGATGGCGCCAATGGTGTCCAGGTGCGCCGACATCGCGCGGTCCGGGCTGCTTTGCGTGCCCTTGACCGTGGCGCGGATGGTGCCGCGCCGGGTCAGTTCATAAGGGATGCCGATCTCGTCCAGCCGCTCGGCGACGTAGCGCACGATGGTATCGGTGAAACCGGTGGGGCTGGGGATGGCGAGCATTTCCAGCAGCACCCTTTGCAGGTAGGTGAGATCGGGCTCGGGAAGTCTCTGGCTCATGGCATCTCCTTTCTGGGCCACGTCGCGGCGTGGTTGCGGGAGCTGGTTCATTCGCGAATGAATTCGCTCCCACAGGTTTCAAGCCGAGGGCGCTCGCGTGAGCGGGAACAGCAAATCGATGAAGCGCTCCGCCGTGGGTTGCGGCTGGTGATTGGCCAGGCCGACCCGTTCGTTGGCTTCGATCATCACGTAGTCCGGCTGGTCGGCGGCCTGGACCAGCAGGTCCAGTCCCACCACCGGTATTTCCAGGGTCCGCGCGGCGAGGATGGAGGCCTCGGCCAGCGCTGGATGCAGGATCGCGGTGACGTCCTCCAGGGTGCCGCCCGTGTGCAGGTTGGCGGTACGCCGTACCGCCAGCCGGGTGCCGGCCGGCAGGACGTCTTCATAGGCTAAGCCGGCGGCTTGCAGGGTGCGTTCGGTCTCGCCATCCAGCGGAATGCGGCTTTCCCCCTGGGTCACGGCCTGGCGTCGGCGGCTCTGGCGTTCGATCAGCTGTCTCAGCGTGCGCAGGCCGTCGCCCAGGACTTCGGCGGGGCGGCGAATGGCCGCCGCCACCACTTCGTAATTGATCACCACCACCCGCAGGTCGAAGCCCTGGTGACAGCTTTCCAGGATCACACGGCTGTCGAAGTGTTCGGCGTTGGCGATGGCGGTCTTCAGCTCATCGAGGCTGCGCAGGTCCACCGCCACGCCCTGGCCCTGTTCGCCATTCACCGGCTTGACCACCAGGCTGCCGTGTTCGGCAAGGAAGGCCGCATTCTCTTCGTCCTTGCCTGCCAGGCGCTGCTCCGGCTGGAAGATGCCGACGCGGGCGAGGGCGCGATGGGTCAGCTGCTTGTCCTGGCAGAGGGTCATGCTCACCGCGCTGGTGAGGTCGGACAGCGACTCCCGGCAGCGGATGCGCCGACCGCCCTGGCTGAGACAGAACAGCCCGCCTTCGACGTCGTCCACCTGCACTTCGATACCGCGCCGCAGGGCTTCGTCGACGATGATCCGGGCGTAGGGGTTGAGCCCCGCTTCCGGGCCGGGGCCGAGGAACAGGGTCTGGTTGATGCTGTTCTTGCGCTTGACCGTGAAGGTGGCCAGGTCGCGGAAGCCCAGCTTGGAATACAGCGCCTTGGCCTGGCGGTTGTCGTGCAGCACCGAGAGGTCGAGGTAGTTGAGCCCACGGCTCATGAAGTGCTCGATCAGGTGCCGCACCAGGACTTCGCCCACGCCAGGGCGGCTGCATTGCGGGTCCACCGCCAGGCACCAGAGGCTGGAACCGCCATCCGGATCGTCGAAGGCCTTCTGGTGGTTGAGGCCCATGACGGCGCCTATCACCTGGTTGTCGCGCTCGTCCTCGGCCAGCCAGTACACCGGCCCGCCCTGGTGGCGCGGGGTGATGGCATCGTGGTCGACCGGCAGCATGCCGCGGCAGCGGTAGAGCTGATTGACCGCCTGCCAGTCGGTGTCGCTCAGGGCACGGCGGATGCGGAAGCCGCGAAAGGCCCGGCGCGCGGGGCGGTAGTCGGGGAACCAGAGGCGCAGGGTGTCGGATGGGTCGAGAAAGAGTTGCTGCGGCGCCTGGGCCAGCACCTGCTGGGGTGCGGCGACGTAGAGGGCGATATCGCGTTCGCCGGGCTGTTCGTCCAGCAGCTCCCGGGCGAGGCTCACGGGGTCGGGGAAGGTATGGCCGAGCAGCAGGCGTCCCCAGCCACAGTGGAGGATCTGCGGCGCTTCATGGGGCTCCAGGTGCCCCTCGGCCAGTTGAGCCTGCAGGCGCTGATAGGACGGAGCCTGTCCGCGCAACAGGCGCTGGCTGTGAAGGGTATGGGCTTTCATCGGTTCAGAGTCCCTGTTGATTGAGCCAGAGGTTGAGCGCCGCCATCTGCCAGAGCTTCGAACCCCGGAGCGGGGTGATGTCTTCCGTGGGACTGGCCAGCAGGCGTTCGAGCATGGCCGGCCGGAACAGGCCGCGATCCTGGCTAGGGTCCAGCAGGAGTTCGCGTACCCAGTCGCGGGTCCGGCCTTCCAGGTACTTGAGACCGGGCACCGGGAAGTAACCCTTGGGCCGGTCGATCACCTCGTGGGGAATGACCTGGCGCGCGGCGGCCTTGAGCACCGCCTTGCCGCCGTCGCCGAGCTTGAAACGCGAGGGAATCCGCGCCGACAGCTCGGCCACCCGGTAGTCGAGGAACGGCACCCGTGCCTCCAGACCCCAGGCCATGGTCATGTTGTCCACCCGCTTCACCGGGTCGTCCACCAGCATCACCGTGCTGTCCAGGCGCAGCGCCTTGTCCACCGAGTCGAGGGCGCCGGGGTGCTCGAAGTGCTGGCGCACGAAATCGCCGGCAAGGTCCTCGGTGAGCCAGTCCGGCTGCACCGTGGCCTCGTATTCGGGGTGGGCGCGGTCGAAGAAGGCCGCGCGGTAGCTGTTGAACGGGTCGCGGGTGTCGGCCAGCGGCGGGTACCAGTGATAGCCGCCGAAGAGTTCGTCGGCACCCTGGCCGCTCTGCACGACCTTGCAGTGCCGGGACACCTCGCGGGACAGCAGATAGAAGGCAATGCAATCGTGGCTGACCATGGGCTCGCTCATGGCGGCGAAGGCGGCAGGCAACTGCTCCAGCACTTCGTGCTCATCGATGCGCAACTGCTGGTGGCGGGTGCCGTAATGGTTGGCGATCAGGTCGGAGAACTCGAACTCGTCGCCGCGTTCGCCGCCGGCGTCCTCGAAACCGATGGAGAAGGTTGCCAGCTGTTCGATACCCGACTCCGCCAACAGGCCCACCAGCAGGCTGGAATCCACCCCGCCGGACAGCAGGACGCCCACCTCGCGGGCGGCGCGCTGGCGGATCGACACGGCGTCGCGCAGACCGCTCAGCAGGCGGTCGCGCCAGTCGTCGAAGCTGAGGCTCTGTTCATCCTCGCGCGGGCCGTACTCCAGTTCCCACCAGGTGCCCTGGCTGCAGTTGCCGTCGGCATCGATCAGCATCCAGCTCGCCGGTGGCAGCTTTTCCACACCCTTGACCAGGGTACGTGGCGCGGGCACCACGGAATGGAAGTTGAGGTAGAAGTTCAGCGCCTGCGGGTCCAGCGTTGTGTCCAGGTCGCCGCCCTTGAGCAGGGCCGGCAGGCTGGAGGCGAAGCGCAGGCGCTGCTCGTTGCGTGACAGGTAGAGCGGTTTGATGCCGAGGCGGTCGCGGGCGAGGAACAGGCGCTGGTTGTCACGTTCCCAAATGGCCAGGGCGAACATGCCATTGAGCCGCGGCAGCATGTCCTTGCCCCAGGCATGCCAGGCCTTGAGCAGCACCTCGGTGTCGCCGTCGGAATGAAAGCGATAACCGAGGGCAAGCAGTTCCTTGCGCAATTCGGGGTAGTTGTAGATGGCGCCGTTGAACACCATGGCCAGCCCCAGTTCGGGGTCCAGCATGGGCTGACCGGAGGCGTCTGCCAGGTCCATGATCTTCAGCCGTCGATGGCCCAGGGCGATCGGTCCCTGGCTGTGCAGGCCCCAGGCGTCTGGACCGCGGGGCGCTAGATGGTGGGTGATTCTATCGAGGGCGGCCAGGTCGGCCGGGCGTTTGTCGAAGCGAAGTTCTCCAGAAATGCCGCACATAGTTCCTTACCGGTGTTGCCGTTGGGGAGTGGGTGCCCTGTAAAGGGGCACTCTAGGGTCCGACCCTTGCGCACTTCTGTGAGTTTTATATCGATTGGTTCTAAGACGGCCTTTCCCGGTCAACCCAACAACTTTTGTGCTGCCAGGGACAGACTTACCGCCACCAGCATCAACGCGAACAGCCGTTGCAGGGTGGCGCCGCGCAGACGAGTGGCCAGGCGATTGCCGCAGAGCACGCCGACCGCGCCGCCGGCCGCCAGGCCGCCGAGCAGGGCCATGGGCGGCTGGGCGCCGGTGAGATAGAGCAGGAAGCCACCGCCGGAAACCAGCGCGATCACCGCCATCGAGGTGGCAGTGGCGGCCAGCATCGACAACGGCGTGTACCAGAGCAGCGCCGGCACCACGAGGAAGCCGCCGCCCACGCCCATCACCCCCGACAGCAGCCCCACACCAGCGCCGATGGCCATCAGCGGCGTACTGCGCAGCGGGCCGGAGTGGCTTTTGGGCAACACCGCGCCACGCCACATGCGCCAGGCGGACCAGAGCACCAGCAGGCAGAAACCGAGTATCAGCGCGAACTCGGGAATGAAGCGTCCCAGCCATTGGCCGATGGCATTGCCAGGCAGGCCGCAGATGGCCAGCAACAGCACCGGGCGCCAGGCCACCAGCCCCTGGCTGGCGCGGGGAATGGCGCCGATGGCAGCGGACAGGGCAACGGCGCCGAGGCTCACGCCGATGGCATCGCGCAGCGGCAGGTGCAGGCTGAGCAGCAGGGGCAGGGCCACCAGCGAACCGCCGGCGCCGGTCAGGCCCAGCAGCAAGCCGAGCACGGCTCCGATGGCCAGGGCTTCCAGTAGCAATAGCTCCATGATCAGGCGCTCTGGCCGCGAATCAGGCGGCGCAAGGCAAAACGGTTGGGGTGGCAGGCCTCGGCCACGGCGCGGGGCACCGGCAGCGGTTCGTCGTCGAGCCAGGCGGCCAGCAACTCGCCGGACAGCGGCGCGGTGATCAGGCCGCGCGAGCCGTGGGCGCTGTTCACATAGAGGCCGTCGAACCAGGGCGCCGGTACTTGTGGCACCTGGCGCGCGTCCCTGGCCAGCACGGCATAGGCCTGTGCGAAGGCGTCGGCATCCGCCAGCGGGCCGACGATCGGCAGGTAGTCCGGGGTGGTGCAGCGGAAGGCGGCGCGGCCTTCCAGGCGCTCCGGTTCCAGTTCGGCGACGTGCAGGCGGCGGCCGAGGTCCGGGGAGATTTCCTCCAGCAGTTCGAGGTTGCCCGCATGCTCGGCGGCGGTGGGGGCAAGGTCGGTGCTGTGGAAGTCGAAGCTGGCGCCCAGGGTGTGTTCGCCGTCCCGTGGTGGTGCCACGTAGCCTTCGGCGCAGAGTACGGTGCCGAGCGTCGCGCTCTCGGCAGTGGCCGGCAGGCGGCTGATCTGCCCGCGAATGCGCTTGAGCTGGAGTCCGGCGGCCTGGGGGAAACGCAGCACATCGGCGGCGCCCGCCAGCACTGCCACCGGGGCGGTGGCCAGGGTGCGCTCGGCGTTCCGGGCATGCCAGAGGTCGTCCTCGCGCTGCAGCTCCAGGGCTTCGCCGTGAGTGACCAGGCGGATGTTCGGATGGCTGGCCAGCAGGCGGCACAGGGCCGGCGGATGGACCCAACCCGCCTCGGGATAGAACAGGCCGCCCGCGGGCAGCGTTACGCCGGCCAGGGCTTCGGCTTCGGTCTTGTCCAGGCTGTGCAACAGATTGGCAGGAAAGGCCTCGGCCAGCTTCGCCTGGCGCTGCGCTTCCTTTTCATCGAAGGCCAGTTGCAGCACGCCGCAGGCCTGCCAGTCGTGGCCCTGTTCCAGGCGTTGCAGCAGTCGGCGGGTATGGCCGAATCCGCTGAGGATCAACCGCGACAGCGGCGTTCCATGGGCGGAGAGTTTGAGGTAGAGCACGCCCTGGGGGTTGCCGGAGGCTTCCTGTGCGGGCTCGCCGTGGCGCTCCAGCAGGGTCACTTGCCAGCCGCGCGCGGCGAGGCTGGCCGCCGTGGCGCAGCCGGCCAGTCCCGCGCCTATCACCAGGGCCTCGCGACGCTGGGGGACGAAGCGCGGGCGAGCGAACCAGGGCTTGGCGTCGTCTTGCCGTTCACCGGTGAACAGGCCCCGGCTCATCTCCCATTTCTTGCCGAAGCCGGGCAGGCGCTTGATGGCAAAGCCGGCTTCCGTCAGCGCGCGGCGCACGAAGCCGGCGGAGGTGAAGGAGGCGAGGGTGGTTCCCGAGTGGGACAGTCGCGCCAGCTGGGTGAACAGGGTGGGGCTCCACATCTCGGGGTTCTTCGCCGGGGCGAAACCGTCGAGGAACCAGGCGTCGATGCGCGCGTCCAGCTCGGGCAGGCAGTCCAGGGCATCGCCCACCAGCAGGGTGAGCACCACGCGGCCCGCGGCCAGGTTGAAGCGCTGGAAACCGGGGTGGATCGCCACGTACTGGTCCAGCAATTGGGCAGCCTGGGGCGCCAGTTGCGGCCACAGGGCCAGGGCGCGCTGGAGGTCGTCACGGGTGAGGGGGAACTTCTCCACGCTGACGAAGTGCAATCGGGCACCGGCCGGCGCGCACTGTTCGAACAATTGCCAGGCACAGAGGAAATTCAGCCCGGTACCGAAACCGGTTTCGCCAATGCAAAAACGCCCGCCGGCCGGCAGTTCGGTGAAACGCCGGGTCAGGTCATTGCCATTGATGAACACATGATGGGTTTCGTCGAAACCCGAGGTCGGAGAGAAGTAGACGTCGTCGAATTCCCGCGACAGCGGTCGGCCCTGTTCGTCCCAGTCGAGTTGGGCGTGGTGGAAATCGGACATGGGGTATTCCTGACTGCGAAGCGCGAATAGTAGCCGATCGGAAGGCCGTGTCGGTTTGATCCGAAACAACGGAGACGGAGCGCGTCGATGTCCGCTACCTTTTCTCCATCAAGCCAAGGAGGTCTGCATGTTCGAATCCGCCGAAATCGGCCACTCAATCGACAAGGAAACCTATGAGAAGGCCGTGCTGGAACTGCGCGAAGCCCTGCTGGAAGCCCAGTTCGAGCTGAAGCAGCAGGCGCGCTTCCCGGTGCTCATTCTGATCAACGGTATCGAAGGTGCCGGCAAGGGCGAGACGGTCAAGCTGCTCAACGAATGGATGGACCCGCGCCTGATCAACGTCGAGAGCTTCCTGCGTCCCACCGACGAAGAACTTTCGCGGCCGCCGCAGTGGCGTTTCTGGCGCAAGCTGCCGGGCAAGGGGCGGATCGGCATCTTCTTCGGCAACTGGTACAGCCAGATGCTCCACGCACGGGTCGAGGGCGACATCAAGGACGCCCGCCTGGACCAGGCCATCAACGACGCCGAAGGTTTCGAGCGCATGCTCTGCGACGAAGGGGCGCTGATCTTCAAGTTCTGGTTCCACCTGTCCAAGAAGCAGCTCAAGGAGCGCCTCAAGGCTCTGGAGAAGGACCCCCAGCGCAGCTGGCAGCTCAATCCGCTGGACTGGAAGCAGAGCGAGGTCTACGACCGCTTCGTGCGCTTCGGTGAACGGGTGCTGCGTCGCACCAGCCGCGACTACGCGCCCTGGTACGTGATCGAGGGCGCCGACGAGTACTACCGCAGCCTCAGTGTCGGCCGCATCATCCTCGAAGGTCTGCAAGCGGCCCTCAAGCACAAAGGCAGGCCCAAGCTGCAGCCCCATGCGGCGCCGCTGATGTCCAGTCTCGACAATCTGAGCCTGCTGGACAGCCTCGACCTCAGCCGCAAGCTGGACAAGGACGACTACAAGGAACAGCTCGCCACCGAACAGGCGCGGCTCAACGGCTTGCTGCGCGACAAGCGCATGCGTGGCCATGCCCTGATGGCGGTGTTTGAGGGCAATGACGCTGCCGGCAAGGGCGGGGCGATCCGCCGCGTCACCGGTGCGCTGGACCCACGGCAGTACCGCACCGTTCCGATCGCCGCGCCCACCGAGGAAGAACGGGCACAGCCCTATCTCTGGCGCTTCTGGCGGCACGTGCCGGGGCGCGGGCAGTTCACCATCTTCGACCGTTCCTGGTACGGCCGCGTGCTGGTGGAGCGGGTCGAGGGCTTCTGTTCCGAGGCCGACTGGCTGCGCGCCTACGGCGAGATCAACGACTTCGAGGAGCAGTTGCACAACTACGGCATCGTGCTGGTGAAGTTCTGGCTGTCCATCGACAAGAACACCCAGATGGAACGCTTCAAGGAGCGTGAGGAAGTTGCCTTCAAGCGCTACAAGATCACCGAGGAAGACTGGCGCAACCGCGACAAGTGGGACCTCTACGTCGATGCGGTGGATGACATGGTCGATCGCACCAGTACCGAGATCGCTCCCTGGACCTTGGTGGAGGCCAACGACAAGCGTTACGCACGGGTGAAGGTGCTGCGCACCATCAACGAGGCGCTGGAGGCTGCCTTCAAGAAAGACTGAGCACGGGATGGCCGCGCATACGCGGGATGAATGATCGTGGTGGGGAAACATGGGCCGGAACTATGCTCACCCCACTTTCCATCCCAACAATAACGAGGTGCGTCATGCGTGAAGTGGTGATCGTCGACAGCGTGCGGACTGGCCTGGCCAAGTCCTTCCGCGGCAAGTTCAACATGACCCGGCCGGACGACATGGCCGCCCACTGTGTGAACGCCCTGCTGGCACGCAATGATCTCGACCCGGCGCTGGTGGACGACTGTGTGGTGGGCGCCGGCTCCAATGAAGGCGCCCAGGGCCACAACATCGGCCGCAACGTGGCGGTGCTGTCGGGCCTGGGCATCGGCGTTGCCGGCATGACCCTCAACCGCTACTGCTCCTCGGGCCTGCAGGCCATTGCCATCGCCGCCAACCAGATCGCCTCGGGCTGCAGCGACGTAATGGTGGCCGGTGGCGTCGAGTCCATCACCCTGACCCTGAAGAGCATCAACCAGGACAACTTCGTCAACCCGCGCCTGAAGCTCGAACACCCCGGCATCTACTACCCCATGGGCCAGACTGCCGAGATCGTCGCCCGCCGCTACAACGTCAGCCGCGAAGCCCAGGATCTCTACGCCCTGCAGAGCCAGCAGCGCACCGCGCGCGCCCAGGCCGCAGGTCTGTTCAACGACGAAATCGTGCCGATGAGCGTGAAGTACTTCGTCGAAGACAAGGCCACCGGCGAGAAGAGCATCATCGAAGGCGTGGTGGACCGCGACGACTGCAACCGCGCCGACACCACCCTGGAAGGCCTGGCGTCCCTGAAGCCGGTGTTCTCCGAAGATGGCTCGGTCACTGCCGGTAACTCCTCGCAGCTTTCCGATGGCGCCTCCATGACCCTGCTGATGAGCCTGGACAAGGCGCTGGAACTGGGCCTGAAGCCCAAGGCGTTCTTCCGCGGCTTCACCGTTGCCGGTTGCGAGCCGGACGAGATGGGCATCGGTCCGGTGTTCTCGGTGCCGAAGCTGCTGAAGGCCAAGGGCCTCTCCGTCGACGACATCGACCTCTGGGAGCTCAACGAAGCCTTCGCCTCCCAGTGCCTCTATGCCCGCGACCGCCTGGGCATCGACAACGAGAAGTACAACGTCAACGGTGGCTCCATCTCCATCGGCCACCCCTTCGGCATGACCGGTTCGCGCCAGGTCGGCCACCTGGTGCGCGAACTGCAGCGCCAGGGCAAGCGCTACGGCATCGTCACCATGTGCGTCGGCGGCGGCATGGGCGCCACCGGCCTGTTCGAGGCGTATCGCTGAGGCTTGGGTATCCCCTTGGCAAAGACCTGTGGGAGCGAATTCATTCGCGATTGAAATCGCTCCCACAGTCACAGTGGGTCATTCCCCCGCAAAAGAAAAACCCGCGCCTGGCGCGGGTTCTTTCATTGTGAGGCGCTCATGGCGCCCGTCGGACAAGTATCGCGTTGGATAGCTGTACGCGGCGAATGTACAGCGCGACCTCCCGTTCCGTATCCACGCGGGTGAAGAAGGGCCCTTCCAGGGTTCCCTCTCGGGTGGAGAAGAAGTACTGCCCGTTCACGGCACTGACACGCTCGCTTCTGTAGTGGGTGCCAGGTGCCTTGTCGGACGCGCGTCGGCCGAACATCGGACCACCTCCTTTTCTGCATTGGCATCTTGAGTCTAACCAGCGTCGCCAGCCTTGCTCCGGGGCTCGACGGGCGGCTGCGGATCGCGACAGGTACAGTTCTGTCCTCGACAGTGCGGGAACTGTTCCTGTGCCCTGGGAACCGGCGCTCCTAGAATGGCGTCTCTCGTCCTGCCCGCCATCCGAAGGCCGGGCTTTCCCGCTGAGGTTCCCATGCACATCTCCTCTGGCCGTTGGGTCTACGGCCTGTTCCTTGCCCTGGTTACGGCCGTGCTCTGGGGTGTCCTGCCCATCTGGCTGAAGGAAGTCCTGCAGACCATGGATCCGGTGACTGTCACCTGGTACCGCCTGATCGTCGCCGGCTTGCTGCTGTTCGTTTACCTGGGCGCCAATCGTCGCCTGCCCGAATTCCGCCCGCTGGGCGCCCGTGGCCGCTGGCTGGTGGTGCTGGCGGTGGGCGGCCTGACCGGCAACTACGTGTTCTACCTCATCGGCCTGAAGATGCTCAGCCCCGGCACCACGCAGCTGGTGATCCAGGTGGCGCCCATCCTCTTCCTGCTGAGCAGCCTGTTCATCTTCAAGGAGAGCTTCAGCCTGGGGCAGGCCTTCGGTCTGGTGGTGACGGTGCTGGGCTTCGGGCTGTTCTTCAATCAGCGCCTGGAGGAACTGCTCACGTCCATGGGCCAGTACACCCTGGGCGTGCTGGTGATCCTGCTGGCGTCGGCCGTGTGGACCTTCTACGGGCTGGCGCAGAAGCAGCTGCTGACCCACTGGAGTTCGGCGCAGGTGATGATGGTGATCTACCTCGGCTGCGCCGCCTTGCTGACGCCTTGGGTGCATCCGCTGGAAGCGCTCAACCTGAGCCCGTTGCAGGGCTGGCTGCTGCTGGCCTGCTGCCTGAACACCCTCGTGGCCTACGGCGCCTTTGCCGAAGCCCTGGCCCACTGGGAGGCGTCGCGGGTCAGCGCCACCCTGGCCATCACCCCGTTGGTGACCTTCGCCAGCGTCGCCGCCTGCGCGGCCCTTTGGCCGGACCATGTGCAGCCGGAAGAAATCAACTGGATCGCCTACGCCGGCGCGCTGTTCGTCGTACTGGGTTCGGCCCTCACCGCCTTGGCGCCATCGCTGGTGCGCAGCTGGCGGGCGCGGCGTGAGGCGGCTGCATTGGCGGGCGGTGAATAGCCGTCTGTGGGAGCGAATTCATTCGCGATTGAAATCGCTTCCACATCAGGAACCTAGCAACGGGTGCCGAGCGTCTCCGCCTTGCGCAGCCAGGTCTGGCGTTGTTCCTCGGAGGAAGGGCGCACCGGGGAGAACTCGGTCAGGCGGCGGGTCTTGATGCCGCAGAAACCGAGGATGGTGCGCACCATCTGCCGGTGTGCCGGGGCGCCGTAGATCCAGCGGAAGTACCAGGGCGGGGTGTCCAGGGTCACCAGCAGGTCGGCGGTGCGTCCGGTCAGCAGCTTGTCCCAGGCCTGTGACTGCTGGCCGCGGTAGCGGAAGGCGAAGCCGGGCAGGAAAACGCGGTCGAAGAAGCCCTTGAGCAGCGCCGGCAGGCCGCCCCACCAGACCGGATAGACGAACACCAGGTGCTCGGCCCAGTGGATCTGCCGCTGCGCTTCGAGCAGGTCGGGTTCCAGGTTCTGGCTCTGGTCGTAGCCTTGGCGCAGCACCGGGTCGAATTGCATCTCCCCCAGCTTCAGCAGGCGCACCACGTGGCCTTCGCTGCGGGCGCCCTGGGCGAAGGCATCGCTCAGGGCATGGCACAGGCTTCCCCCTTTTGGGGTGCCGAGAATCATCAGGATGCGCTTGCCGTCACCTTCCAGTGGCGTTGCTCCATGCTTGACCGCTTCAGCCATGTTGACCGGCCTCCAGCATGCTTTCGGGGCGGACCCAGGCATCGAACTCTGCGTCGGTCAGGTAACCCAGCGCCAGGGCCGCAGCGCGCAGGGTGGTGCCTTCCGTGTAGGCCTTCTTGGCGATCTGCGCGGCCTTGTCGTAGCCGATGTGCGGGTTGAGCGCGGTTACCAGCATCAGGCCGCGTTCCAGGTGCTCGGCCATGCGCGCGGCGTCCGGCTCCATGCCGGCCACGCAGTGCTTCTGGAAGTTGCGGCAACCGTCGCCGAGCAGGCGGATCGATTGCAGCAGGTTGTGCACGATCACCGGCTTGAACACGTTCAGCTGCAGGTGCCCCTGGCTGGCGGCGAAACCGATGGTGGCGTCGTTGCCCATGACCTGACAGGCCAGCATCGACAGCGCCTCGCACTGGGTCGGGTTGACCTTGCCGGGCATGATCGAACTGCCCGGTTCGTTGGCCGGCAGCCGCACCTCGGCCAGGCCGCCGCGAGGGCCGGAGCCCAGCAGGCGCAGGTCATTGGCGATCTTCATCAGCGCCACGGCGAGGGTCTTGAGGGCGCCACCGAGGTTCACCAGGGGCTCATGGCCGGCGAGGGCGGCGAACTTGTTCGGTGCCGAGACGAAATGCAGCCCGGACAGCGCGGCCAGTTCGGCGGCCATGGCATCGGCAAAACCGTGGGGCGCGTTCAGGCCGGTGCCCACGGCGGTGCCGCCCTGGGCCAGTTGCAGGACCGCCGGCAACGCCGCGCGGATCGCCTTGTCGGCATAGTCGAGCTGGGCGACGAAGGCAGAGAGCTCCTGGCCGAAAGTGATGGGCGTGGCATCCATCATGTGGGTGCGGCCGGTCTTCACCAGATGGGCGTGCCGTGCGGATTGCTCGGCCAGGCCGTCGGCGAGTTCGGCGATGGCCGGCAGCAGCTCGTGCTGCACCGCCTTGGCGATGGCGATGTGCATCGCCGTGGGGAAACAGTCATTCGAGCTCTGGGCGAAGTTCACATGATCGTTCGGGTGCACCGGGCTCTTGCCGCCGCGTTGTCCGGTGGCCAGTTCGTTGGCGCGGCCGGCGATCACTTCGTTGACGTTCATGTTGCTCTGGGTGCCGCTGCCGGTCTGCCAGACCACCAGGGGAAACTGGTCGTCATGTTTGCCGGTCAGCACTTCGTCGGCGGCCTGTTCGATCAGGCGGGCGACATCCGGCGGCAGGTCGCCGTCGCGGCCATTGACCCGTGCGGCGGCCTTCTTGATCAGGGCCAGGGCGTGCACCACCGCCAGCGGCATGCGCTCGCCTCCGATGGCGAAGTTTTCCAGCGAGCGCTGGGTCTGGGCACCCCAGTAGGCGTCGTCGGCGACGTCGACTGGCCCCAGGCTGTCGGTTTCTGTGCGGCTCATGTGGGTTGGCTCCGGCTATTGATTCCGCAGTTTAGGCTCTCTCTCCGGCACTCGGTTCAACCGTTCGGGCAATTACCAGCGTGCGCGGGTGGAACCCAGCCAGCCAAGGGCATTGGTCACCGGCACGCATTCGCCATCCGGGCTGCGCAATACGCCGTCGAAGCGGCCGAACCACTGGCGCGTATCGGCGTAGAACAGGCCCAGGCGCGGGCAGGCCTGGTGCAACTGACGTGGCGTGAAGGTGAGTTCGACCCGTCGGCAGGCGGTGAAAAGTAGCCAGGGAGCCAGGGGATTGTTCGGCGTTTGCTCGATCTGCACCGGGCGGTCGAGCTTGGCCAGGCGGCCGCCGAACCACAGGGCGTTCTCGGTCAGGCCGCTGGAGTCGGTCCAGCCCGCGCCGAAATTGCCGGCGATGCCACCGGGTGCGGCGAAGGCGGCGCGGGTCCAGTGGCTGTGGACGGGCCAGACGCCGCGCCCGAAATCCAGGGCGGCGAAGCTCTGGCCGGTGGTGCACTGGTACTGGCGTTCGCCCAGTTGCACGCTGCCGCTGGCGGGCAGGCCGAGCTGGCGGCTGCTGGCGTGGAAGCAGTGGCCGGGGAGGGGCGCGACCAGGTTCACCGAGTCCAGGTGTGCGGGGCGCAGCACTTCCAGGGCGGCCTGCAGTGGCTGGCCGCCGATATCCGGCGCCTCCACCCGCACGCTCAGGCGGCCGGGGTGCTCATCGACACGGATCTGCAGGCGTGAGTGGTGGAAGCTGTGGCTTTCCAGCGGCGTATCCGGCAGCCGGCAACCGAGGGCAAAGGGGCGTAGCTGGGTATGGGCGACGGCCTGGCCGCTGTCGAGATCGAGGAAGTAGGCGGCGCCGTAGCCCAGGTAATCGAGGTCCGCGAGGGTCAGCGAGAGCATCCAGCGCGGGGTGGTGATGCACCAGTGGTTCCAGCGCTTGCGCCGTCCCATGTGACCGGGGATCGCGCAGTTCAGGCGTGGCCGGCTTGACCAGCCGACAGCGGCGGGCGCGAGCTTGCCGCGGGCATCGCAGAGCGCGGGAAGTCCCGGCTCCAGGGTGGAGATATGGCTATTCATTGAGCACGTCCATGTGTGTGCAAAGCCTGGGCACTTCAGGTTCTGTACGACATCAGTCCTTTTGGGGGATTTTTCGTACGGAGCCGAGGGAAGCCGGCTGCAGCTCATCGGAAAATCCGTCGATGGGCGCGACAAGGTTCCTGGCCGGCAAAGCATGCCCAGCGGGCGAAAGCATGAGCAAGTGATGGCGTTTTGACAACATGTTCGTGGAGTGCGGCATCGCACATTTTCGTCATGTACTTGTCGAAAAAACCGCCGCTTGAGCCCGATATCGGCTTGAGCGCAGAATGACCAGCCCCGGGGCAGTCCCCGTCATCCGTGCCCAGACAAGGATACCTAATGACCAAGCTTCGCATTCTCTGCACCGCCGTACTGCTGGCCTGTGCCAGCGGCCAGGTTCTGGCCGACGCCGCCAGCCATGCCGCCGATGCCGAGCGCTTCCTCAAGCTCGCTCGTGCCGACAAGCTGACCGTTCCGGTCTATGCCCAGGTGCAGCAGATGTTCGAGCAGCGTTTCCAGCAGTCCCAGGCGCCGGCCAGCAAGAAGGCCACCCTGGAGAGCTACCAGGCCAAGGCCAACGCCGCCCTGGACAAGGCTGTCGGCTGGGACAAGCTGAAGCCGGAACTGGTGAAGATCTACACCAGCAACTTCTCCGAGAGCGAACTGAAGGACCTGATCGCCTTCTACGAATCCCCCCTGGGCAAGAAAGTGCTGGAAAAGATGCCTGCGCTGACCCAGCAGTCCGCCCAGCTCACCCAGACCCGCCTGGAATCCGCCGTGCCCGAGGTCAACAAGCTGCTCAGCGAGATGACCAGCGAACTGGCGCCCCAGGACAAGAAGAAGCAGTAAGCGGAGTCCACCGATGTCCATGCGTGACCGCATCCTGACCGCCCTGCAGGCCCTCGACCCCCAGCACCTCGACGTACTGGACGAGAGCCACATGCACAGCCGCGGCCTGGAAACCCACTACAAGGCGGTGATCGTCAGCCCGGCGTTCGCCGGGCTCAACGCCGTCAAGCGCCACCAGAAGGTCTATGGCAGCCTGGGCGAGCTCATGGGGCAGTTCCATGCCCTGGCCCTGCACACCTACACCCCCGAGGAATGGGCGGAGCAGGGCGCGGCGCCGGATTCGCCCACCTGTGCTGGCGGCAGCAAGCACGACCACTGATCCCTGGGGCCATTTATCGCAGCCTGATCCCAGCCGCTTTTTGATAGACTTCGCACCGCGCCGGCCCACGCCGGCGCAGTCGTTTCTGTCACCCGGTCCGCCCTTTACGCGGGCGACCACTGGAGGAAGTCACCGCATGACCCAGATCGTTGTTGCGGCGCTGTACAAGTTCGTCACCCTGAAGGACTACGTTGCGCTGCGTGAACCCCTGCTCAAGACCATGCTGGACAACGGCGTCAAGGGCACGCTGCTGCTCGCCGAAGAAGGCATCAATGGCACCGTTTCCGGCACTCGCGAAGCCATCGATGCGCTGCTCGCCTGGCTCAAGGTCGATCCGCGTCTGGTGGATCTGGACCACAAGGAGTCCTACTGCGAGGAGCAGCCCTTCTACCGCACCAAGGTCAAGCTGAAGAAGGAAATCGTCACCCTGGGCGTGCCGAACGTGGACCCCAACCAGCAGGTCGGCACCTACGTCGAACCCAAGGACTGGAACGCCCTGATCAGCGACCCCGACGTGCTGCTGATCGATACCCGCAACGACTACGAAGTGGCCATCGGCACCTTCGAGGGCGCTATCGACCCGCAGACCAAGTCGTTCCGCGAATTCCCCGACTACATCAAGGCCAACTTCGACCCCTCGCGCCACAAGAAAGTGGCGATGTTCTGCACCGGTGGCATCCGCTGCGAGAAGGCCTCCAGCTACATGCTCGGCCAGGGCTTCGAAGAGGTGTTCCACCTCAAGGGCGGCATCCTCAAGTACCTGGAAGAAGTGCCCCAGGACGAAACCCTCTGGCGCGGCGACTGCTTCGTCTTCGACAACCGCGTCACCGTGCGCCACGATTTAACCGAAGGCGACTTCGATCAGTGCCACGCCTGCCGTAACCCGATTTCCGTGGAAGATCGCCAGTCCGAGCACTACGCGCCCGGCATCAGCTGCCCGCACTGCTGGGACAGCCTGAGCGAGAAGACCCGCGCCAGCGCCATCGAGCGGCAGAAGCAGATCGAGCTGGCCAAGGCCCGCAACCTGCCGCACCCGATTGGCCGCGACCCGCGCCAAGCCCTGGAGGATTGAGTTTGTCCAACGCCCGCCTGCTCTATGTGATGGACCCCATGTGCTCCTGGTGCTGGGGCTTCGCCCCGGTGGCGTCGGCACTCGCCGAACAGGCCGCGGCGGCCGGCGTTTCGCTGCACCTGGTGGCCGGCGGCCTGCGTACCGGCCAGGGCGCCGCATTGGATGCCAACACCCGGCGCTACATCCTCGAGCACTGGCAGGCGGTCCATCGGGCCACCGGGCAGCCGTTCCGCTTCGACGGAGCCCTGCCCGACGACTTCATCTACGACACCGAGCCGGCCTGCCGCGCCATGGTGGTCGCCCGTTCCCTCGCGCCGGAACTGGCCTGGCCGCTGGTTCGGCTGATCCAGCACGCCTTTTACGCCGAAGGCCGCAACGTGACCCAGGCCTCTGTCCTGGTGGAACTGGCCGAACAGGCCGGGATTCCGCGCATCGAGTTCGCCGAAGCCTTCGACGCCGCCTCCAGCCATGAGGCGACCGTTGCCGACTTCACTTGGGTGCAGGACCTCGGCATCGCCGGCTTCCCCACCCTGCTGGCCGAGCGCGATGGCCAGCTGGCGCTGCTGACCAACGGCTACCAGCCGCTCGACGAACTGGCTCCGCTGCTGGGTCGCTGGCTGGAACGGGGCAACCATGCCTGATCGCTTGAGCTGGGCGGAGATCCGCCGTCTGGCCCTGCGCCACAAGAAAGCCCTCTGGCTGGCCAACCTGGTCGCCGTACTGGCCACCCTATGCAGCGTGCCCATTCCGCTGTTGCTGCCGTTGCTGGTGGATGAAGTGCTGTTGCAGCGCGGTGATGCCGCGCTGCGTTTCATGGACCACTTCCTGCCCGCGCCCTGGGAAAACGCTGTCGGCTACATCGGCCTGATGCTGGTGGTGACCCTGGTCCTGCGCGGCATGGCCCTGGTGTTCAACGTGCTGCAGGCGCGGCTGTTCGCGCGGCTCGCCAAGGACATCGTGTACCGCATCCGTACCCGCCTGATCGAACGCCTGAAGCGCATTTCCCTCGGCGAATACGAAAGCCTCGGCGGCGGCACCGTCACCGCCCACCTGGTGACCGACCTGGACACCCTGGACAAGTTCGTCGGCGAAACCCTCAGCCGTTTCCTGGTGGCCGTGCTGACCCTCACCGGTACGGCGGCCATCCTGGTCTGGATGCACTGGAAACTGGCGCTGCTGATCCTGCTGTTCAACCCGTTGGTGATCTACGCCACCGTGCAGCTGGGCAAGCGCGTCAAGCACCTGAAGAAGCTGGAGAACGACAGCACCGCGCGCTTCACCCAGGCGCTGACGGAAACCCTGGAAGCCATCCAGGAAGTGCGTACCAGCAACCGCCAGGGCTTCTTCTTCGGCCGCCTCGGCCAGCGCGCCCAGGAAGTCCGCGACTACGCCGTCGCCTCCCAGTGGAAGAGCGACGCGGCGGGGCGCACCAGTGGGTTACTGTTCCAGTTCGGCATCGACTTCTTCCGCGCCGCGGCCATGCTCACCGTGCTGTTCTCCGACCTGTCCATCGGCCAGATGCTGGCGGTGTTCAGCTACCTCTGGTTCATGATCGGCCCGGTGGAGCAGTTGCTGGGCCTGCAGTATTCCTACTATTCCGCTGGCGCTGCGCTGGGCCGCATCAACGAACTGCTGGCGCGTGCCGACGAGCCCCAGTACAGCCCGAGCGTCGATCCGTTCCGTGGCCGCGAAACCGTGGGCATCGAAGTGAAGGGCCTGCGCTTCGCCTATTCCGACGAACCGGTGCTCGATGGCCTCAACCTGTCCATCGCCCCCGGCGAGAAGGTCGCCATCGTCGGTGCCAGCGGCGGTGGCAAGAGCACCCTGGTGCAACTGCTGCTGGGGCTGTACCAGCCCCAGGCCGGGCAGATCCGTTACGGCGGTTGCCGGCTGGAAGAGATCGGCCTGGCCGAGGTGCGCGACAACGTCGCCGTGGTCCTGCAGCACCCGGCGCTGTTCAACGACAGCGTGCGCGCCAACCTGACCATGGGCCGCGAGCGCAGCGACGACGCCTGCTGGCGTGCCCTGGAAATCGCCCAGCTGGCCGACACCATCCGCAACCTGCCCCAGGGGCTGGACAGCGTGGTGGGCCGCTCCGGCGTGCGCCTGTCCGGCGGCCAGCGGCAGCGCCTGGCCATCGCGCGCATGGTGCTGGCTGAACCCAAGGTGGTGATCCTCGACGAGGCCACCTCGGCGCTCGACGCCGCCACCGAATACGCCCTGCACCAGGCCCTCGGCACCTTCCTCAACGGCCGTACCACCCTGATCATCGCGCACCGCCTGTCAGCGGTTAAGCAGGCGGACCGGGTGCTGGTATTCGACGGCGGCCACATCGCCGAAGACGGCGACCACCAACAGCTCATCGCCGAAGGCGGGCTCTACGCCAAGCTCTACGGGCACCTGCAACAGGGCTGAGCCGCTTCCGGAGCGATTTCAATCGCGAATGAATTCGCTCCTACAGGGTGAGGGCTTTTGTAGGTTGGTCAGAGCGAAGCGAAGCCCAACGCTGCGGCGCCTGTGACTGGCCACGTTGGGCCTCGCAGGCTCGGACCAACCTACGGGACTCTCTCCCATTCAAGGGCCAGGGCAGCTCAGCCGTACCTCACCGCCTCCAGGAAGACGATGCGCTGGCCGATGTCGTGGAATACCCGCGCCGAGGCGATCTGGTTGTAATCGACCCCATCCAGGAGGCTGAGCATCTGCGCGTCGTGGCGATAGCGCGGGTGCCAGTCCAGCAGCCCTTCGAGAAAGGCGATGGCATTGATGCCCGGCCGGAAGTTCGCCAGCAACAGGCGGCCGCCCGGCCGCAGGGCCTGGAACAGGCGTTGGACCAGGCGTTCGCAACGCCGGTCATCCAGCAGCTCGGTGATTCCGGAGGAATACACCAGGTCGTAGCCCTCGAACTCGCACTCACCGTTCAGCAGTTGGTTCAGGTTGCCCAGGCGGGTGCGCACGCCCAAGGGACCATAGCTCTTGCGCACCGTTTCCAGACGCGCCGCGTCGTCATCGAACACCAGCATTTCGCCGAAGTGTCCGTGGCGCAGTTCGCGGGCCAGCTCCGCCTCGCGGAAGTGGCCACCGGCGACACACAGCATGCGCGCGCCCTTGCCGGCGTCCAGGCAGGTTTCGTCCAGGGCGCGGGCGAGCATGCGCCGGCGGCAACGCAGGGCGCGAGCCGCTTGCGCGCTGGTGGCGAAATCGAACAACTGGCGGGTGCGCTCCTCGGGCAGGCTGCGCAGGGCGTCCGATTCGACGCCATAGAGATAGTCCAGCAGCAGTGCGTTGCCGCAGCGCAGGCCGGGGCTTGGCAGTGTTCGGCTGGGAAAGGGAAGGATGTTGCTCGGCGGCGGCGCCTCTTCCCGGGGCGGTGCAGGTGTGTCGAATCGCAGCCGTTCGCGTTCGGCCTTGATTGCCGCCAGTTCCTGCTTGACCTGTTGTTGTTGCTGGATGCCTCTGCTCAGTTCTTCCGGATCACTGGACTCTTCCACACGCCACCTCCTCTGGCCAAACGTGGATTCCTTGACCCGGCACGCGGGATAAAGGCAGGTGCTGTCTCCGTGTAGAACCTTAGTTGATGGCGATCTGCCCGCAATCATTCAGATAGATGAAATCGCGCTTTAAAACGGGTGAATTGCAGCGGAATCAAAGGCCCTGCAGGCGAGCGAGGAGGGTGACGAGCTCCGCCTGACGTTCCGTTTCGGTCTTGCGGAACAGCGCGCGCAACTGAGTGCGGATGGTGTTGATCGAAACATTCAGACGCTCGGCGCAGGCTTCCGGCGCCAAGCCCTGGACGAGCAGGTTGGCCAGGCGTTGCTCCGCCGGACTGAACTGGAACAGGTCAGCCAGCCATCGGCTCCCGGCCTGGCCTTCCAGCAGTGTCAGCAGCACCAGCGGGCCAGTGTGCCGGGCCGACAGCGGCGAAGACTCGGGCACCGGCGTTACCAGCAGGCGCCCTTGCGCTTCACCCGGCAGCGGCAGCCAGCCGGCGCGGCGCTTGCCATCCTGGCCGGCAGCCTGGTGGATCAGCGCCTGCAGGCGGCCATCCAGCGTCTTGCCATGCAGCCGTCCCTGAAGGCCCTTCAGGGCGAACGCCGGGTGGCTCAGGCGTTGCTCGGCCTGGCGGTTGCAGTAGCGCACCCGGCCTTCGGCATCCAGCAGCCAGAGCGGCGCGGGGTGGCGTTCCAGCAGCAGGTCGCGGTGCGCCACCTCCAGTTCCAGGTTCTGGAGGTGGTTGGACATCTTCGCGGCGCGCACCAGGTGAGGGCTCAGGCGCATCAGCAGGTCGCGCTGCCGCATCTCCGGCAAGGCCGCGCCCACAGCGGTCAGCAGCGACAGGTAGACGCCCGATTCGGCCTGCTCGTGCAGCTTGATGCAGGAAATGTTGCTCATGCCGAAGGGGAGGTGGAATTCCTGGTAGTACGGGTCGCGGTGGATGCGTTGCGGGCCCAGGTCCTCCAGGTCGTGATACCAACTGCCCACCGGCCGCGGGACCAGCACGTCCTTGGCCGGATCGAGCTGGTGGTAGTAGGCGTTGTAGACCTCCACGCAGGCCGGGTCGCAGAGGTTGATGGAGGTGACCTGCGGCCGTTTCTTGTGCTGGTCGAGGAAGAGCATGGCGCCCAACTGGTGGCCGGTGGCCGCCGTCAGGAGTTCCAGCATTGGCCGCCAGGCCCCGCCATCCAGCACGCATTCGTAGCAGAGGTTGACCAGGCTGTCGTAGAGCTCGTCCATGTGCGGCATTGCGTGGCATTCCCCGGCGGTTGGTGGCGCTTTGCTTTCATATGGCACAGGCCAGGACCCCGTGCAAACCGCCGCTGGTCGGCCAATGGTGCTCCCGCCTGGAAGCCTGGCTGAACGCCCTGTCAAGAAATCCTTACGCAGGCGGAGCGTCTGGCAGGCGGTATCGACGCTTTTTCAGGTCTGTAAGGAAAACTTTCCGGATAGGCCGTCCAGCGCGCCGCTCCGGGAGATTCCGCGCCTTGTTCGCCAGGCCCTGCCAGAGTGAGATGGCGCAAACAAAAATTCGGCCCGACGCCATGAATACAGAACTCACCCTCTACGGGTACTGGCGCTCCAGCGCTGCCTACCGCGTGCGTATCGCCCTCAACCTCAAGGGCCTGGCCTATCGCCAGGAGCCGGTGCACCTGGTCAAGGATGGCGGCCAGCAGCATCAGGACGCCTATCGCGAACTCAACCCCCAGGGCCTGGTGCCGCTGCTGCTGGATGCCGGCAATGCCGGTGGCGAAATCCGTATCGCCCAGTCCCTGGCCATCCTCGAATACCTCGAAGAAGTCTTCCCCGTACCGGCCCTGCTGCCGGCCGACCCCGCCCAGCGCGCCCTGGTGCGCTCGCTGGCCATGCACATCGCCTGCGATGTACATCCGCTGAACAACCTGCGGGTGCTGCAGTACCTCAAGGCTGAACTGGGCGTCGCCGACGAGGCCAAGGATGCCTGGTACCGCCACTGGGTGGACGTAGGTCTCGCCGCTGTGGAAAAGGGCCTGGAAGCCTTCGGCGGCAAGCTCTCCCTGGGCAGCCGCCCCGGCTACCTGGAAGCCTGCCTGGTTCCCCAGATCTACAACGCACGACGCTTCGACTGTGACCTGTCGGCCTATCCGCGCATCCTCGATATCGCTGCGCGCTGCGAAGCCCTCGAAGCATTCAGGAATGCTGCTCCGGAGGTACAGCCAGACGCGCAATAAGGTTTACCCGCCTTGCAAACTTCCGCCGGACCACAAGCCCGGCGGGTGAAATCCCGTCACGACAACAACAAAAGGTGACGCAATGAGTGAGATGCAACACTCGGGCGAGCTGAAACGCGGCCTGAAGAATCGCCACATCCAGCTGATCGCCCTCGGCGGCGCCATCGGCACCGGTCTCTTCCTCGGTTCCGCCGGCGTGCTCAAGTCCGCCGGTCCTTCGATGATTCTCGGCTACGCCATCTGCGGCTTCATCGCCTTCCTGATCATGCGCCAGCTGGGCGAAATGATCGTCGAAGAGCCCGTCGCCGGCTCCTTCAGCCACTTCGCACACAAATACTGGGGCGGTTTCGCCGGCTTCCTCTCCGGCTGGAACTGCTGGGTGCTCTACATCCTGGTCGGCATGTCCGAACTCACCGCTGTGGGCAAGTACATCCACTACTGGTGGCCGGACGTCCCCACCTGGGCCACTGCTGCCGTCTTCTTCCTGGTGGTCAACGCCATCAACCTGGCCAACGTGAAACTCTTCGGCGAGGCCGAGTTCTGGTTCGCCATGATCAAGGTGGTTGCCATCGTCGGCATGATCGTCCTCGGTTGCTGGATGCTGTTCAGCGGTAGCGGCGGCGAGCAGGCAACGGTCGCCAACCTCTGGGCCCATGGCGGCTTCTTCCCCAACGGCGTCAGCGGGCTGGTGATGGCCATGGCCTTCATCATGTTCTCCTTCGGCGGCCTGGAAATGCTCGGCTTCACCGCTGCCGAGGCCGACAAACCGAAGCAGGTGATCCCGAAGGCCATCAACCAGGTCATCTACCGCATCCTGATCTTCTATGTCGGCGCCCTGGTCGTGCTGCTCTCCCTGAGCCCCTGGGACGCGCTGCTGGCTTCCATCAACGGCGCGGGCGATGCCTACAGCGGCAGCCCCTTCGTGAAGATCTTCGCGCTGATCGGCAGCGACACCGCCGCCCACCTGCTGAACTTCGTGGTGCTGACTGCTGCGGTATCGGTCTACAACAGCGGTACCTACTGCAACGGCCGCATGCTGCTGGGCCTGGCCGAGCAGGGTGATGCCCCGCGCGCCCTGGCCAAGGTGGACAAGCGCGGTGTACCGGTACGTTCGCTGCTGGTGTCGGCGGCCGTGACCTTCCTCGCCGTGGTGATCAACTACGTGGTCCCGCAGAATGCGCTGGAGCTGCTGATGTCCCTGGTGGTAGCTGCCCTGGTGATCAACTGGGCGATGATCAGCTACTCCCACCTGAAGTTCCGCCAGCAGATGGACAAGGACGGTGTTCGCACCGGCTTCCGCGCCCTCTGGTACCCGATGAGCAACTACCTGTGCCTGGCCTTCGTGCTGTTCATCCTCGGCATCATGCTGATGATCCCGGGCATCCAGGTATCGGTGTACGCCATCCCGGTATGGCTGCTGGTGATGTGGGGTTGCTACCGTCTGAAGCTTGGCAGCAAGGCCCAGGCCAGCAAGGTTGCAGGCTACGAAGCGGGTTGATATTCCGCTGTACGAACAAGAACCCCGGCCATGTGCCGGGGTTTTCTTTTGGATCTTCACGCTGGATGGGCGATTCGGTGCCGGGGGCTTGAGGTTCGTTTGCTCGGTTCATGTACGAGTGGGCGTCAGGCTTCCGTTTCGCCTTGCCGGGCGACTCCCTTTGGCAGTCGACCCAAAGGAAGCAACGGTCTTGCCCCTGCATTCGGCCCGGCTTCGCCGGGTCCCCTTGCTCCATCGTTGCGCCGGGGGCACGGCGAGAGGGGCCATCCATGGCCCCACACGCCTCTCGCGGCATCCATGCCGCTCGTCCCCCTCTGCAACGATTCCGCTCGGCCTCCTGACGGGGCGCAGTCCCCGCCCCACCGCATCTGCCCCGTTTCAGGCCCATGTGGGCCTCAGGATGACTTGTGCCTCGCAGGCGCGAGTCACCCCTCGCCCTCTGGGAGAGGGGCTGGGGCGGGCCGCGTTCGGATGAGGGTAGTGGTCGCCAGACTCAAATCTGAAACCGCGCCACCGACGACTGCATCGCACTGGCCACGGCGTCCAGGCTTTCGGCGGCGTTGGCGAGGTCGCGCATGGCCTGGCTGTTGCTCCGCGACATCTGGGCGATCAGCTCCACCCGCTGGGCCACTTCGCTGCTGGCCCTGGACTGCTCGCCAATGGTGTGGGAAATCTCCTCCACCACTTCCGCCGCACGGTGGGCGCCGCTGCGGATCTCGCTGATCGACTCACCCGCCTGCCGCGCCAGGCCAACGCCGTCCTGCACCCGCTCCACGCCCGTCTGCATGCTGTCCACCGCCTGCTGGGTGGACTCGCGGATGCGCTGGATCATCCCGGTGATCTCCTGGGTCGACTGCGCGGTGCGTGCCGCCAGGTTGCGCACTTCGTCCGCCACCACCGCGAAGCCGCGCCCGGCTTCCCCGGCGCGGGCGGCCTCGATGGCGGCGTTCAGCGCCAGCAGGTTGGTCTGTTCGGCGATGCCTTTGATCACCTGGATGATGGAGTGGATTTCCTCTGACGATTGGCCCAGCGCCGTGATGGTGCTGGACGACTGGTTCACCGCGTCGGCGATGCGGTTCATGCCGTCCACCACGCCGAGTATCACCGTGCCGCCGCTGCCGGCCAGGTCCTCGGACTGGGCGGAAATGCTCTGCGCATTGCGCGCATGTTCGGCAATCTGGCCGATGTTGGCGATCATCTGCTCCATGGCCGCGGCCATGCTGGTGGCGCTGTCGGATTGCTCGCTGGCGCCGTCGACGATGCTCTGCGAGGTTTCGCTGAGGCGGTGGGCGGTACCGCGCAGTTCCTCGCTCTCACTGCGGATGGTGGCAATCATCTGCCGCAGGTTGCCCTGCATATCGGCCAGGGCCCGCTGCAACTGGCCGGCTTCGTCGTCGCTGTCGATGCTGACCTGGGTGAGCAGGTTGCCCTGGGCGATGGCGCGGGCCACGCCGACGGTTTTCTCCAGCGGGCGCAGGACCGCGCGCATCAGCTGGCTGGTCACCAGGCAGAGCAGGCCGATCACCAGCAGGATGCCGCCCACCAGCCAGGCGGCGGCGCTGCTCACGGCTGCCTCGCCATCGCTACGGGTCTTCGCCGCGTGGGCTTCGATCTTGCCGCTCAGCGCCTCGTTCTTCTCTTCCAGCTCGCCGAAGCTGCGCTCGAAGGCCGGCAGCTCGCCACGCGCCGCCTGCGGATCGCGCAAGGCGAGATTGACGATGCGCTCGGCATCGCCGATGTATGCCTCCAGGGCCGGCTGGGACTCGGCGATGGCGCTGTGGATATCCGCCGTCAGCGGCAGTTTGGCGTTCTCGCCCAGAGTGCGGCGGAACCATTCGCTGTGGTCGCGCAGGTCACTGCGTACCTGGTCGGCCCCGGCCTGGTCGCCCGGCTGCACCACCAGCGCCGCCAGCACGTCGGCGCGCAGGGCGTCGTGCATCATGTCGCCCTCCAGGTGATTGCGCAGGGCGCTGACACTCAGTTGGTTCTCCGCCAGCGCCCCGGCCAGTTCGGTCTGTCCCCAGTATCCGATGCCACCCAGCAGGGCTGCGGCGAGCACGCTGATCGCTCCGGAGGCGACCATTTTCTGTCTTATTTTCATGTCCCGTCCCCGCTGGTGAAGTCCGATGCTGGCAAGGGTAGTCCAGCCGCAGGTGCCGCCAGAGACTTTATCGGCCGCAGGTTCGGCGTCATGAGGGCAGGGCGGATTCGCCAGTTTTCTAACGCTGCAGCAGCCCCGCCCAGGTGGAAAGCGGAACCGCCTGATCCTCATGCCAGATCCGTTGCCAGAGCACCTTGAGCCGCTCCAGGTCCCCACGGTCGGTATGCCAGCGGCGAGCTTCCGTCACCGGCTGCCAGCTGCCGTCCCGGCGTTCGGCGAGGATGAAGCGGAAGGGATGGAAACCGGTCATGCCCAGGCGCAGGTCGGTGACCACCAGCACCTGGTCGATCTGGTCGTAGCGCAGGATGCCGTGGGTGAACCAGGCCAGCCGCAGGTGTTGCGGCGAATCCCGCAGGCGCCGCGCCAGTTCGGTGCCCCGAGGGATGCGTTCCAGCCGTGGCGGTTCGTGGTCGAACCAGCTCACCAGGGCTTCGTGGTAGTCCTCGCCATCGAGCACGATCACCCGCCAGAGCAGGGTGTTGAACGGTGTCGGTGTGCTGAACATCGCCTGCGGGCGAATGCCGTCCCGTTCCAGCACCTCCTGCACGTGCTGCTCGGCCATGAACTTGCCGCCGAGGGTCGAGAGCAGGTAGAGGCTGGACAGCGCCAGCGCCGCCACTGGCAGCCGTGGCGTGCGGTCACGCAGGCCGAACAGCACGCCGCCAATCACCGCCGCCAGCAGGGGCAGGGTGTAGAGCGGGTCGATGATGAAGATGCTCGACCAGGCGATGGGCGGCGTCATCAGTGGCCAGAACAACTGGGTGCCATAGCTGGTGAAGCAATCCAGCAGCGGGTGGGTCACCAGCACCAGCCAGAGGGTGAGGAAGAGCCGCCGCGTGGAATAGCCGGGATTTGGCCGCCATCGTCGCACCAGAGGGGTGAGCAACGCCGCCAGGGCGCTGAGCACGAAGATCGAATGGCTGAAGCCCCGGTGGTAGGTCATCGCCGCCACGGCATCGGTGTAGCGGATCACTACGTCCAGGTCGGGGAGCGTGCCGAGCACGGCGCCGTAGAGCAGCGCCTTGCGCCCCTGCCAGCGGCCGAGCAGCGCGCCCTGGATGGTGGCGCCGAGCACTGCCTGGGTGAGTGAGTCCATCGCCGTCCCTCGAGAGTGATCCGTCGGCTAAGTTACTGCGCCAATGGCTCATTCTGCAGTGGGAAATTTCCACCAGATTTTTCCGCTGGATTCCAAGGCTGTCTGCTTTTGCGAATTCATTTGCTGTGTCCGCATTAAGTGTTGCAAGGGGCTGGATTGCACGTAGGAGCTGGCTTGCCAGCGAATGGCGCCGTTTCGCTAGCAAGCTAGCTCCTACAAGGCCCCTGGACCGATGGCCGATCTGTGGCAACAGCTAACGCAGATATAGCCGAAGCCCCGTCCCACGCGCCTTTCGCGCTAGTCCCAACGGACGATGCCCGCTCCCCGGGCCACCGATTTAATCCCTCCCCATAGAGCCCCGCGCCTGGCGTGCGCGGCGATAACGACAATGAGGAGAACCGCATGGATATCCGTGGCCTGGGGTACGTCACCGTAGCCTCGACCGACCTGAACCGCTGGCGCGAGTACGCCGCCGGGGTGCTTGGCATGATGGTGGATGCCGTTGCGGACGAGCGGCTCTACCTGAAGATGGACGAGCGCCCCTATCGCATCCTGGTGGAGCGTGCCGACCGTGACGGCTACGGCGCCTGTGGCTGGGAAGTCGCCGGCAAGGCCGCTTTCGAACAGGCCATAGCCGAACTGCAGCAGGCCGACGTCGAGGTCCAGCGCGCCAGCGCAGCCGACGCGTCCGGCCGCAAGGTGCAGGAGCTGGCGCGCTTCGCCGACCCGGATGGCAACCGCCACGAACTCTTCTGGGGACCGCAGCAGAACTTCGCCCCCTTCGTTTCCCCGGCTGGCGTCAGCGGCTTCGTCACCAGCGACCTGGGCATGGGCCACGCGGTACTGCCGGCTCCGTCTTTCGACCGCTGCCTGGACTTCTACGAGCGCGTCATGGGCTTCGGCCTGTCCGACCTGATGAAAGTGCGCTTCACCCCCGATCCGGCCGAACCGGAAAAACGCATCCACTTCCTCCACTGCAACAACGGCCGCCATCACTCCCTGGCGCTGTTCGAGTGCCCGATCCCTTCGGGCTGCGTGCACCTCATGGTGGAAGTAGGCGAGTTGGACGACGTGGGCCGCGCCCTGGACCGCATGCACGCCAGCGGCGTGAAGCTGTCCGCCACCCTCGGTCGCCACACCAACGACGACATGACCAGCTTCTACATGCAGACCCCGGGCGGCTTCGACCTGGAGTACGGCTGCGGCGGCAAGGTCATGGACTGGGAACGCCACACACCCTTCGAGAGCACCGTGGTCAGCCACTGGGGCCACGACTTCAGCGTCGGCCGTCAATAAGGAGCCGCCCATGGACAAACGCATGACCGCCGCCGACGTGGTCGGCCAACTACGCGACGGCATGACTATCGGCATTGGTGGATGGGGCCCGCGGCGCAAGCCCATGGCTCTCGTTCGCGAGATCCTCCGCTCCGACCTCAAGGACCTCACCGTGGTCGCTTACGGCGGCGCCGACATCGGCATGCTCTGTGCCGCCGGCAAGGTGAAGAAGCTGATCTACGCCTTCGTCTCGCTGGACTTCATTCCGCTGGAACCCTACTTCCGCAAAGCCCGCCAGGAAGGCGCGGTGGAGGTGATGGAAATCGACGAAGGCATGCTGCTGCTTGGCCTCAAGGCCGCCGCCATGGGCGTGCCCTTCATTCCCACCGCCGTGGGTCTGGGTACCGATGTACTGCGCATCAACCCGGAACTGAAGCTGGTCAGCTCGCCCTACGACGACAGCCGCGACTGGGTCGCCATGCCGGCGCTGAAGCTGGATGCCGCGCTGATCCACGTCGACCGCGCCGATGCCCGTGGCGTCTGCCAGATCGCCGGCCCGGATCACTACATGGACGACCTCTTCGTGCGTGCCGCCGAGAAGGCCTACGTGAGTTGCGACGAGCTGGTGGACAGCGCCTGGTTCCACGAGGACCCGTCCCGCGCCCGCCAGGTGTTCTGGGAGCGCAACTGCACCAGTGCCGTGGTGCACCTGGCAGGCGGCGCCCATCCGTCGTCCTGCGCGCCGCTCTACGGCTTCGATACCGCCCACTTCAAGGCCTACAACGCATCGGCCGCCGAGCCGGATGGCTGGCAGGCCTACATGGAACGCTACGTCAACTGCGGGGAAGCGGAATACCTGGCCCGTGTAGGCGGCCTGGACGCGATTCGCCAACTGCCGCTCCCGGTTTTCTGAGGACGCTGAGATGACTGCCACCAATCAACCCTACAGCCTCGCCGAACTGATGATCTGCGCCGCTTCCGAAGCGTTCGCGGACGACGGTGAGGTGCTCGCCACCGGCATCGGCGTGTTGCAGCGCCTGGCCGCGTCGCTGGCGATGCTCAACAGCAACGCCAAACTGATGATGACCGACTCCGAAGCCTTCATGGTCGCCGAGCCGGTGCCGATCGGCCCGCGCGGCGGCTACCAGCCCAAGTTCGACAGCTGGATGGGCTTCTCGCGCATTTTCGACAACGTCTGGAGCGGCAAGCGCCACGCCCTGGTGGGCCCGGTGCAGATCGACCGCTTCGGCCAGGCCAACATTTCCTGCATCGGCGACCACGCCAAACCGAAGTCGCAGATGCTCGGGGTGCGCGGCTTCCCCGGCAACTCCATCAGCCACGCCAACTCCTTCATGGTGCCCGGCCACAACAAACGGGTGTTCGTGGACGGTGAAGTGGATGTGGTGGCCTCGGTTGGCTACAACCCCGAGCGCCTCGCCCGTGGCTGGTCGCTCGACGAAATCGACCTGCGCCTGATCGTCACCGATCTCTGCGTGCTCGACTTCCAGGGCCCCGACCGGCAGATGCGCATCCGCTCGCTGCATCCGGGCGTCACGGCGGACGAAGTGCAGGCCGCCACCGGCTTCCCGCTGTATGTGCCGGACGAGATCCCGACCACCGCCGCGCCGACCCTCGAACAACTGATCCTCATCCAGCAACTGGACCCGCACAACCTGCGCGCCAGCCAGCTCAAGGACAATCCGCCGGGCGTGCGCGCCCAGGCCATGACCCACTAAGGCGGAGCCGCACACATGAGCCACGAACAGGCCGCAGAAGCAGAGGTGGTGCAGTACGAGGTGCAGGGCCCGCTGGCCCTGGTCACCATGTACCGCCCCGAGTACCACAACGCGCAGAACTCGCGCATGACCTACGCCCTGGACGCCGCCTTCAAGCGCGCCTGCGACGACGACAACGTCAAGGTCATCGTCCTGCGTGGCGCCGGCAAGCATTTCTCCGCCGGCCACGACATCGGTACGCCAGGTCGCGATGTCAACCAGAGCTTCGAGCGCACCAGCCTCTGGTACGACCACGTGAACAAGCCGGGCGGCGAGTTTCTCTACGCCCGCGAACAGGAGGTCTACCTCGGCATGTGCCGGCGCTGGCGTGACATGCCCAAGCCGACCATCGCCATGGTGCAGGGCGCCTGCATCGCCGGCGGGCTGATGCTGGCCTGGGTCTGCGACCTGATCATCGCCTCGGAAGACGCCTACTTCTCCGATCCGGTGGTGCGCATGGGCATTCCCGGTGTCGAGTACTTCGCCCATGTGCACGAACTTAATCCGCGCATCGCCAAGGAATTCCTCTTCCTCGGCGAGCGCATGGGCGCCGAGCGTGCCTATCAGATGGGCATGGTCAACAAGGTGGTGCCCCGCGACGTGCTGGAAGACGTGACCCTGGACGTGGCGCGGCGCATCGCGCAGATGCCGCGCATGGGCCTGCAGCTCACCAAGCAGGCGGTGAACAACGCAGAAGACCTGATGGGCAAGCGCGCCACCATGGACATGGTGTTCGGCCTGCACCACTTCGCCCACGTGCACAACGAACTGATCAGTGGCGACAAGCTGGGTGGCTACGACGCCCGCGCCATGGCTCAGTCCCAGCGCAACCCCTCGGAGGCGTGATGGCGATCTCCCTCGACACCCGCCTGACTCGCCTGCTGGGCTGCCGCTATCCGATCATCCAGACCGCCATGGGCTGGGTGGCCGACCCGAGACTGGTGGCGGCCACCGGCAATGCCGGCGGCTTCGGCTTCCTCGCCGGGGCCACCATCGAACCGCAACACATGGAAGCCGCCATCCTCGAGACCAAGCGGCTGACCGACCAGCCCTTCGGCGTCAACTTCCACATGTACCAGGCCAACGCCGGCGAGATCGTCGAGCTGGTGCTCAAGCACGGCGTGCGTGCGGTGAGCTACAGCCGCTCGCCGGGCAAGGCGATGGTCGCCCGGCTGAAGGATGCCGGCGTGGTCTGTATACCTACCGTGGGCGCACTCAAGCACGCGATGAAGGCTGTGGAAATGGGCGCTGACGCCGTGACCGTGCAGGGCGGGGAGGGCGGTGGCCACACTGGCTCAGTACCCACCTCGATCCTGCTCGGCCAGGTTGTGGATGCCGTCGATGTTCCGGTGGTCGCCGCTGGCGGCTTCAAGGACGGACGCGGCCTGGTATCCGCCCTGGCCCTCGGCGCCGACGGCATCGCCATGGGCACGCGCTTCTTGATGAGCGCCGACAGCCCGGTGCCGAAGGCCACCCTGGAGCGCTACCTGAAGGTGCGCGATCCGGCCGCCATCATCGTCAGCCGCGCCATCGACGGCATGCCGCAACGGATGATCCGCAACGAATTGCTCGACAGCCTGGAGCGCTCCGGCGGCCTCAAGCGCCTGCTGCTGGCCCTGCGCAGTGCCCTGGCCTACCGCCGCCACAGTGGCGCCAGCATCGGCCAGTTGCTCGGCAGCGCCCTGAAGCTCAGCGGCGCAGATGGCCTGACCGCTGCCCAGACACTGATGGCCGCCAACGCGCCCATGGTGATCCAGAAGGCCATGGTCGACGGCCTTCCGGCCGAGGGCGTGCTGCCCGCCGGACAGGTCGCCGCCGCCATCGACAGCCTGCCGGGCTGCGCCGAACTCATCGAATCCATCGTGCAGCAGGCCGAGCAGCGACTCGCCGAGCTGTGCCGCCTTGCGGGGCATGCGTAGGGTGCGCCGTGCGCACCGGGAATAGTGGTGCGCACGGCGCACCCTACGAGCGAACAAACGAATAATCGAGGGGGAGCCGGATGAGTAATCCATTTCACGTGAGCATCGACAACGGCATCGCCGAGATGGTCTTCGACCATCCGCCGGTGAACGCCTTCGACAGCAAGGGCTGGGCAGCCATCGCCGCCGAGCTGGAACGCCTGGGTGAATCGCCCGAGGTCCGCGTCATTGTCATCCGTGCCGAGGGGCGGGGTTTCTGCGCCGGTGTGGACATCAAGGAACTGGCCGCCGACGGTAACCTGATCGTCGCCGTCAACAAGGGCAATTACGACAGCTTCAAGGCCGTCCACCGCAATCCCAAGCCGGTGATCATCGCCGTGCACGGCTTCGTCCTCGGCGGCGGCATTGGCCTCTGCGGCGCGGCGGACATTCTGGTCGCCTCCGACTGCGCGCGTTTCGGCGTGCCTGAAGTGGACCGTGGCGCCATGGGCGGCGGCGCTCACCTGCAGCGCCTGTTCCCGGTGCAGAAGGTGCGCCACATGTATTTCACCGGCGAGATGATCGACGCCGCCGAGGCCTACCGCCTGGGCGCCGTGGAGCGCGTGGTGCCCCGCGCCGAATTGCGTGAGGCTGCCCTGGATATCGCCCGCAAGATCGCCGCCAAGAGCCCGGCCATGATCGCCCTGGCGAAAGAGGCGCTGACCGGCATCGAGGACGGCAACCTCGAAGACAAATACCGCTGGGAGCAGGGCTTCACCCTGCAGGCCTATCGCTCGCTGGATTCCCAGGAAGCCCGCGATGCCTTCGTCGACAAGCGCACTGCCACCTTCAAGGGCTGAAGCCATGGAACTGACCTACACAGCTGAACAGCGGGCCTTCCGTGAGGAGGTTCGCGCCTGGATGGCGGCCAACGTGCCGGCCCAGCCGCTGCAATCCTTCGACTGCGAAGAAGGCTTCCGCCAGCACCGCGCCTGGGAAGCCAAGCTCAACGAGGGCCGCTGGGGCATGGTGACCTGGCCCAAGGCACTCGGCGGACGCGGCTGCGACCTGATCGAGTGGCTGATCTTCGAAGAGGAGTACTACCGCGCAGGCGCCCCGGCCCGCGTGAACCAGAACGGCATCTTCCTGCTCGGCCCGACCCTGATGGAGTTCGGCACCGCCGCGCAGCAGGAACGCTTCCTGCCGAAGATGGCCACCGGTGAGGAAATCTGGGCCCAGGGCTGGTCCGAGCCGAACGCCGGTTCCGACATGGCCGCCATCCGCTGCCGCGCCGAGCGCAAGGGCGATGTCTACGTGCTCAACGGCCAGAAGACCTGGTCCACCCGTGCCGTCTGGGCCGACTGGCTGTTCGGCCTGTTCCGCAGCGACCCGCAGTCCAGCCGTCACCACGGCCTTACCTTCATCCTCCTGCCGCTGAACAGCCCCGGCATCACCGTGCGCCCGATCCCGCAGCTCAACGGCCTGCCGGGCTTCGCCGAAATCTTCTTCGACGACGTGGAAGTGCCTGTGGATAACGTGCTGGGCGGGGAGGGCATGGGCTGGCATGTGGCGATGTCTACCGCCGGCTTCGAACGCGGCCTGATGCTGCGCTCCCCGGCCCGCTTCCAGGAAACCGCACGACGCCTGGTGCAGCTCTACCTGGCCAACCGTCAACAGGCGGACCTCGATCCGGCCATCGGCGAAGCGGTCATGCGCGCCTGGATGGACGCCGAGGCCTACACCCTGAACACCTACATGACCGCGTCCCGGCTGGGGAAGGGCGGCAAGATCGGCCCGGAATCTTCCACCAACAAGATCTTCTGGTCCGAGCTGGACCAGCGCATGCACGAGACGGCGCTGTCGATCCTCGGCCTGCGCGGCGAACTGCTGCCCCACGCGCCGGATGCCGGCGATGTCGGTCACTGGCTGGACGGTTTCCTGTTCGCCCAGGCCGGTCCGATCTACGCCGGCACCAACGAGATCCAACGCAACATCATCGCCGAGCGCATGCTCGGTATGCCGCGAGCCTGAGGAGCGCGCCATGGACTTCACCTTCAGCGACGACCAACTGCTGTTCCAGGACAACGTGCGCGCCTTCCTCACCAATGAAGTGATCCCGGAACGCATCCGCGAGCTGTGGCAGAGCGAGAGCGGCCGCAGCGACGAACTCTGGACCCAGCTCACCGAACTGGGCCTCACCGCCATCACCGTGCCGGACGGCTTCGGTGGGCTGGACATGAACGAACTGGATTTCATCCTGCTGGCCCAGGAGTGCGGCTATGCCGGACTGCCCGAGCCGCTGGTGGAAACCATGCTGGTGGGCGTGCCGATGCTCACCTCCCTGCCGGGCCAGCTCGACCTGCAAGGCGAATGGCTGACCCGCATCGCTGAAGGCAAGGCCCGCCTCGCCGTGGGCGAACCGGGTAATCCACTCGTGGCCGACGCCCATGTGGCCGACCTGCTGCTGCTGCCCCATGGCGATGAAGTGCACGCCGTGCTGCCGGCACAGGTGCAGCTCACCCGCAATGAATCGGTGGACCCGAGCCGCCAGCTCTACCGTGTCGACTGGACGCCAAGCGCACAAACCCGCGTGGCAGAAGGCGAACAGGGCAGGGCTCTGTGGGGCGCGGCGAAGAATCGTGGCGCGCTGGGCACCGCCGCCCAACTGCTGGGCCTGGCCAAGCGCATGGTCGACCTGGCGGTGGACTACAGCTTCGAGCGCAAGCAGTTCGGCAAGCCGGTGGGTTCGTTCCAGGCCGTGAAGCACCTGATGGCCAACGTCGCGGTGCTGATCGAGTTCGCCAAGGGCCCCCTCTATCGCGCCGCCCATGCCGTCGCCAACGGCCTGCCAGAGCAGGACATCCAGGTTTCCCACGCCCGCATCGCCTGCGCCGAAGCGGCGATGCTGGCGGCGAAGAACGCCATCCAGACCCACGGCGCCATGGGATACACCTGGGAAGTGGACCTGCAACTCTTCATGAAACGCGCCTGGGCCCTGGACAAGGTCTGGGGCGACCGTGGCTGGCACAAGGCGCGGGTACGTGAGGCGTTGTTCGCGGGTGCCATCCAGCCGGGGGCGGGCAATACCTTCTGACCATTCCTGCCCTCACCCCAACCCTCTCCCGCAAGCGGGAGAGGGGGCTGTCCGTGCAGCGGGCCGCTTGTCTCCCCTCTCCCACCGGGAGAGGGGCCGGGGGTGAGGGCAAATCCACTTCGACTTCACAGAGATTTCCCCATGCCCCAAGCCTACATAGTCGACGCCCTGCGCACCCCCACCGGCCGGCGCAAGGGCGGCCTGAGCCAGATCCACGCCGCCGACCTGGGCGCCCATGTGCTGCGCGAACTGGTCGCGCGTAACGCCATCCCCGATGCCGACTACGACGACGTGATCTTCGGCTGCGTCGACACCATCGGCCCGCTGGCCGGTGACATCGCCCGCACCTGCTGGCTGGCCGCCGGCCTCGACCAGGCCGTGCCCGGCACCACCATCGACCGCCAGTGCGGCTCGTCCCAGCAGGCGGTGCACTTCGCCGCCCAGGCCGTGATGAGCGGCACCCAGGACGTGGTGATCGCCGGTGGCGTGCAGACCATGACCCAGATCCCGATTTCCTCGGCCATGACCGCCGCCGAGCCGCTGGGCTTCACCGACCCCTTCACTGGCTCCGAAGGCTGGGTGAAGCGCTACGGCAAGGTGCCGCCGACCCAGTTCCGCTCGGCGCAGATGATCGCCGAGCGCTGGGGCCTGTCGCGCGAGGCGCTGGAGGCTTACGCCCTGGAGTCCCATCGCCGCGCCCTGCACGCCATCGCTGAAGGCCGCTTCGCTCGCGAGATCGTCCCGCTGGCCGGTGTCCAGCACGACGAGACCCCGCGCCAGACCAGCCTCGACAAGATGGCTGAACTGGAAGCCCTGTTCGGTTGCGACCGCGTCACCGCCGGCGTATCCAGCCAGACCTGCGACGGCGCCAGCGCGTTGCTGGTGGTTTCCGAGGCAGCGCTCAAGCGCTACAACCTGACACCCCGCGCCCGCATCCACCACATGAGCGTGCGCGCCGACGACCCGGTGTGGATGCTCACCGCCCCGATCCCCGCCACCGAGTACGCCCTGAAGCGCGCCGGCATGAAGCTGGAAGACATCGACCGGGTAGAGATCAACGAAGCCTTCGCCTCGGTCGCCCTGGCCTGGCTGAAGGAAACCGGCTACCCCCATGAGCGCACCAACGTCAACGGCGGCGCCATCGCCCTCGGCCACCCCCTGGGCGCCACCGGCACCCGCCTGATGTGCACCCTGCTGCACGAGCTGGAGCGCAGCGGCGGCCGCTATGGCATGCAGACCATGTGCGAAGGCGGTGGGCAGGCGAACGTGACCATTATCGAAAGGCTTTGAATCCGCTGGCCCTCTCCCCAACCCTCTCCCGCAAGCGGGAGAGGGAGCTGTCCGTGCAGCGGTTGAGTCCGGCACGGGCTGATTTGCTCCCCTCGCCCTTCAGGGAGAGGGGCCGGGGGAGAGGGCGGCCAACCCCAATTCCAGACTCACCGGAGAACTCCCCATGCCAATTTGCAAAGACCGCTCCGTCATCATCACCGGCGCCGGCGGCGGGCTGGGTCGGGCCTATGCCCTGGCCTTCGCCGCCGAAGGCGCCAAGGTGCTGGTCAACGACATCAACCTGCCGGCCGCCGAAGCCGTGGTCGCACAAATCCGAGCCGCCGGCGGTGAAGCTATCGCCAATAACGGCGACATCACCCACTACGCCGCCGCCGGTGAAATCGTGCGCCAGGCCATCGAAGCCTTCGGTGATCTGCACGTGCTGGTGAATAACGCCGGCATCTGCCGCGACCGCATGTTCGCCAGCCTCACCGAAGCCGACTGGGACGCCGTGATGGCGGTGCACCTGAAGGGCCACTTCTGCCTCGCCAGCCATGCCGTGAAGCATTGGCGTGAGCAGTCCAAGGGCGGCGCGCAGGTCAAGGCGCGGATCATCAACACCAGCTCCGGCGCCGGCCTGCAGGGCTCCATCGGCCAGTCCAACTACGCCGCCGCCAAGGGTGGCATCGCCTCCCTGACCCTGGTGCAGGCCGCTGAACTCGCGCGCTACGGCATCACCGCCAACGCCCTGGCCCCGGCCGCGCGTACCGGCATGACCGAAGACGTGTTCGCCGATGTGATGAAGAAACCCGAAGACGGCTTCGACTACTTCGCCCCGGAGAACGTCGCGCCCCTGGTCGTCTGGCTGGGCTCGGAAGAATCCCAGCAGGTCACCGGCCGCATGTTCGAAGTGGAAGGCGGCAAGCTCTCCATCGCTGACGGCTGGCGTCGTGGCCCCGAGTTCGACAAGGGCGCACGCTTTGCGCCGGCGGAGTTGGGCGGGGTAGTGCAGCAGCTGCTGGCCGAGGCCGTGCCAGCGCAAAAGGTCTATGGCAGCTGAGCCTGTCGCTTTACTGAGGCGCCCGGTAACCCAGGTTCCGGGCGCCAGCGTCGCTCTATTGCCTGAACTGATCGGGCTGGTCTACGAAGGCCTGAACGAAACCACCCCCTGGTTCGGCCTGGCTGAGCGCCTGCGCCATGTGCTGGTCGCACGCAACGTCACGGTCACCCTGCATCATTCCGATGACCGCCCCTCCGATCTCCAGGTGATGTCCGTCGAGCCCCATGACGAAACGGACTGGCTGCTGGCCGAACAGATCCACCGCGAGCGCTTCACCCATATCGAGCTGTTGGACCCCGAGTCGGTACTGCCGGGCGATATCCTCGTTTTCGGTCCGCGCGATGTGGAACCCGATTGCGCCGAGTTCATGCGTTCCCTGGATGTCGCCAGCTGCCTTCGAACCTGCTTCGCCGAGCCCGGCGGCATGCGCTGTTGGGTCGACGTGGTGCGGGGGCACAACGCGCCGGAACAGGGCTTCTCGTCCAGCGACGTGGAGCTGATCAGGAACCTGCTACCGCACCTTTTCCGCGCCCTTGGGCTATACGCACGGCTGCAGCGCCAGGAGGCGGAACGCTCGATCTACGAGGGGTGTCTGGATCACCTGGTTCTGGGCTGCCGGCCCTGGCGGTATGGCTCGGGGTAGGGCAGCGCCGTCGCGTCGCGTCACGGCGCTGGCCTCGGCGTGAGCCCCATCGGCTTCCGTAGGTTGGGTAGAGCGAAGCGAAACCCAACGATCCCGGGTTACGCCCCAACCCCGGCGCCCCAAAAGGCCCCTCCCCAAGTCCGGAAGAGGGGGCACTCACTCGATTCACCCACTCCTGGCGTTGGACGTGGCCTGGTAGTTCAGTTGGACGAGGGCCGTCATGCCCTTCGCGGTTAAGGTGGGCACTCACCTGCCTGCCCGAACGGCGCCAACTTCGCGACCGATCGCCAGCGTTCCCCGGACCCCACAGGTCTACTCGCCAGAACAACAATAAGGATCGCCTGCATGTCAGTACCTTTCTCCGTAAACCGGCCTTGCCGTCTGAATAACGTCTCCGCCTGGGACCAGGAAGCCGATGTGATTGTCGTCGGCTTTGGGGCCGCAGGCGCCTCTGCCGCCATCGAGGCCGCCAGCGCGGGAGCCCAGGTCGTGCTGCTGGAGGCCACCTCCGGCAACGGTGGTACCAGCGCGCTCTCGGGGGGCGAGATCTACCTGGGCGGCAGCGGTGGCACCCCGGCCCAGCGGGAGGCTGGCTTCAACGACGACACCCAAGACCTGTATCGATACCTGATGATGGCCGGCGGCCCGGATGCCGACGAGGCCAAGGTACGCCTCTACGCGGAGAACAGCCTGGACCATTACCACTGGCTGGTGGCCCAGGGCGTCCCCTACAAGAACACGTTCCTGCCGGAGAAGATGCTTGAACCGGTGACCGACGATTGCCTGATCTGGTCCGGCAGCGAGGAGGCCTGGCCGTTCGCCGAGGAGGCCACGCCGTGTCCGCGCGGCCACGCGCCGCAGTACCAGGGCTGGGGCGGTGGCCGCCTGCTGATGGACGTCCTTGCGGCCCGCGTCAGCGAACTGGGCGTCGAAGTGCACTATGACAGCCGCGTGATGGCACTGGTGGCCGATGACGATGGCAAGGTCCACGGCGTGGTGGTGCGAAGCGACGGCCGCCTGCGTTTCGTCCGCGCGCGCAAGGGCGTGATCCTGTGTGCTGGCGGGTTCGTCATGAATCGCGAGATGGTACGTAGCCATGCCCCGCAGTTGATGCATAACGAAAATCCGATCGGTACACCGGGGGACGACGGCAGCGGCATTCAGTTGGGCATTAGCGTCGGCGGCGCGGCCATCCACATGGACGAGGCCTTCGTCAGCTTGCCGTTCTATGCGCCGGAATCCCTGGTCAAGGGCATCTTCGTCAATGAGCGCGGACAACGCTTCATCAACGAGGACAGCTACCACGGCCGCATCGGCTACCACATCCTCCGCCAAGGCGGGAACCGGGTGTTCCTGTTGGCGGACAACGCCACATTCGAACGTCCCGCCGAGTTCACCCGTATCGATATCGCTGCCGTCGGCGAGACCTGGGACGAGGTGGAGCAGGAGTTGGGGATGCCGGAGGGGACCCTGGCAGCGAGCGTGGCCTTCTTCAACCGTCATGCCGCCGAGGGCCGTGACCCGCTCTTCCACAAGGCGGCAAAGTGGCTCAAACCGCTGAACGAGCCGCCCTTCGTCGCCCTGGACTGCCGCTTCGATTACGCCTTCTTCCCGCACTTCACCTTCGGTGGCCTCGACACGCTGCCTACCGGCCAGGTGCTGACCGCGCAGCGTGAACTTGTCGCCGGCCTCTATGCAGCAGGGCGCACCAGTTGCGGCCTGCCACGCTGGGGCGGTGGCTACAGCTCGGGCATGTCGCTGGCGGACGCTACGTTCTTCGGCCGTCAGGCCGGTCGCCACGCGTCGACGCAGGGCTGATCCAACGCAAGACGCCCCGGAGATTGTTTCCAGGGCGTCCTCTGATGATGGGAAGCACTACACGGCAGGCATGGTCCTCTTCGGGGCCCGGAAGGTCTACGGCACCCAATCCCTGTAGGGGCGAATTCATTCGCCAAGGACAGCGCAGCTGTCCCAATGGCCGGCACACAATAACCACCGTAGGAGCGAGCTCTGCTCGCGAACAACCCCATCCAAATCCGCTCCCATGGATTTCGTATTCCCCAAAAAGAAAGAAGGCGCCATAAGTGGCGCCTTCTGCCTTTCGAGGTGCATACATCATGAATTGCCCGCCTCTGAACTGCTCCGGGAATTAGCTGATGCGGTTGGCCCCAGTGCGGTCGGCACCACCTTCAGCCACACGCAGGGACTGGGAGCGCTCGGAACCATTCTCCGCAACGCGGTGGATGCTGGTGCGGTCAGCGCCACCTTCGGCGACGCGGTGGATGGAAGTGCGCTCGGCACCACCCTCGGCAACCGACAGTGCAAAAGCGGAGGCGGACAGGCTGGCGATGAACAGGCTGGCGAAGATTTGCTTTTTCATTTTGGTCACCTTGATTAGAGGGGGGTGGAATTCGTCTATGGGGCCCATGTTACTGATGGGATTTCGCTGAAGAAGTGATGCTGCGTAATGGCTGCCATCGATGCAGTTGATGGTTGATTCCGTGCAGCTAGAAACCGTGAATCGAGGCCCTCGCTGCCACCCGGCGCGCCGGTGGCAACGAGCGTGCCCTTTCCGCGCTTCAGAGGTTGTCGGCGTCGATGATGGCCTTGGTGAAGGCCTGCGGATCTTCCTGGGGCAGGTTGTGGCCGATGCCACCGGTGATCAGCCGGTACTCGTACTTGCCGGTGAAGCGCTTGGCATAGTCCTCGGCCTTCGGGTGCGGCGCACCGTTGGCGTCACCTTCCAGGGTGATGGTCGGCACGCTGATGGAGGGTGAGGTGGCCAGCTTCTGCTCCAGGGCCTCGTAGCGGGGTTCCCCCTTCTCCAGGCCCAGGCGCCAGCGGTAGTTGTACACGGTGATGGCGACGTGATCGGGGTTGTCCAGGGCAGCGGCGCTGCGATCGAAAGTGGCGTCGTCGAACGCCCATTTCGGCGAGGCCAACTGCCAGATCAGCTTGGCGAAGTCGTGGGTGTTCTGCTCGTAGCCGGCGCGGCCGCGCTCGGTGGCGAAGTAGAACTGGTACCACCACTGCAGTTCGGCCTTGGGCGGTAGCGGTTTCTGGCCCGCGGCCTGGTTGCCGATCAGATAGCCGCTGACCGACACGAGCGCCTTGACCCGTTCCGGCCAGAGTGCGGAGACGATGTCGGCCGAGCGCGCGCCCCAGTCGTAGCCGCCAAGCACGGCCTGTTTGATATTGAGCGCATCCATGAAATCGATGACGTCACTGGCCAGCGCAGCGGGCTGACCATTGCGAACGGACTGCTCGGAGAGGAAGTGCGTATCGCCATAGCCCCGTGCATAGGGCATCAGCACCCGATAGCCCTTGTCCGCCAGCAGAGGCGCGACCTTCTCATAGCTGTGGATATCGTAAGGCCAGCCGTGCAGGAGGATGACCACAGGCCCGTCGGCGGGGCCGACCTCGGCATACGCCACCTCCAGCAGCCCGGCCTTTACATGCTTCAACTGGCCGAACGGGGAGGCTTGCACGCTCCGGGTGCTGGCGCTGGTCGCGGCGGGCGCCGCGCTCGTGGAGGCTTGGGCATGGGCCAAGCCGAGCTGCATCAGGGTCAGGGCGAGGATCGACGAGCCGACCCAGCGGCGGCGTTTATTGCCGGTTGCCTTGTTCTGCATTGCCATCGTCATGAGGATGTCTCCGTTGCAAGCGTTTGGCTGGGGGCCGGTCGACCCCGTTCAAGCGACGCATGCAGTTGAACACCCCGAGGTATCTGGCCTGTGTCAGCTCCCTGGTCAAACTCGTACCCATGTATCTCAATGCATTTCAGACACACTGTGATGCATAGCGATCCTGTCCTTCGCGGGGGCGGGCCATACGGCGTTGGCAGCTCGAATGAAATCCGGGAAAACTCCCCCCCTGTGGGGGCGAATTCATTCGCTAAGGGCAACGCACGATTACCGCCGTAGGAGCGAGCTCTGCTCGCGAACAACCCCACCCAAATTCACCGCTGTAGGGGCGAATTCATTCGCTAAAAGCCAACACGCCAACCCCTAAGCCAACGCTATCGTTCAGGCACGAAAAAGCCCGCTCGATGCGGGCTTTGACACCTCGATAGACGAGTGGCGGTGCGCTTCCCCCAACCACGCGGGCGAGGCTAGGTCGTCCTGACTTCGTTCAATAGTTCGGGGTGGCGATCAAGTATCTTGAGTAGCTTCACCAGAGCCAACGGCGGCTTGGTTTTGCCGTTTTCGTAGCGTGAAAATGCATTGACTCCACCGCCGAAAATCTCTGCCGCTTCACGTTGGTCGAGTGCGAGCTTCTTGCGAACGTTGGCTATGAAGCTCGAATCGACAATCGAAGCATTCACCTGTTTGTTGAATTCCAGCATCGCCGCACTGACGCGGGCCGACTCGGCTGCATCGAGAACCGTCTCGCCACAAGCCGGGCAGAAGTCGCCGGTAACTGTCGGAATGTTGGTCGACTCATTCTTGTAGGTGTAAGGCATATCGCGGGTGTCATGCACCAGTTCCGATGCTGCACAAGATGGACATTTCATGTTCATAGCTCCTTCAAAGGCACGATAAGCAAACCATCCATGGCCGTGTTGCTCTGGTGTTGACGACCCACAGCGCGCACCGTAGGAGCGAGCTCTGCTCGCGAACAACCCCAAATCCACCCCACCTGTAGGGGCGATTTCAATCGCCAAGGGCAACCCCGTTGCCCCAACAAACAAAGGCCCCTCTCCACATCGGAGAGGGGCCCAAATACACCGCAAATCACCTCGCCCCCAACGGCAATTCCTCCATCTTCACCAACAGCCAGAAGTCCTCCAGATTGCTGCGAGACAAATGAATCAACGCATCCACCAGCGCGCTTTCCTTGATGTTGTCGAGATAGGGTCCGGGAATCCCCTCCCGTAGCGCCGCATTGTCCAGAACGACCTCGGCAATCATCTGCACCGCATGCAGCCGCGAATCCAAGCGGTCCAGCAGCTCCCGCAGCCGACGTTCCTCAAGGTCGATGCTCATGCCGACACCTCCTTTCCCGAGGCCATAAAGGCCGGCAAATCTCGCCACGCCACCCACACCTCGCCCTGCCAGCGCACCACGCCAATTCGTCTGCCCTCATAGCTCAGAACGTCACGGCACGGTGCCGCATCCGGCACCCGGTGATAGTCATGCAGCGTCGGCACCAGCACTTCACTCAGCCAACGGCCGACCTCGCCGTGCTCTGGCTGGCCAAACTGGAACAGCACCTTGTAGGCGCCGATATCACTGATGGCGGTGACCTCTTCATGGAAGTCATGGGTGTAGCCGAGGCGGAGGGTTTGTTGTTCGTGAGGCTCCAGGGCCTGGAGCAGGGGGAGGGCATCGGGGTGGCCGATTAACCGGGCGAAGTCATGGGCAACGAACCAGGGCTGGTTGTCGAGCATCAGGGTGCGCAGGCGGTGGGAATGGCGGTAGAAAACGACAGGGGTGTATGCGTCGTGCATGGTGGTACTCCTGCTAAGTGAAAGAGTTGCCACCTGCGTCGCCAAACGTGGGTGGCAAATCGCGCGGGGTTGGCGAACCGGTTAGCAGGAACCCGGCAGACCCGAAGGTCTCCCCGCGCGATCTGCCATAAAGCAATGCAGGCTTTCTGCATTCGTGCGGGGACCTGCAAGAACGTCCGCCGTTCTCGCAAGCACCTTGCTGGCGCTATCGCGCCTGCTAATGTCGGGTCGCCAAACCCAGCCACGGGATTGACCGTGACGGCGGGGACACTAGCTATGGCACGCGTAGGGCCTCAAGGCTAACGGGCTGTAGGAAAACTCTCTGTAGGGAGGGGGAAAGAGAGTCGGAAGTATCTGTAGGACGTAGCCTTGCAAGGGCATATACAGAGGAGCTACGGCGGTAGCAGCCATTGAGGACGTATACAGAAGCGGCGTAGATTCATGGTGTGATTACGGCTGGGCCAAAATTGTTGGCCTTAACAATCAAACTAAGGATGGCGATGAGCAAAAGTACGGTCCGTTTTGCACCATGGGTCGGCCCCCACTACGAGCGAGGCATTCATGGTCTACGCATTCTTGTGGTCTGCGAATCTCACTATGGTGCCAAGGAGCATGAACGCCCGACAGTCACACCCGAGGTATTGAAGGCCCTGGCCTTAGGTCAGAAACACCCTCACGCCACAGCTAAGCTTCGGCGACATGCACATTTCACTAAAATAATGGCTTCTATCCTGAATGCTAGGAAGCACTTTTCCAAAACAGATAGGAGTGAGTTTTGGCATAGCATTGCCTACTACAACTTTATCCAAGAGTTCTTACCCAGCATCCGCAAAGTGCCGTCGGACGCAGTTTGGGAGAAAGGTAAGCGATCGTTCACTGAAGTCTTGGACGTGTTGGAACCAGAGTTGATCGTCTGCTACAGCAAGCGAAACGGTAGTCGGGTTACCGCGCTAGCGGGTGGTGTGCCTGTGGCAGTGGTTAATCACCCCTCTTCGCAGTTTGCTTACTCCACTGTCAATCCCATTATTGCTGAACAGATCGAGCGGGCATTAGCGCGCAAGGCGCAAGTAGCAGATTTCGTTAACACCAGCGTTCTGTATTCGCGTTGGTGCGAGGCAACAGCTTCTGCCTTGCCCGCACCAGGAAAATATCTTTCGGGTTCGGACAGGCTTAAGCTAATTGCGAAGCGGATGGAATTGATGGCAGCGCTCGACGAATCTACGCTTGCGTGCTGAACCGACTGAATCGCCCAACGCTTCGTAGACACCTTCAAGTCACAGAATATCGACCGAATGCAGCCCTTGCAGGCGCCGGCTAAGGGTCAAAAGCGCCCGAAGCTGAATGTCTGCTTCTGGCCGATTCTGTTGAAAAAGTAGCTGCCGCTCCATGCCGCCGGCAAAATTACGCGCTCAGTGAGCGTGTAAAAAGGGGACAGTGTAAAAAGGGGACAGATTTATTTTCTTTACTCTAAACCTGCCCATACCCAGACACCTCTAGAGTAGGAAAAATAAATCTGTCCCCTTTAATGTGTCCCCTTTTCCGCGGGCGTCCCAGCGAGAGAAGCGGACGGTCTAGAACCGTTTGTTAGGATTTACTCTGTGTTTGCTTATTGGGCTCGGTCAACCCGTAAACGATATAGATTATCGCAGGGCTAAGTATTGCCGCCCAGAAAACAAAGCCCGATAGAAAATCAGGAACTTTGTTATGGATGCTGCTTGCTACAAATAACAGCAAAAATGGTGAAATGAACGCAAGTATAGCGAAGCTTATTCGTTTGCGTTTAGATCGAGTGCTAGACGAGAAAAGAATTCGTCCAATAGCCACTACGGCTAACACTAGGAATAGGATCGCGAGGGTTAAGGCACCGCCTCCAGCCATTGAAGACCCCTAACAATTATTAGACGACACTCCTGCCGCATAACATCCAGACAGATGTTGGATAACGCCACTTTTCGAGCAGCCAAGTTGCTGATTTACCTAACTGGAAATGGTGGTATATATTTTTTTTTCTACTCTAGAGGCGTCTGGGTGTAGGCAGGGTTAGAGTAATGAAAATAAATCTACCCCCATCTTTTATGACTGAATCGGGTAAAGCTCTGTATATCTCTGCGCAGCGGCTAGCAACAATAATATTGATATTGAGATAAATAAAAATACACACAAGAAAAACTGTACCGGCTTGGTTTTTTGAGGGGTGGCCGAAACCCTCCCGTATTGACTAGTAAAAGCCGGAGCGGATTTTTTGATAACGCAAACAATTGCAGTCATTGCAAACATGGCAGACACGCCGACACAAGAAACCAAAATTGATTTTTTTTGAACATTGCCAGATGAGACAAATACTGTCATCAAAGAAAACAAAGTAACGGTTAATGTCGATCTTGATAGGTTTCTTATCCAGGGCGCAACTGGCTTTTCGTCCATGGCTAGCTGAAGCTCCTCAGTATGTTTTCCTTAGGTATAACTAAAAGCAGGCAACGCAAGTGGTCTAATGCTTTTCACTACTTGTGTCGCATAACATTCCTTACGCATGCGTAACTCCCTGTTTGGCTTGAATGTTGCTCCAATAGAGGGCCATGAGGAGAGGAGGAAAATGAGACATGAATCGAGTTTAGATCACGGAGTCCCTCGCGATGTGTCCATGGTCGGCCGAAAGCCATCTGCCAAGACAGTCCCCCGACCTAGCAGCCAAGTCGATCCAACCCGTCTCCTTGCACATCAATAAATGCCCCGTCCGGGGGCATATCCACCGTGCAAGCCAGTAAGCCGTCCTTACTTGCTGGCCCCGCGTTGGGTTTCGCTGCGCTCTACCCAACCTACGGCTGCCAAGCAGCTTTGAGTGCACACACCTTGTAGGGGCTAATTCATTCGCCCCTACACATTTATCCCGCCACAACAGCCATTTCCCTCGTCGTCCATCCGGACGATTCCCCCTCCTGCGCAACTCGCCAGACTCCTTCGTACCAGGGGCGCTCGCCCCGAGAATCACAAGAAGGCAGCCTTATGGAATTCGCGTTCAGCGATGAGCAGGAGATGATCCGCGAGTCCGCCGAGAGCTTTCTCGCGGACGTTTCCGATTCCGCCGCCGTGCGGGCGGCCATGGTCTCCGAGCTGGGCCATGACCCCGAGCTCTGGCAGCGCGTATGCAGCGAGATGGTCTGGCCGGCCATCCACATCCCCGAAGAATATGGCGGCCTGGGCCTGGGCTTCGTCGAGCTGGCGATCCTGCTGGAGCAGATGGGCCGTCGCCTGTTCTGCTCGCCTTTCTTCGCCAGCGCCTGCCTGGCCACCCCGGCGTTGCTGCTGGGTGGGAGCGAGGCGCAGAAAGCCAAATGGCTGCCGCAGCTGGCTGATGGCAGCCTGACGGGCACCCTGGCTTACGCCAGCAACAGCCGCAACGGCCTGGACTCGGTACAGGCCAACGTGCGCGAAGAGGGCAAGGGCTTCGTCCTCGACGGCAAGTTGCGCCAGGTGGTCGACGGCCACAACGCCAACCTGTTGATCGTGGCGGCGCGCGGTAGCGAGGGCATCGGCCTGTTCGTGATTCCGGCAGACACGCCCGGCATCAGTCGCAAACTGGTACCGACCCTGGATCAGACCCGCAAACTGGCCGAAGTCGAACTCAACCATGTTTACGTCGATGCCGATGCCGCGCTGGGCACGCCGGGGCAGGGTGGTGAGCTGCTGGAAAAAGTGCTGCAACTGGCCTGCATCGCCCTGGCTGCCGAGCAGACCGGCGGCGCCCAGCAGTCCCTGGACCTGACCCTGGCCTACACCGCCGAGCGCCAGCAGTTCGGTCGCGCCATCGCCAGCTTCCAGGCCATCAAGCACCGCGCCGCCGACATGATGCTGGAGGTGGAGTGCGCGCGTTCGGCGGCCTGGTACGCCGCCTGTGTGGCCGAAGAGGTCCTCGCGGCCAATGGCGACAAGGGCGTCGCCGCTGAGCTGCCGCTGGCCGCCGCCCTGGCCAAGTCGCGCTGCTCGGAAGCCTTCTTCCACTGCGCCGCGGAATCCATCCAGTTGCACGGCGGTGTCGGCTTCACCTGGGAGTACGACCCGCACCTCTACTTCAAGCGCGCCCGGGCCAGTGAGGCCCTGTTCGGCGCGCCGTCCTGGCACCGCGAGCGCATCGCCACCGCCCTCCTGGGGGAATACGCATGAAGATCAGTTTCAGTGAGGCGGACGAAGCCTTCCGCCGCGATGTGGCCGGCTGGCTGGCCGACAACCTGGGTGGCGAGTTCGAACAGCTGCGCTTTCGTGGCGGGCCGGGGGACGAACACAGCTTCCCCGAGGAGCGCAAAGCCTGGGAACGCAAGCTGGCCGAGGGCGGCTGGACCTGCGTGGGCTGGGCGCCCGAGCACGGCGGCCGTGGCCTGTCCATCAGCCAGCAGGTGATCTTCCACGAAGAGTACGCCCGCGCCGGTGGCCCCGGTCGCATGGGGCACATCGGCGAAGGCCTGGCCGGCCCGACCATCGCCGCCTTCGGCACGGAAGAGCAGAAGCGCCGCCTGCTGCCGGGTATCGTCGCCGGCACCGAATTCTGGTGCCAGGGTTACTCCGAGCCGGGTGCCGGCTCGGACCTCGCCAATGTGAAAACCCGTGCTGTGCTGGAGAACGGGCAATGGCGCATCAGCGGGCAGAAGGTCTGGACCTCGCTCGCGCACGAATCCGAATGGTGCTTCGTCATCGCCCGTACCGAGCCGGGCAGCGTGGGTCACAAGGGCCTGTCCTTCCTGCTGGTGCCCATGGACCAGCCGGGCATCACCGTGCGGCCCATCGAGCAGCTCACCGGCACCTCGGAGTTCAACGAAGTGTTCTTCGACGAAGCCGTGACCGACGAGGCCAACCTTCTCGGCGCGCCGGGGGATGGCTGGAAGATCGCCATGGCCTTGCTGGGCTTCGAGCGTGGCGTGTCCACCCTCGGCCAGCAGATGCAGTTCCAGAACGAGCTGGAAGAGATCATCCGCATCGCACGGGAGAATGGCGCCGCTCGCGACCCGCTGCTGCGCCAGCGCATCGCCGAAGCCTGGGGCGGGCTGCGCATCCTGCGCTACAACTCCCTGCGCATGCTTTCCGGCGCGCAGGACGGCTCGCTGCGCCGCGAGGCGATGATCTACAAGCTGTGCTGGGCCAACTGGCACGTCGAGCTGGGCAAGCTGGCCATGGACGTGCTCGGCCCCGACGCCGAACTGCTGGAAGACGGGCCGTACCAACTCGGCCGACTGCAGTCGATGTTCCTCTTCAGCCGCTCCGACACCATCTACGGCGGCACCAACGAAATCCAACGCAACATCATCGCCGAACGCGCGCTGGGCATGCCCCGCGAGCCGCGCGTGCGCGTCTGACCCGAGGACCTTGCATGAGCACTCCCACCTACGTTCCCGGCCACGGCCTGCTGCGCGGCAAGTCGGTGCTGATCACCGCCGCCGCTGGTGCCGGTATCGGTTTCTCCGCCGCCCTGCGTGCCGCCGAGGAAGGCTGCCGCGCGCTGATGATCAGCGATATCCATGAAGGCCGCCTGCAGGAAGCGGCAGCAAAGATCCGCGAAGCCACTGGGCTTGATCGCGTCCATACCTGCGTGTGCAACGTCACCAACGAGGAGCAGGTGCAGGCCCTGGTGGCCGCCGCCGAGCGCGAACTGGACGGCGTCGATGTGCTGATCAACAACGCCGGCCTCGGCGGTTCTCGCCTGCTGGTGGAGATGGGCGATGAGGAGTGGAATCGCGTCCTCGACGTGACCCTCACCGGCACCATGCGCATGACCCGCGCCATGCTGCCGAAGATGATGGATCGCGGTCGCGGCGTGATCGTCAACAACGCCTCGGTTCTCGGTTGGCGTGCACAGAAGGAGCAGAGCCACTACGCCGCGGCCAAGGCCGGCGTCATGGCGCTGACCCGCTGCGCAGCGGTGGAAGCGGCCGAGCATGGCATCCGCATCAACGCGGTGAGTCCGAGCATCGCCCTGCACGACTTCCTGAAGAAATCCGCACCCAAGGAACTGCTGGACCAGCTCGCCTCCCGCGAGGCCTTCGGCCGCGCGGCGGAAGTCTGGGAAGTGGCCAACGTGATGATGTTTCTGGCCAGCGACTACAGCTCCTACATGACCGGCGAAGTGCTGTCGGTCTCCAGCCAGAGGGCCTGAGCATGGCGACGATCTTCGCAACACCGGCCGCCTTGCTGGAGCACGTTGGTGAACAGCTGGGCGTGAGCGACTGGATCAGCGTCGAGCAATCGCGCATCGACCAGTTCGCCGAAGCCACCGGCGACCACCAGTGGATTCATGTGGACCCGGCCCGCGCCGCCAGCGGCCCCTTCGGCGCCTGCATCGCCCACGGCTACCTGACACTCGCCCTGGTCAACCTCTTCCTGCCGCAGATTGTCGAGGTGCGCGGCATCTCCATGGGGGTGAACTACGGCTGCGAGAGGGTGCGCTTCCCCAGCGTCGTCCGCGCCGGCAGCCGCGTGCGCGGCAGCGCCCAACTGGTCGCCGCCGAAGAAGTGAAGGGCGGCATCCAGGCCACCATCCGCGTCAGCGTGGAGATCGAAGGCGAGGAGCGGCCGGGCTGTGTGGTGGACACCATCAGTCGTTACTACCCCGAGTGAGGGCGATTTCCTTGTAGGGGCGAATTCATTCGCCAAGCAGGCCGCAGGTCTGCCCTGCAAGGCCCGATGGGGCAGCTGCGCTGCCCTTGGCGAATGAATTCGCCCCTACAGGCACTGAATAATTCTGGAGTCACCAATGAAAGAAGCCGTAATCGTATCCACCGCCCGCACCCCCATCGGCAAGGCCTTCCGGGGTGCCTTCAACGACACCGAAGCGCCGCTGATGGGCGGCCATGTGGTGCGCGAAGCACTGCGTCGTGCCGGTGTCGAAGGGGGCGAGGTGGACGATGTGATCATGGGCGCAGCCGCCCAGCAGGGCACCCAGGCCTATAACCTCGGCCGACTCTGCGCGGTGGCCGCCGGGCTGCCGTCCAGTGTGGCCGGCATGGCGGTGGAGCGTCAGTGTTCTTCCGGTCTGATGAGCATCGCTCTGGCCGCCAAGAGCATCATGTGCAACGAGATCGACATCGCCGTTGCCGGTGGCCTGGAGTCCATCTCCCTGGTGCAGAACAAGCACAAGAACAGCTACCGCAACCAGTCCGAAGCCGTACTGGCGCAGGACCCGCGCGCCTATATCCCGATGATCGAGACGGCGGAAATCGTCGCCGAGCGCTACGGCATCTCCCGCGAGGCTCAGGACGAATACAGCTACCAGAGCCAGATGCGCACCGCCCTGGCGCAAAGCGCCGGACTCTTCGATACCGAACTGGCGCCGCTGACCGCACGCAAGCTGGTGACGGACAAGGCCACCGGCGAAAGCCGCCACGAATCCGTGACCCTGACCCGCGACGAATGCAACCGTGCCGATACCACCCGCGAAAGCCTGCGCGCCCTGGAGCCCGTGTGGCAGGGCGGACAGTGGAGCGGTGCCGGTCGCTTCATCACGGCCGGCAACGCCTCGCAGCTTTCCGACGGCGCCAGCGCTTCGGTGCTGATGAGCGCGCAAGAGGCCGCCCGCCGGGGCCTGGAGCCCCTGGGCATCTACCGCGGCCTGGCGGTGGCCGGCTGCGATTCCGATGAGATGGGCATCGGTCCGGTGTTCGCCATTCCCAAGCTGCTCAAGCGCCACGGACTTTCCATGGACCACATCGGCCTGTGGGAGCTGAACGAGGCGTTCGCCTGCCAGGTCATCCACTGCCGCGACACCCTGGGGATTCCCGACGAGCGACTGAACGTCAACGGCGGTGCCATTTCCATCGGCCATCCCTTCGGCATGTCCGGCGCGCGGATGGTTGGCCATGCGCTGATCGAGGGCAAACGCCGGGGACTGCGCTACGTCGTGGTGAGCATGTGCATCGGTGGTGGCATGGGTGCCGCCGCTCTGTTCGAAGTGGCATGAGGGACGACTCCATGATTGATGAGCAGCAGGTACGGGCGAAGCTCGCCCGTTATATCGAACTGGTGGACGCCGTGGATATCGACGGCATCCTCGCGCTTTATGCCGAAGATGCGGTCGTCGAGGACCCGGTGGGCAAGCCGCCCTACGTGGGCATCGAGGCCATCTCGCGCTTTTACCGCGAAGGCCTGGGGCGCCTGAACGCCAGCGCGCGGCTGGACGGCTCCATCCGCGCCACCCGTGGCTGTGGCGCCGTGCCCTTCTGCGTTGACCTGGACTGGGGCGGCCAGGCCCGCTCCATCGAAGTTATCGACGTGATGGAGTTCGATGCCGAAGGTCGCATCCGTTCGATGAAAGCCTTTTGGGGCGAAGCCAACATGATCGCGAGGGAACAGCCATGACCCTGGAACAGCGCATTGCCCGCCTTGAAGCCGTCGAGGCCATCCGCGAGCTCAAGCACCGCTATTTCAACGCCTGCGACCTGAAGGAGATCGAGGTGATCCGCGATTGCTTCGCCGAGGGTGAAATCGCTATCGACTACGGTCCCGTCGGCTGCTTCCAGGATCGCGACAGCTTTGTCGCGCTGTACCAGTCCCTGGCCTGCAACGAGCGGGTGATCGACCTGCACCATGGCGCCAACCCGGAAATCGAACTGGCGGGGGAGGGCGAAGCGATTGGGCGCTGGGCGCTCTACTACTTCAACCTCGACGCCGAGACTGGGGCCACGCGGCAACTGGGTGGGATTTATCAGGACCGTTATCGGTGCATCGATGGGCGCTGGAAGATCGTCGAGACGGTGTTCAGGGCGCATTCGATGGTGGACGGCAAAGCCCTCACCCCCGTCCCCTCTCCCTGAAGTGGAGAGGGGTAACTCGCGCCTGACGTCCTTCGGCTTGCCGGACACGCAGCGTTTGTCTGGGGCACGAATAAGCTCCCCTCTCCCTTCAGGGAGAGGGGCTGGGGGAGAGGGACTCCGGCGCTATCAGTTCACCCCCGCCGCCTCCAGAAACACCGGCTTCTCCCCACCCCCATGCACGCAGATATCCGCGCCGCTCACATAGCTGGCCAGCGGTGATGCCAGGTACAGGCAGGCATCGCCGATATCCTCCGGGCTGGCCATGCGCTGCAGGGGAATCCCCGCCGCCACCCGCGCCACGCCCTCGGCATCGCCGTAGTGCAGCTCCGCCTGCTCGGTGAGGATCAGCCCCGCCGTTACCGCATTCACCCGGACCTTCGGCGCCCATTCCACTGCGAGGGAACGGGTCAGGTTGAGCAAGCCAGCCTTGGCTGCGCCGTAGGCGGCGGTGCCGGGAGAGGGGCGGGTGGCGCTGACGCTGCAGATGTTGACGATGGCGCCGCCGCCCGGCTGCTTCTGCATCACCCGGTTGGCGAGTTGGCAGAGGTTGAGCGGTGCCAGCAGGTTGAGACGGATGATGGATTCGGAGAAGCGTGGCGATGCTGTGGCGGCCTCGGCATGGGGCGCGCCGCCGGCGTTGTTCACCAGCACGTCGAGACGGCCGAAGCGGTCGACGATGGCATCCACCAGCTGCTGGCTCTGCTCGATGTCACGCACGTCGCAAGGCAGGAAGTGCGCCGCGCGGCCAGCGTGGACAGGCAATTGGTCGGGGGCATTGCGGCCACAGATCACCACCTCGGCGCCGCAGGCGAGAAAGCGCTGGCTGATGCCCCGGCCCACGCCCTTGCCGCCTCCGGTCACCAGTACCACCTTGCCGCTGAAATCCAATGCATCGCCCATGGCTGCCTCGTCTGTCGGTTGTCGATGGGCAGAGGCTAGGGCGAGCAAGGCGGGGTGCCTACGTCCGGGAGGACTATTCGCCGCTGGGAGATTTCTCTGTAGGAGCGAATTCATTCGCGAAAGGCTGCGAAGCGGCCCAGGATTCCGAGGAACAGGCCTGCGGCCTGCATCGCGAATGAATTCGCTCCCACAAAAGAGCTACAAGGAGCATCTCTCTCCCTGCTAGTCCTCTCGGACGATGTTGCCCACCGGGGCGCGCCGAATAATCCGGCCAAACAACAAGCCGAGGAGAGTCCCATGGGCGCGCTACCGCAAGGGCGTTTCGTCACGCTGCCCGATGGTCTGCGACTGCACTACCTGGATGCTGGCGAAGGCGAGCCGGTGGTGTTCATTCACGGCAGCGGCCCTGGCGCCAGCGGCCACAGCAACTTCAAGCAGAACTACCCGGTGTTCGAGAAATTCGGCTATCGGGTGATAGTCCCCGACCTGCCGGGCTACGGCCTTTCCGACAAACCGGAAACCACTTACAGCCTCGACTTCTTCGTCTCCGCCCTGACCGGTCTGCTGGATTCCCTGGATATCGAGCGCTGCGTACTGGTGGGCAACTCCCTGGGCGGCGCCATCGCCATCAAGCTGGCGCTGGATGCGCCGAGCCGCGTCAGCCGTCTGGTGCTGATGGCGCCGGGTGGCCTGATGGAGAAGGAGCAGTACTACCTGCAGATGGAAGGCATCCAGAAGATGGGCGCCGCCTTTGCCAATGGCGAGCTGAACGACGCCGACGGCATGCGCCGGCTGCTGTCCCTGCAGCTCTACGACGCCTCGCTGATCAGCGACGAGACCGTCAACGAGCGGGTCGCCGTGGTGCAGCAGCAACCGCGTTGCGTGCTGAGCACCATGCAGGTGCCGAACATGGCGGCGCGCCTGTCCGAGCTGTCCTGCCCGATCCTCGGTTTCTGGGGCATGAACGACAAGTTCTGCCCGTCTTCCGGCGCCCAGACCATGCTGGAGAACTGCACAAACATCCGCTTCGTGATGCTCAGCGAGTGCGGTCACTGGGTGATGGTGGAGCACCGCGAGCTGTTCAACCGCACCTGCCTGGACTTCCTCGCGGAGGGCCGGTCATGAGTGAAATCCTGCAGCGCGCATACGGCGAGGAGCTCTATCAGGCCCTGCTCGCCGGTCGCACCCTGGCGCCGCTGACCGAGCGCTGGCCAGAGATCACGATCGAAGACGCCTACCGCATCTCCCTCTACAGCATCGAGCGCCGCGTGGCGGCAGGCGATGCCATCGTCGGCAAGAAGATCGGCGTCACCTCCGCAGCCGTGCAACGCATGCTCAACGTGCACCAGCCGGACTTCGGCTTCATTACCCGAGACATGTGGTTCGACGACGGCGACAGCATTTCCCTGTCCGGCAACCGCCTGATCCAGCCGCGCGCCGAGGGCGAGATCGCCTTCAAGCTGAAGCATGACCTGGTAGGGCCCGGCGTTACCGAGCAGGACGTGCTCGACGCCACCGAATGCGTGATTCCCTGCTTCGAGATCGTCGATTCGCGCATTCACGACTGGAAGATCCGCATCCAGGACACCGTGGCCGACAACGCCTCCTGCGGTGTCTTCGTGCTCGGCCGCGAGCAGGTGGACCCACGCGAGCTGGACCTGCCCAACCTGCGCATGACCGTGTTCAAGAACGGCACGCAGATCAGCGAGGGCCTGGGCTCGGCGGTGCAGGGCAACCCGCTTACCGCCGTGGCCTGGCTGGCCAACACCCTGGGAGCCTTCGGCATCCCGTTCAAGGCCGGGGAAATCATCCTCTCCGGCTCCCTGGTACCGCTGGAGCCGGCGCGTGCCGGCGACCACTTCGAACTGACCATCGACGGCCTGGGCAGCGCCCGGGTGTCCTTCCGCGACTGACTCCGGGGAAAGAGCATGAGCAAGAAACTCAAGGCGGCCATCATCGGGCCGGGCAATATCGGCACCGACCTGTTGATCAAGATGCGCCGTTCCGAATGGATCGAACCGGTGTGGATGGTGGGCGTCGACCCGACTTCCGAGGGCCTGAAACGCGCCGCCGAATTCGGCCTGAAGACCACCGCAGAAGGCGTCGACGGCCTGCTGCCCCACGTGCTGGACGACGATATCCGCATCGCCTTCGATGCCACCTCGGCCTACGTCCATGCCGAAAACAGCCGCAAGCTCAATGAGCTGGGCGTGATCATGATCGACCTCACCCCGGCGGCCATCGGCCCGTACTGCGTACCGCCGGTGAACCTCAAGGAGCACGCCGAGAAGCTGGCGCTTAACGTCAACATGGTCACCTGCGGCGGCCAGGCCACCATTCCCATGGTGGCGGCAGTGTCCCGCGTGCAGCCGGTGGAGTACGGCGAGATCGTCGCCACCGTGTCCTCCCGCTCCGTGGGGCCGGGCACCCGGCAGAACATCGACGAGTTCACCCGCACCACTGCCGGTGCTGTGGAGAAGATCGGTGGCGCCAAGCGTGGCAAGGCGATCATCGTCATCAACCCGGCCGAGCCGCCGCTGATGATGCGCGACACCATCCATTGCCTCACCGAAGGTGAGCCCGACCAGGCGGAAATCCGCGCTTCGGTGCTGCACATGGTCAAGGAAGTGCAGCGCTACGTGCCGGGCTACAAGCTGATCAACGGCCCGGTATTCGATGGCCGCAAGGTGTCGATCTTCATCGAAGTGGAAGGGCTGGGAGATTTCCTGCCCAAGTCCGCCGGCAACCTGGACATCATGACCGCCGCCGGCCTGCGCACCGCGGAAATGTTCGCCGAAGAGGCCCATAAGGGCGCCCTGCAACTGCCTGCCCGTTGAGTGGAGAAACAACATGAACCTGCAAGGTAAGCGCGTGCGCCTGCACGACATGAGCCTGCGCGACGGCATGCACGCCAAGCGCCACCAGATCAGCCTGGACGAGATGGTGGCCGTGGCCACCGGCCTCGACGCCGCAGGCGTGCCGCTGATCGAAATCACCCACGGCGACGGCCTGGGCGGTTCCTCGCTGAACTATGGCTTCCCGGCCCACTCGGACGAGGAATATTTCGACGCGGTGATCCCCAAGCTCAAGCAGGCCAAGGTCTCGGCCCTGCTGCTGCCGGGTATCGGCACCGTCGACCACCTGAAGATGGCTCACGACATGGGCGTCTCCACCATTCGCGTCGCCACCCATTGCACCGAGGCGGACGTCTCCGGCCAGCACATCGGCATGGCCGCGAAGATGGGCCTGGATACCGTTGGCTTCCTGATGATGGCGCACATGGTCAGCGCCGAAAAACTGCTGGAGCAGGCGAAGCTGATGGAGAGCTACGGCGCCAACTGCATCTACTGCACCGACTCGGCCGGCTACATGCTGCCGGATGAGGTGACCGAGAAGATCAGCGTGCTGCGCAATGGCCTGAACGCGAACACCGAGGTCGGCTTCCATGGCCACCACAACATGGGCATGGCCATCGCCAACTCCCTGGCCGCCATCGAGGCGGGTGCTGCACGCATCGACGGCTCGGTAGCGGGCCTGGGCGCCGGCGCCGGCAACACGCCGCTGGAAGTGTTCGTCGCCGTGCTGGCGCGCATGGGCGTGGAGACCGGCATCGACCTGTACAAGATCATGGACGTTGCCGAGGACCTGGTGGTGCCGATGATGGACCAGCCGATCCGCGTCGACCGCGACGCCCTGACCCTGGGCTACGCCGGGGTGTACAGCTCCTTCCTGCTGTTCGCCAAGCGCGCCGAGAAGAAGTACGGCATCCAGGCCCGCGAGCTGCTGGTGGAACTGGGACGTCGTGGCACGGTGGGCGGCCAGGAAGACATGATCGAAGACCTGGCGCTGACGATGTCGCGGCAGCGTGGGGTGATGCCGACGTAAGTTGGGTTCGACGCCGTTCGTTGGGCCTCGCGTAGCTCGGACCAACCTACGGGGTGGTCTGAGTCTGGCCTAGATTCCCTCACCCCAGCCCTCTCCCAGAGGGAGAGGGAGCTAGTCGGTGCATCCGGATGGTTTCGAGCCAGCCGGCGCGAGTCACCCCTCTCCCCCCGGGAGAGGGGCCGGGGGTGAGGGGAGTTGAACCCCGCGCGGACCCTCACACCCTATTCCCACTCCCCCGTCTCCGCGCCTGTGCCAGCAGCGCGGGGCCTATCTCTTCCAGCGGCAACACCTCTTCCGCCGCGCCAATCTCCGCCGCTTCCCGAGGCATTCCGTAGACCACGCAGCTGGCTTCGTCCTGGGCGACGGTGTAGCCGCCGGCTTCGCGGATTTCCAGCAGGCCGCGTGCGCCGTCCTTGCCCATGCCGGTGAGCAGGGCGGCGATGAGGTTGCGGCCGGCGCAGCGGGCGGCGCTGTTGAACATCACGTCCACCGCCGGCCGATGACCGTTCACCGGGGGCGCCTCGGACAGGCGCGCGACATAGTTGGCGCCGGACCGCGCCACTTCCATGTGCAGGCCGCCGGGGGCGAGGAGGGCGGTGCCGGGGAGGATGCGGTCGCCGTCGCGGGCTTCGCTGACGCTGATGCGGCAGAGCTTGTCCAGGCGGGCGGCGAAGGAGCGGGTGAAACCGGCCGGCATGTGCTGGGTGATGACCACGCCTGGGCTGTCTGCTGGCAGGCCCAGCAGCACTTCCTTGATGGCTTCGGTGCCGCCAGTGGAGGCGCCGATGGCGATCAGTTTCTCGGTGCCGACGATGGGCAGGCCGCGTTCGACCGGGCGTTCGACCGCTGTGCGACGGATCATCCGCGCGCGTGCCGCCACCTTGAGCTTGGCGCGGATTTCCTCGGCGTAGGCCTGCATGCCCTCGGCGATGCCCAGCTTGGGCTTGGCAACGAAGTCGATGGCGCCCAGCTCCAGTGCACGCAGGGTCGCCTCGGAGCCGCGTTCGGTGAGGGAAGAAATCATCACCACCGGCGTGGGGCGGCCCTTCATCAGTTTGTCGAGGAAGGTCAGGCCGTCCATGCGCGGCATTTCCACGTCCAGGGTGATGACGTCGGGCGAGTGCTGTTTGATCAGGTCGCGGGCGACATAGGCGTCGGGCGCCACGCCCACGAGGTGCAATTCGTTGTCGGCGCGGACGATTTCGCTGAGCAGGCTGCGGATGAGCGCCGAATCATCCACCACCAGAACCTTGATCGGCACGGCCTCACTCCTTGAACAGGTCGTAGGGCCCCAGCGCTTCCCCGCGCTTGAGGTAGAGGATGTATTCCAGCTCGCGCTGCAGGATGGTGTCGTTGTGCAGGTTCTTCAGTTTCTTCACCCGTACCGTGCCGCTGGTGGGGAAGATATAGACCTTGCGCGCTTCGGCGCCCATCACGTCTTCGGCCAGCAGGGGAATGCCTTCGGTATCCAGGTAGCTGTGGACGAACTCCACGGTGCGCAGGGTGGTGTCGAAGCGCAGCAGGTCGTTGGGCAGGTTGCCGGCGCCGAACACCTTGGCTTGCAACTGGTGGCGGCGTGCGCCCTGGCGCAACATCTCTTCACTGAGCTGTTCCATCATGCGCACGCCATGGTGGGTGGCGGCGCTGGCCAGGCCGCTGCCGGGGCCGGGTTCGGGCAGGAGGAACTGGTTCATGCCGCCGATGCCGCGCTGCAGGTCGAACAGGCAGACCGCTACGCAACTGCCCAGCACCGACACCAGCACCTGGTCCTCGGTGGTGGCGTAGAACTCGCCGGGCAGCACCTTCACCGCCGGCAACTGGATGTCCGGGTCGAAGTAGCGGGTGGCGGCGATGGCGCCTGCGGTTTCTCCTTTCATGTCGAGGCTCCCGGCACAGGCTGGTAGACGGTGCGGCTCACCAGTTTCACCACGTGGTTGGCCTGCACGAAGCTTTCCGAGTGGCCGGCGAAGAACAGGCCATCCGGCCGCAGCAGGCGCACCATGCGTTCCAGCAGGCGCACCTGGGTGGGCTTGTCGAAGTAGATCATCACGTTGCGGCAGAAGATCGCGTCCAGGCCGCCGCTGAGCCGCCAGTCCTTGTCCAGCAGGTTGATGCGGCGAAATTCCACCATCTGCTGCAGCTCCGGCACCACCCGCGCCAACCCGTCGTTGCTGCCGGTGCCGCGCTGGAAGTAGCGCTTCCTCAGGGCCGGGTCCAGCTGCGCGAGCCGCTCAACCGGGTACACGCCCCGGCGCGCGGTCTCCAGCACGCCGGTGTCGATGTCGGAGGCGATGATCTGTATTCCCTGGGCCCGCTCACCCAACGCCTGGTGCAGGGCGATGGCCATGGAGTAGGGCTCTTCCCCGGTGCTGGACGCGGCCGACCAGAAGCGCAGTGGCCGGCCCCGGCGCTGGGGTTCCCTGGCCAGCGCGACGAGTTGGTCGAAGTGGTGCCGCTCGCGGAAGAAGGCGGTGATGTTGGTGGTCAGCGCATTGATGAAGGGTTGCCATTCCTCGGAGTGTTGGTCGAGGTAGGCCAGGTAGGCGGAAAAGGTGCGCAGTTCCAGCTGGCGCAGACGGCGCGCCAGGCGGCTGTAGACCATCTGCTGCTTGCTGGTGGCGAGGCTGATGCCGGCACGGCGATACAGCCGCTCACGTACCTGCTCGAAGTCGTGGTCGTTGTAGCCGAACTCGTGTTCGCCCAGCACCTGCGCATTCATTGCATTACCTCAAGAACCCCCGGCGCAGGGCGCCGGGGTGGGTTGGGACTAGAACTCTTCCCATTCCTCTTCCTTGCTCCGCGCCGCGCGGCCGGCACCGCGAGGCGACTTCGCCGACGGCGTCTTGCGCGAGGCATTGCGCGGGGTACCGGGTTGTCCGGCGTGGGCCGGGTCCAGCTTGAACACGGCCACCGACTGGGCCATCAGCCCGGCCTGTTCCTGCAGGGCTTCGGCGGCTGCGGCGGCTTCTTCCACCAGGGCGGCGTTCTGCTGGGTCATCTCGTCCATCTGGCTGACCGCGCCGTTGACCTCCTCGATGCCACGGCTCTGTTCGGTGGAGGCGGCGGCGATCTCGGCCATGATGTCGGTGACCCGTTTGATGGCGATCACGATGTCGCTCATGGTCTGGCCGGCTTGGGCCACCAGGGTGTTGCCGTTCTCGACCTTGCTCACTGAGTCGGAAATCAGCGTCTTGATCTCCTTGGCCGCCGCCGCCGAACGCTGTGCCAGGGTGCGTACTTCGGCGGCCACCACGGCGAAACCACGGCCCTGTTCACCGGCCCGCGCCGCTTCCACTGCGGCGTTGAGGGCGAGGATGTTGGTCTGGAAGGCGATGCCGTCGATGACGCCGATGATGTCGGAGATCTTCCGCGCCGAGTCGTTGATGGCGGTCATGGTGCTGACCACCTTCTGCACCACGTTGCCGCCTTCGGTGGCCACTTCCGAGGCGTTCACCGCCAGGGAGTTGGCCTGGCGCGCGTTCTCGGCGTTGAGTTTCACCGTGCTGGTCAGCTCTTCCATGCTGGAAGCGGTTTCTTCCAGGCTGGACGCCTGCTGCTCGGTGCGGGTGGACAGCTCGGCATTGCCGCTGGCGATTTCGCTGGCGGCGGTGTTGATGGTGTCGGCGGACTCGCGGATCTGCCCGAGCATGCGCGACAGGCTCTGTGCAGTTTCGTTGGAGTAGTCCTTGAGCTCGCCGAAGGTGCCCTGGTAGTCGGCGCTGATGCTTTGCGAGAGGTCGCCCTGGGCGAGTGCGCCGAGCATCCGCGAAACGTCCTTGAGGCCTTTGTCGGCGGTGTCCACCAGGCTGTTCAGGCCGGTGGCCAGGTTGAGGATGAAGCCGGTCTTGCCCGTTTCGTCGATGCGCTTGGAGAAGTCACCGGCAGCGGCTGCGCCGACCAGCGCGGCGACTTCACGCTCGACCTGCACTTCCAGCGTCCGGTCGGCCCATTCCACCACCGAGCCGAGGCGCTCGCCGGCATCGCTGATGACCGGGTTGGCCACCAGGCCGAAGGTGCGTCCGCCCACGTCGATCTGGGTGCGGAAGGTACTGGTGAAGGTGGCGAGCAGGCGCTTCTGGTGCTCGGGGTTCTTGTGGAACTGGTCGATCGAACCACCCAGCAGCTTGCTCACGGAGAACGACGGCAGCGCCTTGCGCAGGTCGGCCTCGGCGTTTTGCAGCATGCTGGTGACGGTCTTGTTCATGTAGATGATGTTGCGGTCGCCGTCGGCGATCATCACGTTGGTGCTGCAGTTGTCCAGCGCGCTCTTGATGCGGATGTTTTCACCGGCAGCCTGGGCCGCGGACTTGAGGCGGTCGCGCACGCCGTCGATGGCTTCGGTGATCTGCGCCTTCTTGCCCGGCAGGCGTTCCATGTCCTTGCTGAAGTCGCCGCGACCGTAGGCGGTGACCACGCCCACGACCTGCATCTTCACCGCGATATGGGCGGCCACCAGTTCGTTGATGCCTTTCGCCAGGCGCGCGTGGGTGCCACTGAATCGGTCCTCCGGGATGACCTGGTCGATCCAACCTTCCGTGTGCTGGCGGGTCATTTCCACCAGTGCCTTGTCCAGCACCTCGGTGCTGGCGCTCTCCGCCTGCTGCTGGCGCAGACTCTTCTGCAAGCGGGCGAGGCTGTCGTAGACCGGCGTCCAGATCGGGTCGTCGCCGGCGCCGATGGATTGGTCGAGATTCCCTTCCGCCAGGCCCTGGATCAGGCTGGCCAGGTGTTGCGCGCGAAGCTGAGCTTGTGCTTTTCCGTTGAACAGACCCATTGGCTAATCCCCTTGCGTGTCAGGCTGCGGCTGCTTCGACCAGGGCCATTTCGCGGCTGGTCATCAGCTTCTCGATATCCACCAGGATCAACATCCGCTCGGCCACGGTGGCTAGGCCCAGCAGGTATTCGGTATCGAAGCTGGCGCCGAATTCCGGCGGCGGCTTGATCTCTTCGCCCGACAGGGCGATCACGTCGGACACCGAATCCACCACCACGCCGACGATGCGCCGGCCGATGTTGAGGATGATCACCACGGTGAAGGGGTCGTAGGTGACGTCGGCGAGGTTGAACTTGATGCGCAGGTCGACGATGGGAACGATGGCGCCGCGCAGGTTGATCACGCCTTTGATGAAGGCCGGGCTGTTGGCGATGGTGGTCACCTGGTCATAGCCGCGAATTTCCTGCACCCGGAGTATGTCGATGGCGTACTCCTCGCGACCGAGGGTGAAGGTCAGGTACTCCTGGGCCGGTTGCCCGGCCTGTTCCGCACTAAGGGAGTTCATGCAGGGCTGCTCCTTGTTGTTGTGCCAGGGCCGGCAGGGCGTCGACATCGAGGATCAGGGCGACGCTGCCGTCGCCCATGATGGTGGCGCCGGCGATGCCATCGACCCGGCGGAAGTTCTGTTCCAGGCTCTTGATCACCACTTGCTGTTGCCCCACCAGGTCGTCCACCAGCAGGGCGAAGTGGCGCCCGTCGGCTTCGAGGATGACCACGATGGACTGCTCGGGCGGCAGCGGCGGGGCGATTTCCCCCAGCAGGTCGTGCAGCGAGAGCAGCGGCAGGTATTCGCCGCGTACGCGGATCACCGCGCCTTCCTCGCCACCCAGGCCACGGATGTCGGCGGCCTTGGGCTGCAGCGATTCGACGATGTAGGTCAGCGGGATCACGTAGTGGGTGCGCGCCACGGCGACGATCAGGCCATCGAGGATGGCCAGGGTCAGCGGCAGGCGGATGCTGATGCGGGTGCCCAGGCCAGCGGCCGAGTCGATGTCGATGCGTCCACCCATGGCCTGGATGTTGCGCTTGACCACGTCCATGCCGACGCCGCGTCCGGAGAGGTCGGTGACCACTTCGGCGGTGGAGAAGCCGGGCATGAAGATCAGTTGCCAGACTTCGGCATCGCTCATGCCATCGTGCACGGCGAGGTTCTTCTCGCGGGCCTTGGCCAGGATGCGCTCGCGATTCAGGCCACGGCCGTCGTCACTGATTTCCACGACTATGCTGCCGCCCTGGTGGAAGGCGCCCAGGCGTACGGTGCCGCTGGCGGGTTTGCCGGCGGCCAGGCGTGTTTCGGGTTGCTCGATGCCGTGGTCGATGCTGTTGCGCACGATGTGGGTGAGCGGGTCGCTCAAGCGCTCGATCACGCCCTTGTCCAGCTCGGTCTGCTCGCCCTGCAGCACCAGTTCCACCTGCTTGCCGAGGCGTGCCGAGGTGTCGCGCACCAGGCGCGGGAAGCGGCTGAAGATGAAGCTGATGGGCAACATGCGGATCGACATCACCGATTCCTGCAGGTCGCGGGTGTTGTGTTCCAGCTGCGCCAGGGCCTGGTGGATGCGCTCGTGGACGCTCGGGTCCAACGCGTTGCCGAGCTGGCCGAGCATGGCCTGGGTGATGACCAGCTCGCCCACCAGGTTGATCAGGCTGTCGATCTTCTCGACGCTGACGCGGATGGAGCTGGATTCCGCCTCGGCGCTGGCCGGCTTGCTGGCGACCGGTGCTGGTGCGGGCACCGGTTTGGGCGGCTCGGCGGCCACCGGGGTGGGGGCGCCGGGGGCTTCATCGAAGAAGCCGAAGGCGGCTGAGTCGGATTGGGCGGGCATGCCGGGCGCATCGTCGAAGAAGCCGAAGTCTTCATCGGCGGCCGCTTCCGGTGAGCCCGGCGCTTCATCGAAGAAACCGAAGCCCGCATCTGCCTCCGCTGCTGGCGTGGAGCCCAGCAGCTCGCGCAGGCGGGCCACGGTCGCTTCCACCGGCACGCTCGGGTCTGGCGCCTGCCGGCGGTGGGCGTCCAGCAGGCGCATCAGCACGTCACGGGCTTGCAGGAAGAGGTCGACCATTTCCGCGCGCAGGGCCATCTGGCCGCTGCGGATGCGGTCGAGCAGGGTTTCCAGTTCGTGGGTCACGGCGGTCAGGTCATCGAAGCCGAACATGCCGGCCGAGCCCTTGATGGAGTGGGCGGCGCGGAAGATGCCGTTGAGTTCTTCCGCGTCAGGCTGCTGCAGGTCGAGACCGAGCAGCAGCAGTTCGAGGTTGGCCAGGTGTTCCTCGGTTTCCTCGAAGAACACCTGGAGGAACTGATTCATCCCGTCGCTCATGGGAAGCGCCTTGTGCTGGAGTCAGGGGAGGACCTTGCGGGTGACTTCCAGCAGCTTTGGCGGATCGAAGGGCTTGACCAGCCAGCCGGTGGCGCCGGCTGACTTGCCCTGCTGTTTCATGGCGTCGCTGGACTCGGTGGTCAGCATGAGGATGGGGGTGGCGCGATAGCCGGGCAGGCCGCGCAGGCTGCGGATCAGGCTGAGGCCGTCCATGTTGGGCATGTTCTGGTCAGTGAATACCAGGTTGTATGTCTTGCTCTGTGCCTTGCCGAGGCCGTCCTTGCCATCGACGGCCTCGTCCACGACGTAGCCGGCGGCCTTGAGGGTAAAGCTCAGCATCTGTCGGATGGATGCCGAATCGTCGACTATCAGGATCTGCTTGCTCATCAGTGCCGCTCTCCCTTGCCGTTCTTTCTTCTAGTTGGACGCTTCTTGCAACACTCTTCTTCTTTTGGCGGCTGGCCAGTGGCCATGGTTAGGTGTAGATGGGCGCCGGGGGAGCGTCCAGCTACTGGCGTCAGCCATTCGTCGCTTTGATGAGTGGCCGACGGTTGTCATCAATCGTTCAGAACAGCTCGATCTCACCCGCGCTCACGCTGCTCTGGCTGACCGGGTTGGAGATGGGTTTGCGCAGCTCGGCGGTTTCCTGGTCCACCTGTTGCGCCCAGTGCTCCGGCGCCACGGTGCGCAGGGCGCCAAGGCCGGCGGCGAATCCACCGAGCTTGGCGAAGTGTTTGCGCATCTGCCCGATCAACTGGCTGCTCATGTCCTGGAATTGCAGGGCAGTGATGGCCCGGTCGACGCCCGAGCCCACCTCCAGCGAAATCCGATCCAGTTCCTGGATCACCTTCAGCGTATGGCGGTTCATGCCTTCCAGGTCTTCCAGCATGTGGTGCAGCTGCTGCTTGGAATCCAGGGCGAAGCCCATGTCCTTGTCCGCCAGTTGGGAAATGGCCGACTCGGCGTCCCGGATTTCCCGGTAGACCACGTCCACGTGCTCGCGGATCTGCTCGGAGAAACCGGTGGAACGGGTGGACAGGGCGCGCACTTCATCGGCCACCACGGCAAAGCCCCGGCCGCTTTCCCCGGCGCGCGCCGCCTCGATGGCGGCATTCAGCGCCAGCAGGTTGGTCTGCTTGGCGATGGCGTCCATATCGTGGGTGGATTTCAGGATATCGGCGATTTTTTGCGTCACCCGGTCCATGCGCTTCACCAGGTCCTGGGAGGTCTGGCTGGTTTCCAGCGTGGCCTCGACGAACAGGCCCAGGGTGTTGCGGGTGGTGGCGATGAATTCCTGGAAGTTCATCCCTTCGTCGTCGCTTCCCTGGTTGCCGTAGCGCTCGATCAGGGAATGGGAATGGGCGCGCTGCTGGTCGATGCGCGCTGCAAGGCCCTGGAAGCTGTCGCTGAGGCGGCCGATGGCGTCCTGCAGCAACCCGTCCACCTGCCCGGCATGGGCCTGCAGGGTGCCGAGGTGTTCGTCCACCGCATGCTGCGCCCGCTGCCAGTCGGGAGCCTCCACCGTGGGCTGTGCATCGGCTGGCGTGCCACGGGGGCGCGCATCGAGCTGCAGCCAGACCAGCAGCAGACTGGCCAGCCAGCCTCCGCCGAGGACCAGCCACACCGGCAGGCCGACGGCGACCATGCCGGCGCACGCCAGCCAGGTCAGGGAATGCAGGGCCAGGCCCTTGATTGGGTTGGCAGGCGACGGATGCGGCATGGAGCACTCCCAGCAGGATGAATGACCGGACGGCGGCCCCAGGCTGAGTGAAAACGACGCTGTGACGTTTTCACTCAGCCTGTAAAAGGCCATCGGCAACGCTGCTTAAAGCTAGAGGCCGCTCGTCTGCTGTCAAATCGCTATCTATCGACTTGAGACGTCGATCATCCCGCCGTTTCCGCCTCCTCTTCCGGGGGGCTGAGATAGCGATGGGCGCCGCAGCGCAGGCAACGCTGGCAAATCATCGGCACGGCACCCACGTCGGTGCGAAAACCCTCGGTCCATTGGCAACCGAGCAGGAAACAACGAATACGCATGGCTCCTCCCCGGGGGCGTACCCCCTCGGTTCGATCCGGCAGTAGTGGTTGGAACTGCACTCGCCTTGTTCTTGTTGGAGGCATGGGTCGCCGCGAGGATCGTTCGACCGCCCTAGAACCGGCAACCTAATGCGGCGAACGGGGTGACCGTTGGTCGGGGCAGGGGAGGGGGAAGTAGGGTGCGCCGTGCGCACCGCGTCGAGTCGGGTGTGGGGCATTTGGCTGCCTCCGACTATCGATATGGAGAATTCACCGAGCCTCCTGAACCTTGATACCAGCGCCGCAGTCTTACCCCGGCCCTTTCCCTCACACTTATCCACACGCCCATTCATGCACCCGATCCGTCGATCCCTTCGCCTGCTTCCTTTGCTGCCCGTCGCCCTGACATCGCTGTTCGCCATCCCCGCCCATGCTGGCGATGAGCGACAGCTGCTGGCCGCCATCAATGACTATCGAACCCAAAGCCAGCGCTGCGAATGGAGCACGATGCGGGGCGCTCCGCCGCTGCTGCTGAAATCGAACCTGGCACTGCCGGTGGGGTATTCGGGAGAATTGCGGCGCGGCTTGCGCGATGCCGGCTACCAGGCGGCGGAGGTGCGCACCATCCGCCTGGCCGGGGCGCGGGATGCCAGGTCGGCCTTCGCCATGCTGCGCGACGACTACTGTGAGGACTTGCTCGACAGCCAGGTTTCCGATGTCGGCATCAGCCGCAGCGGCAACCAGTGGCGCCTTGTGCTGGCCCGACCCATGGCCAGTGCACAGCTGGGTGATTCCCGCTCGGCGGGGCAGGCCTTGCTGGCCCAGGTCAACGCCGCGCGGGCCAAGCCGCGCATGTGCGGCAGCAAACGCTTTGCCGCTGCCCGGCCGTTGAGCTGGAGTTCCGCCTTGGCCAATGCCGCCCAGCAGCACAGCCGCTCCATGGCCAACCGTGACTACTTCTCCCACCAGGGCCCGGACGGCGACTCGCCCTTCGACCGGGCGCGCGATGCGGGTTTTCGAGGACGACAGGTGGGTGAAAACATCGCCGCCGGCCAGGGCTCGCCCCGCGCGGCCATGGACAGCTGGCTGGCCAGCCCCGGCCATTGCGCCAACCTGATGAACCCGAAATTCACCCAGGTCGGCGCGGCCTACGCCTCACAGGTGCGCAGCGAAAACGGCATCTACTGGACCATGACGTTCGGCGCCCCCTGATCCGGGAGGCCGAAAGGGGCTCATTCCTCGCGCTTCGGTGACTTCAGGAGGTTGTCGCGCAGCCTGGCAACGGCCTTCTGCATCTGCACGAACTCTTCCGGCGAGAGACCGGTCGAGTCGTTGAGGCTGGCTTCCAGGCTCTGCTCCCGCAGGCTCCGGCCTGCCGGGGTCAGGCTGACACGCACCTGGCGTTCGTCTTCGGGGTCGCGCTGGCGCTGGAGGAGGCCCAGTGCTTCCAGCTTCTTCAGCATCGGTGTGAGGGTGTTCGATTCCAGGAACAGCTTTTCGCCCAGGCTGCCAACGGTCTGATTGTCTTCATCCCACAGCGCCACGATGGCGATGAACTGTGTGTAGGTCAGCCCGAGCTGTTCGAGGACCGGCTTGTAGACCCTGCCGAAGGCGAGGTTTGCTGAATACACCGCAAAACACAGGAAATCCGAGAGCGGTGCCGGTTTGCTGCTGGGGTTTTTTCCGACGGGCTTCATTTGCTTCCTCGTTGGCCATTGGGCTCATGTCCCGAAAGGAACGACTATAGATCGCATGCGAGTTAGTCGGAAGGGCCGGATTTCAACTCGCTACGTAGACAGTCCCCATGCAAATCCCCGACCGGTGCTCTCTGGACTTGACCGCTGGCCCCTGCGCGTCGTCCTTCAATCCAATGCCAATTTGCAATCACGCGATCACCCTCAAGAATGAATAGGGTCGGCAAAGGGATTTTCCATGACCCCCATCTCTGCATTCCTCAGGCGAGTCCAGCAGCTCTGGCAGTCCCATGACCTGGCTCTGATCGGCCAGCGTCGCGAGCGACGCATGCGGCTGCTGGCCAGCGGGCTCATGGTGTTCATGGGGCTGTTCTGGGGCGTTTACTTCGTGCAGCGGGGGGCCTGGGGCATCGTGCTGATGGACCTGGCGCTGATCCTCTGCGGGCTCGGCGTGTTCGTCCTGACCCTGCGCAATCAGGCGCGTAGCGCCAATCTGTTGCTGTTCGGCCTGCTGATGGTGGTCATCCTCGTCTCGACCCTGGTGCTGGACGTGCCCACGCCAGCGGCGCCGCGCGCGACGCACCTGTACCTCCTGCCACTCGCCGTGGCCGCGTTGATGGCCTTTCGCGACGATCACAGATGGCTGCGCTACGGCGTCACCTTGCTCTGCCTGGCGTTGTTCACCGGCCTGTCTGCGACGAGCTGGAGCCCCATCACGGGTTACAGCCTGCCGGATGAGGTGCGGGTGATCGGCTCCTGGGTACAGGGCATAGCCTCGGTGTCGATGTTCTTCATGCTGCTGCACATCCTGCAGACCGACGCCGCCGAGCGTTCGGAGCTGGATCACGACCTGCGCACGGCCCTGCGGGACGAACAGTTCGTCCTCTACTTCCAGCCGCAACTGGACCGCGCCCGGCGGGTGGTGGGCGCGGAGGTGCTGATCCGCTGGCAGCATCCACAGCGCGGGCTGTTGCCACCCGCCGAGTTCATCGACCACGCCGAGAAGACCGGGATGATCATTCCCATCGGCCAGTGGGTGTTGCAGCAGACCTGTGCCCAGTTGCGGCAGTGGAAGGCCGTGCCGGCGCTGGCGGATATTGGCCTGGCGGTAAACATCAGCCAGAACCAGTTCCGCCAGGCCACCTTCGTGAATGACGTGCTGGCCATGATCGAGGGCCATGGCATCGAAGCGCACCGGCTCGAACTGGAGTTGACCGAAACCCTGATCGTGCAGGACATCGAGGACCTGACGCGGAAGATGGTGGCGCTGGTGGCGCAGGGCGTGCGTTTCTCCCTGGATGATTTCGGCACCGGGTTTTCCTCGCTCAGCCACCTCAAGCGGCTGCCCTTGAACACGCTGAAGATCGACCGCTCCTTCATCTGCGACGTGCTGACCGATGCCAGCAGCGAAACCATCGTGCGGACGGTCATCGCCCTGGGGCAGAGCATGGGCATGACCGTGATCGCCGAAGGGGTCGAGAACGAGGCCCAGCAGCGTTTCCTGGCCAGCAATGGCTGTGGGCAATTCCAGGGCTATCTGTTCAGTCGGCCCTTGCCGCTGGCGGAGTTCGTCGAGTTCGTCTGGCGCTGCAACCTGCCCCGTGCGGAGGAGGTGACGGTCGGGGCTCCATAGCGCCAGGCCGCGCCTACACTTGTCGGGCCGTTTTGCTCTCGCCTCTCCCACCCTGCGCACCGGATCCGACTTTCCGAAGGAGGGCCCCTGATGATCAACGCTCAAACGGCCAGGATGCTTGCCCACTACAAACAATGGGTCGATGAACGGCTATTCGATGACCTGGCCGGGTTGCCGCCGGGCGAAGTCGGCAAGGAGCGTGTCTCCCTGTGCAAGAGCATCATCGGCACGCTCAATCACATCTATGTGATCGATTGCATCTGGCGTGCCCACCTGGAGGGCAAGTCGCACCCTTACAAGACGCGGCTGGAAGTGCCGCACCCTGAATTGACCGAACTCCGGGAGGCCCAGGCGTCCATGGACGACTGGTTCATTTCATGGAGTGCCGGACAGACGGACGCCTCGCTGGCCGAGCCGGTGGAGTTCGTCTTCTGCTCCGGCGACCCCGGCGTGATGATGGCTGGCGCCATGCTGATGCACGTGGTCAATCACGCGTCCTATCACCGGGGCAGCGTGATCCAGATGTACGCCGAGATTCCGGCGAAACCGCCCATCACCGACCTCCCCGTGTTCCTGCGCGAGACCCATCCCCGCTACGCGGCGGGCTGATTGGGCATCGGCGGTGCGGACATGTGCTGCATGATCAGGTCACGCAGCCAGCGTTCGGCGGGATCGTTGTCGGTGCCGCTGCTCCACACCATGGACAGCTCCGAGGTGTAGATGGGGAAGGGCGGGTCGTCGGCGCGCAGGCCGCTACCGTCGATCAGCGCGTCAGCCGCGTAGTCCGGGACCGTGGCGAGCAGTTCGGTCCCTGCCAGGATCGAGCGCAGGCTGCCGAACTGCGGCACCGCCAGCACCACGCGGCGGCTCCGGCCAACCCGCGCGAGGTCGTTGTCGATGTTGCCGCTCAGGTCGCCGGAGAACGAAATCAGCGCATGGGGGCGCGAGCAGTAATCGTCCAGCGTCAGCGCGCCGGGGCGGTCGTCGCCGCGCAGGATCTTGCAGCGCAGGTTGCGCAACCGCTTGCGCTTGGCATTGGCCGGCAGTTCCGTGGTGAAGCTGACGCCGACCGATATCTCCCCGGAAGCGAGCATTGCCGACATGAGCAGGAAGTTGACCCGGCGAACCACGACTATGGCCTCGGGGGCTTCCTCGCGGAGCTGGGCGAGCAACGGTGGAAACAGGCCGAACTCGACGTCGTCCGAGAGACCGATGCGGAAGGTGTTGCGGTAGGTCGCCGGGGTGAAGTCCTTCGCCCGGCTGACGGCACCGGAGATAGCGTCCAGCGCCGGTTGCAACTCTTCGAGGATTTCCAGCGCGCGCTTGGTGGGTTCGAAGACGCGGCCATTGCGCACCAGCAGCGGGTCGTCGAACAGGTCACGCAGGCGCGCCAGGGCGGCGCTGACGGCGGGTTGGCCGAGGAAGAGCTTTTCCGATGCCCGGGTGAGGTTCTTCTCGTACATCAGGGTTTCGAAAACCACCAGCAGGTTCAGGTCTACACGTCGCAGATCGTTCCGGTTCATCCGGCGTCTCCCACAGGCTTTGGCTGAATTGATTGAAGCTCCTTGTCTGCACCTGGCAATTGCAATGCCAGGCGCGGTCGACTCGGCCCCGCTGGTCGCTGCTGGTTACTTGACTGCCTTGTCCTCGATCAGGTCGGCGTCGAACAGGTGCTCCAGTTCCGAACGGGCCTCGCGGGCGGTCTGGATCACCGCGGCGTCGTCGTCATAGACCTTGTGCTGGGCGGCCAGGACTTCCTCGTCATGGCGCTGGAAGCGACGGATGCGGGCATTGGCCTGGTCTTCGTCCAGCCCCAGGCCGAGCAATGCCTGGCGGCTCATTTCCAGGGCGGAGTGGAAGGTCTCGCGCACGGGCACGGCGCCCAGGTCCAGCAGGCGATGGACGTGCTGGCGGTTGCGTGCGCGGGCGATGACCTTGAGGTTCGGGTAGAGGCGCTTCACCAGTTCGGTGATCTTCAGGTTGGTATCCGGGTCATCGGTGGCAATGATGAGGTACTCGGCCCTGTCCACCTTGGCCGCACGGAGGATTTCCGGGCGCAGCGGGTCGCCGTAGTAGATGGGCATGCGGCCCAGGCTGCGGCCGTACTCGATCATGTCTACGGCAGTGTCCAGGGCAACGAAGGGAACCTGCTGGGCGCGCAGCACCCGCGCGATGATCTGGCCCATGCGGCCCATGCCGGCGACCACCACGCGCGGTTCGTCGCTGTCGATGCGCTTGTACTCCGCCGGCACGTCCACCGGCGTAGGCGCGGACACGAGGCGGCGGAACAGGGCCAGCACCAGCAGCGGCGTGACCGCCATGGACAGGGTGATGCTGAGCACCAGCAGGCTGTGCAGGCGGGCGTCGAGCATGCCCTGCTCGTGGGCCACCTTGAACACCACGAAGGCGAACTCGCCGCCCGCGGCCAGGATGATGCCCAGGCGCAGCGCATGGGCGCGGTCCAGACCGCCGGCATAGCGGCCCACCAGGTAAAGCAGGGGCAGCTTGAACATCAGCAGCAGCACGGTCAGCACCAGCACCGCGAAGGGCTCGTTCAGCAGCAGGCTGAGGTCGGCGCTCATGCCCACGCTCATGAAGAACAGGCCCAGCAGCAGGCCCTTGAATGGCTCGATCTGGGCTTCCAGCTCGTGGCGGTACTCCGAGTCGGCGAGCAGTAGGCCGGCGATGAAGGCGCCCAGGGCCATGGACACACCCGCCAGCTCCATCAGCCAGGCGGTGCCCATGACCACCAGCAGGGCGGTGGCGGTGGAGACTTCCAGCAGCTTGGTCCTGGCGACGACGCGGAACACCGGGCGCAGCAGGTAGCGGCCGCCGATGATCACCGCACCGATGCTGCCCACTGCCAGAAGGATGGCCTGCGGGTCGACTTCGTCCGCGTCCAGGTGTCCGGCGCCGCTGAGCAAGGGCAGCAGGGCGATCAGCGGAATGGCTGCGATGTCCTGGAACAGCAGGATGGCGAAGGCCAGTCGGCCGTGGGGGCTGGTGAGTTCCTTGCGTTCGGCGAGTATCTGCAGGCCGAAGGCGGTGGAGGACAGGGCCAGGCCGAAGCCCAGCACGGCAGCGGTATTCAGCGACTTGGCAAAGACCAGCCAGGCCACCAGGCCAATGGCCAGGGCGGTAAGCAGCACCTGGGCCAGGCCCACGCCGAACACCGAGCGGCGCATCACCCAGAGGCGGCGCGGCGAGAGTTCCAGCCCGATGATGAAGAGCAGCAGCACCACACCCAGTTCGGAGACGCGTGCGACGCTTTCCGGGTCGGTGACCAGCCCCAGTACTGACGGTCCGATCAGCACCCCGGCCAGCAGGTAGCCCAGCACCGCCCCCAGTTGCAGGCGCTTGGCCAGGGGAACGGTGAATACGGCTGCAAACAGGAATACCACTGCTGCCTGCAGCAGGCTGCCTTCGTGGTGCATGCATCTCTCCTTGGTCTGACGTCTTGAAGGGGGCGGCATTCTAGAGCAGAGCGGGGCACCGACGCAGGGGCCGCGCCATTTCGACGCGGCCCCTGGATGGCTCACTTGGTGAGGGTGTTGTAGGCGGTGATCAGGTTGCGGTAGTCGGGGATGTGGTTGGAGAACAGTGCGGCCAGGCCTTCGATGTCGTTGCGCCAGTCGCGGTGCAGTTCGCAGGCCACGCCGAACCAGGTCATCAGCTGGGCGCCGGCGGCTTCCATGCGGCGCCAGGCGGCGTCGCGGGTCACTTCATTGAAGGTGCCCGAGGCGTCGGCGACCACGAAGACATCGAAGCCTTCTTCCAGTGCCGACAGGGCCGGGAAGGCCACGCAGACCTCGGTCACCACGCCGGCGATGATCAGCTGCTTCTTGCCGGTGGCCTTCACCGCCTTGACGAAGTCCTCGTTGTCCCAGGCATTGATGTTGCCGGGGCGGGCGATGTACGGGGCGTCGGGGAACTGCTCCTTCAGCTCGGGCACCAGCGGGCCGTTGGGGCCGGTCTCGAAGCTGGTGGTGAGGATGGTCGGCAGCTTGAAGTACTTGGCCAGGTCACCCAGGGCCAGCACGTTGTTCTTGAATTTGTCCGGGTCGATGTCCCGTACCAGGGAGAGCAGACCGGCCTGGTGGTCGACCAGCAGGACGGCGGCGTTGTTCTTGTCCAGACGCTTGTATTGGAAAGACATGGCATTTTCCTCGCTTGGTTGAGCGTCCGCCCTTGTGGGGCAGGCGCAGGAATTTCTCAGCGTTGCGAATCCAGCACTTCGTTGTCCCTGACCACCTGCTGGGCCTTTCCGTAGCTCTCGATCAGCAGTTGGTAGTGCGGGAATACATGACTATAGGCGGCGGCCCACTCGGCGGCGTCGGGGCGGTTCCAGGTGCGCTGCACCTCGGAGCAGACGGCGGCGGTATCCATGGGCACCACACCGGCCTGGACGACGCGCGCCAGGGTGATTTCCTGGGCCATCTTGGAGTAGGTGCCTGACGCGTCGATGACAGCGAATACCCGATAGCCGGCATTGACCGCGCTGATGCTGGGGAAGGCCATGCACACGCTGGTGATGGTGCCGGCGATGATCAGGGTCTTGCGGCCGGTGGCTTCCACCGCGGCGACGAACTCGGGGTTGTCCCAGGCGTTGATCTCACCCTTGCGTGCCACGTAGCGGGCGTGGGGTGCGGCTTCGTGGATTTCCGGAATCAGTGGGCCGTTGGGCCCCTGGGGCACGGAGGCCGTCGTGATCACCGGCATCTTCGCGAGGGTGGCGACCTTGGCCAGGGTGATGGCGTTGGAGCGCAGCTCGGTCATGGGCATGTCCTTGACCGTCTGGAACAGGCCGCTCTGGTGATCGATCAGCAGCATCGCGGCGTCATCCGGATCGATTCGCGGAATCTGGCCGTTGAAGTTGGCGACTTGGGCGAAGTTGTTCATGGCGTTTACCTTTTTCTCCGGGTGAAGGCCGTCCTGGCCGCTGCGGTTGCCCGCCGGCCCACGCATCCGACGTGGGGGATTGAGCAGACCGGGCAAAGGCCCGGCCTGGCATGTGACCGTCAGTCGGTCATCTGGCCGAAGCGGCCGGACTGGAAGTCCTGGATCGCCTGGCGTATCTCGGTTTCGCTGTTCATCACGAAGGGGCCGTAGCCGACGATCGGTTCCTCGATGGGCTCGCCGGAAAGCAGCAGCACCAGGGCTTGGCCATTGGCCTCCAGCAGCAGCTCATCGCCTGCTTGTTCGAACAGCGCCAGTTGGCCTTCGCGCACCAGTTCCTCACCGTTCACCAGCAGGGTGCCGCGCAGTACCACCAACGCGGTGTTGCGGCCGGGGTGCAGGTCCAGGGTCACCGGCTTGCCGGGGTTCAGGCGGATATCCCACACGTCCATGCCGGTGAAGGTGCGCGCCGAGCCGCGCTGGCCGTCGAACTCGCCGGCGATCAGGCGCAGGCTGCCGGCCTGCTCAGGCAGGGGCAGATTGGGGATGTCGGCATCCAGGAGGGTCTGGTAGCCCGGCGCGGCCAGCTTGTCGCGGGCCGGCAGGTTGACCCAGAGCTGGACCATCTCCAGGGTGCCGCCGCTGCGGGTGAAGGCCGGGGAGTGGAACTCCTCGTGGAGGATGCCCGAGGCCGCGGTCATCCATTGCACGTCACCGGGGCCGATCAGGCCACCGGCGCCGGTGGAGTCCCGGTGTTCCAGTTCGCCCTGGTAGACGATGGTCACCGTCTCGAATCCCCGGTGCGGGTGCTGGCCAACGCCACGCGGGCGCTCGGCCGGGGCGAACTCGGCGGGGCCGGCGTAATCCAGCAGCAGGAAGGGGCTGATGTGCTTGCCCAGGCTGTCGTAGGAAAACAGCGTGCGAACCGGGAAGCCGTCGCCCACCCAATGGGGCCTGGGGCTGGTGTAGATGCCACGGATCTTTTTCATGGTGTGCCTCCTGTAGTGCATGGGGCACATCTTGAAACTGCAACACTGACTCCGGTAGACGGGCTAAATTGACCTCAGAGTCCTATTTGGAGAACGCTGGTGGAAGACCTCAACGACCTCTACTACTTCGCCCAGGTGGTGGAGCACGGCGGCTTCGCCCCGGCCGGACGGGCGCTGGACATGCCCAAGTCCAAGCTGAGCCGGCGCATCGCCAACCTGGAGGAACGCCTCGGCGTGCGCCTGATCCAGCGTTCGACACGGCACTTCTCGGTCACCGAGATCGGCCAGGAGTACTACCGCCAATGCGTGGCGATGATGGTGGAGGCCGAGGGCGCCGCCGAGGTGATCGAGCGCAACCGCTCGGAGCCCCAGGGCGTGGTGCGCATCAGTTGCCCGACGGCGCTGCTGGACTTCTGGGTGGGGCCGATACTGAGCCGGTTCATGGTGAAGTTCCCGCTGGTGCACTTGCACATCGACAGCACCAACCGCCAGGTGGACCTCATCCAGGAAGGCATCGACATCGCCCTGCGGGTGCGCTTCCCGCCGCTGGAAAGCACCGATCTGGTGATGAAGGTGCTGGCCAACAGCACCCAGTGCCTGGTGGCCAGCCCGAGACTGCTGGAGACCATTCCGCATCTCCTGGTGCCCGCGGACCTGGCGAGCCTGCCAAGCCTGCATTGGGGCACGCCGCTTCGCGAATACATCTGGCAACTGGATGGCCCCGACGGCGCCAGCGCTGCCGTCCGCCATCATCCCCGACTGGTCACCGACGACCTGCTGGTGCTGCGCCAGGCAGCGGAAGCGGGGGTAGGGGTGGTGCACCTTCCGTGGGTGGTGGCACGGGAAGAACTGGCCAGCGGCCGATTGGTACAGGTAACGCCTGACTGGGCGCCGAGAACCGGCATCGTGCATGCCGTTTTCCCGTCCCGGCGCGGCCTGTTGCCCTCGGTACGGACCCTGATCGACTTCCTGGCGGAGGAGTTCAAGGAAAGCGGGATGATATGAGCTGCCTCCAGCTACAGACCGAGGTCTGCCCTGCTGAATGGCCGGGGCAACTGCGTTGCCCTTGGCGAATGAATTCGCCCCTACAGGTGTGGGAGCGAATTCATTCGCGATCAAGGGGCAGGCCTGCGGCCTGCTTTCGCGATTGAAATCGCTCCCACAGAAGGACCTGCCTCAGAAGGCGAAGCAGGAACAGCCCAGTGCCCCCCAGAAACCCTGGAAATCACTCACCGGCACACTCGACTGGCGCGCCCGTTCGTGGCTGTGGGCATGCACGGCGCAGGCGCCGACGCACTGGTGCACCTGGGCGACGAGCGGGGCGGTGGGCTTCCAGTGGCCCGGCACCTTGGCTACCGGCGACCACTCGGGCAGCACCGGGACCTGCGGAGGGCCAAGCTTGTCGAACTCGCCGGCGGCGTAAACCACCTTGCCGTCGACGATGGTCAGCACGGACTCGATCCACTTGATCGCTTCCTCTTCGACACTGAAAAAGTCCGCCGACAGTGCAGCCACATCTGCCAGCTGGCCCACCTTGATCTGTCCTTTCTTGCCCTGCTCGCTGGAGAACCAGGCGCTGCCGTGGGTGAAGAGTTCCAGCGCGGTGGCGCGGGACAGGCCCTGTGGATAAAGCTCCAGGCCGCCGACGGTCCTGCCGCTGACCAGCCAGTACAGCGAAGTCCAGGGGTTGTAGCTGGACACCCGGGTGGCGTCGGTGCCGGCACCCACGGGCACGCCTTCGGCGAGCATGCGCTGGATCGGCGGGGTCTTCTCGGCGGCTTTTGCGCCGTAGCGGTCGACGAAGTATTCGCCCTGGAAGGCCATGCGGTCCTGGATGGCGATGCCGCCGCCGAGGGCACGGACCCGCTCGATGTTCTTCGGGCTGATGGTTTCGGCGTGGTCGAAGAACCAGGGCAGGCCGTTGAACGGGATGTCGCGGTTGACCTTCTCGAACACGTCGAGCATGCGCGAGATGGATTCGTCGTAGGTGGCGTGCAGGCGGAACGGCCAGCGCTGTTCCACCAGGTGACGGACTACCGGCTCCAGCTCCTGCTCCATGCTCGGTGCGAGGTCCGGGCGCGGTTCGAGGAAGTCCTCGAAGTCGGCGGCGGAGAACACCAGCATCTCGCCGGCGCCGTTGTGGCGGAAGAAGTCGGTGCCGTCGCCCGGTTTCACCACCTTGCTCCAGTTCTTGAAGTCGGTTAGCTCTTCCTTGGGCTTCTGGGTGAACAGGTTGTAGGCAATACGCACGCTCAGCTGACCCTTGTTGGCCAGTTCCTGGATCACCTGGTAGTCGTCCGGGTAGTTCTGGTAGCCGCCGCCGGCGTCGATGGCGCTGGTCAGGCCGAGGCGATTGAGTTCGCGCATGAACTGGCGGGTGGAGTTGACCTGGTACTCCAGCGGCAGCTTCGGGCCCTTGGCCAGGGTGGCGTAGAGAATGGTGGCGTTGGGCCGCGCGATGAGCATGCCGGTGGGGTTGCCGTTGCCGTCACGCTGGATTTCGCCGCCGGGCGGATTGGGGGTGTCCTTGGTGTAGCCGACCGCCTTCAGCGCGGCGCGGTTGAGCAGCGCGCGGTCATACAGATGCAGGATGAACACCGGGGTGTCAGGCGCCGCGCGATTGATCTCTTCGAGGGTCGGCATGCGCTTCTCGGCGAACTGGAATTCGTTCCAGCCACCGACCACCCGCACCCACTGCGGGCTGGGGGTGCGCTCGGCCTGGTCCTTCAGCATGCGCAGGGCATCGGCCAGGGAGGGCACGCCTTCCCAGCGCAGTTCGAGGTTGTAGTTGAGGCCACCCCGGATCAGATGCAGGTGTGAGTCGTTGAGGCCGGGGATGACGGTGCGCTGCTTGAGGTCGATGACCTGGGTGGCGTCGCCGCGCAGAGCCATGGCTTCGGCATCGGTGCCGACGGCGAGGAAGCGGCCGTCCTTGATGGCCACGGCGCTGGCGTTGGGTTTCTCGCGGTCGACCGTGTGGAAGCGGCCGTTGAACAGGATCAGGTCAGCGGACATGGAACCCCCTGGGGTGGCATGGGCGACGCCTGCGGCGCCGGCGAAGGGCAGTGCGGACCAGAGTGCGCCAGCGGCGCCAAGCACCGTGCTGGCGGCGAGGAACTGGCGGCGGCTGTTGTTGGTTGGGTCTTCGCTCATGGAACCCTCCTTGGACTTAGGGTCGGTTCAGCCAGCCGGCGAAAAAACGTGTCACCGGCGGCATGAAAAGATAGACAACCAGCAGCACGATGCTGGCGGTGATCACCACGTTGCTTGCCACGTAACCGCCTAGCCAAGGCTGCAGCTTGAACAGCGGCTGCCAGAGCAGCGGCACCAGCAGCGCCAGCGGCAGGATCACCAGGAAAGTGATACAGGCCTGTTTCCAGCGGGGCGGTTGCGGCACGTCGGCCGGCATCGGGGTGAACCAGAATTCCCGCTCGGGATTGATTTCCACCTGGTCGCCATCGGCCAGCAGATGGCTGACTTCTTCCACCAGTTGGCGACGCTCGGTGGAATCCAGCCAGGCCTGGAGCTGGGACGTGCTGGCGAAGCGCAGGACGCAGGTGAACAGGTGCAAGCCGTCCTTGCGATCCCGTACCACATCGATGCCGAGGTGGCCCGGATAACCCTTGGCGATGCCGATGATGCGGCGCAGCCAGCCTTCGTATTCCTGTTCCCGGCCTTCCTTGACCCGGTGGCGGATCAGCAGGGTGACGATATCGTCGGTGGTCATGGCGAGGTGCTCCGTGCAAGGCGTGGAAGAAGGCCGGAGGCGTTGGTCGCCTCCGGCCTTGCGGCTTACTTCACCTGACGCTGGGGCGCCTTGTGCACCATGGTGTAGGCGTAGTCCACGCCCATGCCGTAGGCGCCGCTGTGTTCGCGCACCAGGTCCATCACCGCGTCGTAGCTGTCGCGTTTCGACCAGTCGCGCTGGTACTCGAGCAGAACCTGCTGCCAGGTCACCGGAATGGCGCCGGCCTGGATCATGCGCTGCACCGCCATGTCATGGGCTTCCTGGGAGGTGCCGCCGGAAGCGTCGGTGACGATGTACACCTCGTAGCCGGCTTCCATGGCTTCCAGGGCGGGGAAGGTCAGGCAGACTTCGGTCCACAGCGCGGCGATGATCAGTTTCTTGCGGCCAGTGGCTTTTACGGCGGCGACGAATTTCTCGTCTTCCCAGGAGTTCATCGAGGTGCGTTCGATGGGCTGTTGATCCGGGAACACGCTCAGCAGTTCCGGCCAGATGTAGCCGCTGAAGCTTTCGGTTTCGACGCTGGTGAGGATGGTCGGGACGTTGAAGATCTTGGCGCTCTTGGCCAGGCCCACGGTGTTGTTCTTCAGTTGCTGGCGATCGATGGACTGCACGCCGAAGGCCATTTGCGGCTGGTGGTCGATCAGGATCAGGGCGGAATTGGTCGGATTCAGCAGTTCGCGGATGGACATGGCATTTCTCCTTGGAGCAGTGGGATTTTGGTTTTCTTCCTGGCCGGTGCCTCCGCGCTGGAGGCTGTTTGGTTCCGACTTGGGATGAATTTTGTGCTCGCCCATTGAGAGAAACAATTAGGCATAATTGAACTTCATTGATTCTGATTTGGAGACATTGATGGACAGGGTCGAGTGCATGCGCGCCTTTATCGAAACCGTGCGCAGCAATGGCTTCGCCGCGGCGGCGCGGGCGCTGGATCTGCCGCGCTCCACCGTGAGCAAGCAGGTCCAGGCGCTGGAAGAGGCAATTGGCGTGCAACTGCTGGTGCGCACCACGCGCAGCCTGCACCTGACCGAGGCGGGAACGGAGTACTTCGAGTCGGCGCGGGACCTGCTGGCGGCCCTCGACGAGGCCGAGCAGCGGGCGCGGGATGGAGTAGGGGAGTTGCGCGGTGTGCTGCGGGTGAACGCGCCCATGTCCTTCGGCCTGCGCAAGCTGGGGCCGCTGATCCCGCTGTTCCATGAGCGGCACCCGCAGATCGAACTGCAGCTGGTGCTCAGCGACCAGCAGGTGGACCCGGTGCGCGGCGGCTTCGACGTGACCATCCGCATTGCCAGCCTGGCGGACTCGTCCATGGTGGCGCGCACCATCGCGCCGGCGCCGCGTTACCTGGTGGCCTCGCCCGCTTACCTGGAAAAGGCCGGCATGCCGCAGTCGCCGGAGGACCTTGCCAATCATGCGTTCCTTGGCTACGGCTATCTCCAGAGCGGCGTCAGCCTGGCATTGAGCAACGGCGAGGAGACCCGGCGCGTGCAGTTGAACGGTCCGCTCCAGGCCAACAACGGCGACTTCCTCGCCCAGGTGGCTGAGGCTGGCATGGGCATCGCCCTATTGCCGAGCTTCATCGTCGACGAAGCCCTGGCCGCCGGCCGGCTGGTGGCGGTGCTGTGCAAATGGCAGGCGCCGCCCATCAGCATCAACGCCGTCTACCCCTCCGCCCGCCGCATGCCACAGAAGACCCGAGCCTTCATCGATTTCCTGGTGGAGGAGATGAGCAGGGCGAATGAACGGGTGGCCTGCCCTTAGTGGGTGTGCACAACAATTGTGGGAGCGAATTTATTCGCGAATGAATTCGCTCCCACAAGAGGAATGCGTTCCCTGTAGGGGCGATTTCAATCGCCAAGCAGGCCGAAGGTCTGCCCAACGAGTTTGCAGGGGGCAACTGCGTTGTCCTTGGCGAATGAATTCGTCCCTACAAGGGCATTACATTCGACGGCCAATTCCTCACCGCTTCGCCTGCCGCAATGTTTCATCATCCATGTACTGCATCAGCGCCTGGATGTCCTGCTCGCCCAGTTGCAGGTTGGGCATGGCCACCTGGTTGAACTGGCGGAAGAGGCTCGTCGCCAGCGGGTCTTGCTCGGCGAGCATGCGGTCGGGTTCCTTGAGCCAGCGGGCCAGCCATTGGCGATCGCGCTGGCGGGTTACACCGAGCAGGTCGGGGCCGACGCTGCGCAGGTCGCCCAGTTCGCCGTCCTGCGGACCAAGGGTGTGGCAGGCGCTGCAGCGGGTGCGGAACACCTGCTCGCCGCTGGACGGCGGGCGGATGATCGGGGCATCCGCGTAGCTGCGGCTGGTGGGATTGGCCTTGCGCCAGTTCTGCAGGCCGTTGCCGAGCTTGTCGGCGAGGATGTAGGGATTCTCGAAGGGCGAGACCTTCATCCATTCGCCGGTGGCCTGGTTGCCCACCACCAGGCTCAGGTTGTGCTGCTTGAGGTTGCCCGGATCATCCACCGGCACCAGCAGGCCGAGCTTTTCCCGCAGCCGGGTGATCTCGTCGTAGTCGCCGGTGAGGAACTGCCAGCCCGGCGCCACCTGGAACTTCGTCGCATAGGCCTTGAGCACTTCCGGCGTGTCGTGAGTGGGGTCGATGCTGATGGAGTAGAAGTGGATGTCACGCCCGACCTGGTCGCCCAGCAGTTTCTGCACCTGGCGCAGGCGCGCGGTTTCCAGTGGGCAGCTATCGCCGCAGCTGGTGAAGATGAAGTTGATCGCCACCACCTTGCCTTCGATCAGGTCGTCGAAGAAGCGCAGGTGCTGGCCGTCCTGGTCGATCAGCTCGCTGTTGGGAAAGTAGTCGCGGCCCCAGGGGGCGGCTGCGGCGGGTTGGCCGGCCGGTGCCAGCCAGATGCCGGCACAGACGGTGGCCAGTGCCAGCAGGGTGAGGGCCAACCAATGAATGCCTGGAATGCGCATGGGCTCTCTCCCTGGGATGGGGCCGCGCCGGCCCCGTCCCGCTTGGGGTCAGCGGCTGGTCTGGCCGGTGCCGTCGCCGGTACGGAAAGTGGGCAGGGCGACCGAGTCCACATAGCTCACGCCATCCCAACTGGGCAGGGGCGTGGGCATCAGCTGGACCTGGCCGGGGTGCTCGATGTCCCAGCGCAGCAGCATGGAGTTGTCCTCATGCTGGGTGTTGTGACAGTGCTCCATGTAGGTCCCGGCGAACTCGCGGAAGTGCACGGCCATTTCCACGCTCTGCTGGCTCTCGCTGTCTTCGCCGATGCGGTAGACGTCCTTGCGTGCCCACTTCTCCCATTCCGGCGGTGGCAGGCCGCCGCGGCTGAGGACGATGCCTTCCTCGAAGTGCACATGGACCGGGTGCGACCAGCCCCCGCCACCGTTCTTGATCTTCCAGATTTCCAGGGTGCCTGCACCGCTGTAGCCGGCCGGCGTCGGGCCATTGGCCAGTTGCGGGGCGGCGGAGAGGCGCCGCGGGTCCATGTTTAAGCCCTGGCCGCCGTCGGTGCGGATGGTCCAGGGCGTCTCGTCGGTACCGTTGGAGCGGCCGAACTCGAAGCTGCGGTGGCGTGCCTGGCTCAGCAGCTGGCGGTCGTTGGGGTTATCGGCGTGCAGGGTCAGCGGGATCATCACCTTGCCTTCGGCCTTGCCCGGCTTGGCCGGCTCGTAGTCGGCCGGGTTCATCGCCAGGTCCTGGCCGCTGTAGGCCTGCACCCGCAGTTGGAGGAACTTGCCGACGCCCGGATCGCCCTTGTCCCAGGCGGGGCCGTTACTGGTCTGCTTGATCACCGCCTTGTACTTCTCGGAGAGGATGTCGGCGAGGGCTATCTCCTGCTTGGCGCCCTTGCCGGTTTCATGTTCGAGGACGTTGACGAAGTACAGCTTGTCCCCGGCTTTGATCCCGCTCTTGGCGAAGTTGACGATGATGTCGTAACGCTCGGCGATGCCCTGGATGGGCAGGACGCCGAAGTGGTCCTTGAGGTTGCCGTCGTGGTCCAGGTCCAGCGTGCCGTCGAAGGGCACGGCGTGCTCCATGACGTTGCCGTCGTTGGCGATCATGTGGAACGGCACCCGCGCATAGGAGACGCCTGAGCCCTTGGGCCCCTGGAACTCGCCGCTGGTGCCCTTGATTTCACGCACCACGGCCAGCTTCAGGTAACGCGATACCGAGCCGTTGAGGATGCGGAAGCGGTAGCTGCGGGCGCGCACGTCGAACCACGGCTTGTACTGCCAGTTGACCAGCACCTGGTCGCCGAGGAAGCCGTCGGTATTGAAGGGGTTGAACCAGAGCTGGCCCTGCTGATCCCAGGCCTTGTCGGCGACCAGCAGGTTCACGTCGTAGTCGCGGTTGCCCCAGGATTCGGCCGTGCCGCTGGGGAAGCGCAGGTTGACGCCGTCGTCGAAGGCCTCGTTACCCCGGTCCACCGCGCTGTAGTAGTTCATCATCGCGGCGTTGCCCTTGTAGACGTTCTGCGCGGTGAAATCGAGCATGTGGTCGTGGAACCAGTGGGTGCTCATGGTTTCGCGCCAGTCGCCGCGAATCTGGATCTTGCCGTTCTGGCAGGTCTTCATGCCCGGATGGGCGTCGTTCACCCAGAGGGTCTCGCCGTCATCGCAGGGGAAGGCTGCGCGCGGGTCGCTGGCGGTGGTGTTGATGGTGTCGTAGCCGGCCAGCTGGATCGGCCAGCGGTAGTCGTAGAACTGGCCGGGGAAGAAGAAGGCGTTGGCGTAGCCATCGCTCTCGGCCGGCGTGTGGCCGTTGTGTTCATGGGTGGTGATGGTGTGCAGGCCGAAACCACGGTTGGCCGCCGGGTCGATGGGCAGCGCGTTGTAGTGGCGGAACAGCACCGGCTGGCCGTAGCGGACCATCATCAGCTTGGGCGGGAAGGTGCCATCGAAGGTCCACAGGGCGTTGTGGTCCTGCACCGGCATGTTGGGGTGGAAGCGTGGCTGGATGCCGCGCGTGGTGCCGTTGGTGAAGGGCAGGCCGGCTGTGTTGTAGTAGAGGCCGCCGGGGCCGAACTCACCTTCGTTGTAGCCGTGGCGTTGATACTGGTCGCGGACACCTCCATTGACCCGGGCTCCGGCCTGGGCCGTCTTGATCTCCACTTGCGGGTAGAACTCGTTCCAGCGCTGATGCGACCAGCCCATGCCCGGCGGGCGACCCTCAGCGGAGCCGGCTATCTGCCGATGCAGGAAATCCTCGATCTTCGTGCTCCAGGGGTTGCGGTCCAGGGTGTCGGCGTACTGGGTCGGGAAGGGCGACAGGCCCGGTTGGCCGAGGAAGGCATCGAGGTCTTCACCGGACGGGCCGCTGCGCGAGGCGTCCCCCGGGTCCTGCTCGGGGGCCGAACCAATGCCCGGTTCGGGGAAGGAGATGGATTGCTGCGGCGCGGTGGGGTCGAGTTTCTCCAGGCCGAACACTTCGAACAGCATCATCTGCTGGGTGAAGGGCTGGGCGCCGTACAGCGGGCTCGGCTTGCCGTTGGTGGGGTAGTTGAACGAGGTCTGCCGTGCCGGTGGCAGCACGTTATCGACGCGGGTGGCATCGCGGTCGCCGATCACGCCGTTGGGCAGTTCGATGGCGCCGGAGTTGGCCGGTGCGGCGGTTTCCAGTGCGTCCAGGGCCGCCTGAGGATTCTTCGGTGGGCCCGTGAAGTGCGACGGATCGTCCGCCGGTGGCGGCCCGAACAGATCCAGGGGAACGGCGACCGCGGCGTAGAGATCCAGCGCCATCAGCGCACCAATGAACAAGCCGGAGGATTTGAAGATCTTCGGCACCCTGTTCAGGGCGATCGAGATCGCACGCGCATTCCGGGCAGACATACCCACCTCGCTATCGAAGAGAGAGGAACACACCGAAAAGAGGAGTCGGGCCACTGGATAGAGGCACGGGGTGGGGCGGAGGTCGTCGGCGATGCTGTTGTAAAACGGCCGCGCCGCGGCACGCGACATCGGGTGCGAGGCTGTAGTGGCACGCAGGCCTCGGGGGTAATCCTTTTCTGTGTAACAAGGTGTGTCAATGAGTCGAATGAATCTCGTTTGGCGAGTGGTCAAAAGGTCGGCACAAGCGGTAGAACCCCCAGGATTGGGGGTTGCAGGGCATTTGAAGATTTTATGGGGCGATCACTTGGCGTCGGTTTTTGCCTGTGACGGGATTCCGGCGGTGTGTTGGGAAAGCCGACAGGAACGGAGTGGGTTCAGAGAGGGGCTGCTGCGCAGCCCTTGGCGATTGAAATCGCCCCTACAGGAAGAACACTTCTCTCCCCTCGGGAGAGGGTTGGGGTGAGGGGGCGTCCCGCCCAGCAGAACAGGGCGTTTTGCTCACTTGCGCAGGGAATTGATCGACGCGCTGCTGGATGGCCCTGCAAGGCGCCAATGCTCAGCTAGCTTGTAATGATCGGATTCCCACACAAAGGAGCGGGTCATGGCGAAAGGCAAGAAAAAGTCGGCCAGTGAAGACAAGGCAGGGCAGGTGGAACTTGGTCGCAAGGAGTACGACAGCGAGCTCAAGCGTCTCCACGTAGAGCTGGTGAAGCTCCAGCAATGGGTCGTGGATCAGGGGCTCAAGGTCTGCATCGTTTTCGAAGGCCGCGACGGCGCCGGCAAGGGCGGGACCATCAAGGCCATCACCGAGCGGGTCAGCCCCCGCGTGTTCCGGGTGGTGGCGCTGCCGGCGCCCACCGAGCGGGAAAAATCCCAGATGTACATCCAGCGCTATCTGGCCCATATGCCGGCGGCCGGTGAAATCGTGATCTTCGACCGCAGCTGGTACAACCGCGCCGGTGTCGAGCGGGTCATGGGCTTCTGTTCTGAGGAGCAAGCGCACAAGTTCCTCACGGTCACGCCGCTGTTCGAGAAGATGATGGTCGAGTCCGGAATCATCCTGGTCAAATACTGGCTGGAGGTGAGTGCCGAGGAGCAGACCCGCCGCCTCAAGGACCGCATCAACGATGGGCGCAAGATCTGGAAGTTGTCGCCCATGGACCTAAAGTCATATGCCCGCTGGGACGACTACACCCGCGCCCGCGATGAAATGTTCGCCGCCACCGATTCGTCCTGGGCGCCCTGGTACATGGCGCATTCGGAAGACAAACGGCGAGTGCGGCTGAACATCATCAGTCACCTGCTCAAGCAGATCCCCTACAAGGACCTGACCCGCGACCAGAAGGTGGAGCTGCCCAAGCGCGGCAAGCTCGGCAAGTACAAGCCCGCGTCTTATCCGTTCCGGCAGGTCGAAGAGATCTTCTGATCGCGCCGCCCCAGGGCGGCGAAGGCGGTTCCCATGAAATCGGTGCGTTTCCTCCTGCTGGTGCTGGCGGTGGTCCTGCTGGCACGGGGAGGTTGGGCGGAGGATCTGCCCAGTGTCGAGCTGAGCGCGGCGGAAGAGGCGGAAGTGGATTCGATGGTGCTGCCCGTCCCCTCCGCCTGGACGGGCGACTTCGAGGGAATGCGTGAGCGGCGCCTGGTGCGCATCCTGGTGCCCTACAGCAAAACTTTCTTCGCCGTGGACCGGGGGCGCCAGCGTGGGATCAGCTACGAGATCGGCAAAGGCCTCGAACAGTGGCTGAACAAGCAGTACCGCTTCAAGAACAAGTCCCTGCAGTGGCGGGTGCTGTTCATTCCTGTCGGCCGTGACGAGCTGATTCCCAAGCTGAACGAAGGAGTAGGGGACATTGCTGCGGGCGGTTTGGCAGTTACCCACAGGCGCCAGGCCCAGGTGGATTTCTCCGAACCCTTTGCCAGTGGGATTCGCGAAGTGGTGGTGACCGGGCCGAAGAGCATGCAGATAAGCAAACTGGAGGACCTGGCCGGCAAGGAAGTCATGGTTCGGCCCTCCAGCAGCTACTACGAGCATCTCATCGAGCTCAACACGAGCTTCAGACAAAAGGGGCTGGAGCCTATCGTCATCAAACCGGCCGACGAGAACCTGGAGTCCGAAGACTTGCTGGAAATGGTCAATGCCGGATTGATCAACGCCATCGTGGTGGACCGCTACATCGCCGAAACCTGGAAGGCGATGCTCACGAACCTGGTCATACACGAAGACTTTCCGATCCGTGACGACACGCAGATCGCCTGGGCCGTGCGCAAAGGCAGCCCACAACTGCTCAAGGTGCTGGCGCAGTTCGCCAAGGGCCACAAGTTGGGCACGACCTTCGGCAACACCATCCGCAACAAGTACGTGAAGAACAGCAAGGAGCTCTACGACGCCACCGACGAAGAGGAGATGAAGCGCTTCGCCGAACTGGTGGGGTTCTTCGAGAAGCACGCCAGCACTTACGACTTCGACTACCTGATGCTGATGGCCCAGGGGTACCAGGAATCCCAGCTCAACCAGAGCGCCCGCAGCCATCGCGGCGCGGTGGGCATAATGCAACTGCTGCCCAGCACCGCTGCCGATCCCAGCGTGGGGATCGCGGAGATCGACAAGGACGCTGACCGCAACATCGAGGCCGGTAGCAAGTACATGAGGCTGCTGGCCGACAAGTACCTGAACGACCCCGAGCTGACGCCGCTGAACCGCACCCTGATGACCTTCGCCGCCTACAACGCAGGGCCAGGCAACCTGCGCAAATTCCGCCGCCTGGCGGAGAAGTCGGGCCTGGACAAGAACATCTGGTTCGGCAACGTCGAGCACGCCGCCGCGCGCCTGGTCGGGCGCGAGACGGTCGACTACGTGGGCAACATCTACAAGTACTACGTGGCCTACAAGCTGGCGCGGGACAAGCAGGTGCGAAGGGCCACGGGCGGCTGAATCAGATCACCACGGCGGTGCCGCTGATGCTCACCATCAGCATGCTGCCGTTCTGCCCGACCACCTCGTAATCGATGTCGATGCCGACCACCGCGTTGGCGCCGAGCTTCTCGGCGTGCTCGGACAGCTCCTCGAAAGCGATTTCCCGCGCCTTGGCCAGTTCCTTTTCATAGGCACCGGAACGTCCGCCGATGATGTCGCGAATGCCGGCGAACAGATCGCGGAACACATTGGCACCGAGAATGGCCTCACCGACCACGATGCCCTTGTATTCGCGGATGGCACGGCCTTCGAGGGTGGGGGTGGTGGAAAGGATCATGTTGCGCTCCTTGGCATTGTTGATAGAGACCGGCTGTAGGGGCGATTTCAATCGCCAAGGGCAGCGTAGCTGCCCCCCGCGGACTTGTAAGGCAGACCTTCGGCCTGCCTGGCGAATGAATTCGCCCCTACAGGGAACAGCCTGCGCTCGATCTTTCGCGAGCAAGCTCGCTCCTACAACTGGATTTCCAACCAATGAAAAAGGGCGGGCACCCCTTTCGGGATGCCCGCCCTTGTCGATTGCGCGACTCAGACCAGGGTCAGGGTCACGTCGATGTTGCCGCGGGTGGCGTTGGAGTACGGGCACACGATGTGGGCCTTGTCCACGATGGCGCGGGCTTCCTCACGGTCCAGGCCGGGGATGTCGATGCGCAGTTCCACTTCGATGCCGAAGCCGGTGGGGATGGCGCCGATGCCCACGATGCCTTCGATGGAGGTATCAGCCGGCAGCTTGTGCTTGTCGCGGGCGGCGACGAACTTCAGCGCGCCGAGGAAGCAGGCGGAGTAGCCGGCTGCGAACAGTTGCTCGGGGTTGGTGCCTTCGCCGCCGGCGCCGCCCAGTTCACGCGGGGTGGTCAGGCTGACGTCGAGTACGCCGTCGGAGGAGATGGCGCGGCCGTCACGGCCGCCGGTGGCTTCTGCGTAGGCGCGGTACAGAACGTTTTCGATGCTCATGATGGTTTCCTTTTCAGTCAGTTTTGGAGTGCGTGGTGTGCGTGGGTGGTCGGGTTGTGTGGATCAGCCGTCGTGGTTGATCAGCCATTCCGGGTACAGCGCGCCGCTGCGGCGGCTGTCCGGCTTGCCGGTGTCGGCGAAGCTGGCGGAGGAAAACGCGAGGACGGCGGTGAAGGTGATCAGGGCTTTCATGGCGAGTCTCCGGTGTTGGTTTGTTCGTTAATGTTTTGTGCGCTAAGTAAGTTGGTGAGGCAGAAGTTACTGCTGAGTTATTTTGCGCGCAAGTTATTTCTTAGAGCATTTCGCACTAGCTCTCTGTTGTTCTGGTCATAAGGCTCTGGAATGCACCATGAGTGGAATAGGTGGTGGTGCGGGGGCGGGGTTATGCTGCGTGCCGCCACCGTTCCGGGTGGTCTATATGAATGGAAGCGGGTTCTTTTGATTTTGTTGTTGTAATAACAAAATATTTTGCGTTGTCTAGTGAATTTTTGATCGTAATGGCAGTATTGTGGTTTATATAAAAACAAATTCACCCGCTACCTGGAGCTGAACCCATGCATCCCCGCGTACTTGAGGTAACCGAGCGTCTGGTGGAGCGCAGCCGCGCAACTCGCGAGCGCTACCTGGCGATGATCCACAAGGCGGCCAGTGACGGGCCCCAGCGCGGCAAGCTGCAGTGCGCCAACTTCGCCCACGGCGTGGCCGGCTGCGGAGGTGGCGACAAACAGCGCCTGCGCCTGATGGATTCGGCCAACGTGGCCATCGTCACCGCCTATAACGACATGCTCTCGGCCCACCAGCCCTACGAGAACTACCCGGAAAAGATTCGCCAGGCCCTGCGCGACATCGGCTCGGTGGGGCAGGTGGCCGGTGGCGTGCCGGCCATGTGCGACGGCGTCACCCAGGGCGAGCCGGGTATGGAGCTGGGCATCGCCAGCCGCGAGGTGATCGCCATGTCTACCGCCGTGGCGCTTTCCCACAACATGTTCGATGCCGCGCTGTTCCTCGGCATCTGCGACAAGATCGTCCCCGGCCTGATGATGGGGGCGCTGCGCTTCGGCCACCTGCCGTCGATCTTCGTCCCCGCCGGCCCCATGCCTTCCGGTCTTTCCAACAAGGAAAAGGCCGAGGTGCGTCAGCGCTATGCCGAAGGCAAGGCCAGCCGTGACGAGCTGCTGGAGTCGGAAATGAAGGCCTACCACAGCCCCGGCACCTGCACCTTCTACGGCACCGCCAACACCAACCAGATGCTCATGGAAGTGATGGGCCTGCACTTGCCGGGCGCTTCCTTCGTCAATCCGAACACCCCGTTGCGCGAGGCGCTCAACGTGGAGGCGGCGCACCAGGTCACGCGCCTGACCCGGCAGAGCGGGCAGTTCCTGCCCATCGGCGAGATCGTCGACGAGCGCGTGCTGATCAACTCGATCGTCGCCCTGCACGCCACCGGCGGTTCCACCAACCACACCCTGCACATGCCGGCCATCGCCCAGGCGGCGGGTATCCAGCTCACCTGGCAGGACATGGCCGACCTCTCCGAAGTGGTGCCGACCCTGGTCCACGTCTATCCCAACGGCAAGGCCGACATCAATCACTTCCAGGCCGCCGGCGGCGTGGCCTTCCTGGTGCGCGAACTGCTCGATGCCGGGCTGCTCCATGAGGACGTCAACACCGTCATGGGTCGTGGCCTGCGCCACTACACCCGCGAACCTTTCCTCGACGACGGCAAGCTGGTCTGGCGCGACGGTCCGGCAGCGAGCCTCGACGAAAGCATCCTGCGCCCGGTGGCGCGGCCCTTCTCGCCGGAGGGCGGTTTGCGGGTGATGAAGGGCAACCTGGGCCGTGGCGTGATGAAGGTATCCGCCGTGGCCCCCGAGCATCAGGTGGTGGAAGCGCCGGCGCGTGTCTTCCATGACCAGCAGACCCTGGCCGACGCCTTCAAGGCCGGCGAGCTGGAGCGCGACCTGGTGGCCGTGATGCGCTTCCAGGGCCCGCGCAGCAATGGCATGCCCGAGCTGCACAAGATGACCCCCTTCCTCGGCGTGCTGCAGGATCGTGGCTTCAAGGTGGCCCTGGTCACTGATGGGCGCATGTCCGGCGCCTCGGGCAAGATTCCCGCAGCCATTCACGTCTGCCCGGAAGCTTTTGACGGCGGGCCGCTGGCACGGGTGCGCGACGGCGACCTGGTGCGCGTGGACGGCACCACCGGCACCCTGGAAGTGCTGGTGGACGCCGTAGAGTTCGATGCCCGTGAACCGGCGCAATGGGACCTTGAGCCCAATGTCGGCACCGGCCGCGAGCTCTTCGCCTTCATGCGCGAGTCCTTCAGTACGGCGGAGCAGGGCGCCAGCGCTTTCACCCGCAACCTGGAGAGCCTGAAGTGAAGCTGGCGCTGGTTGGGGATATCGGTGGTACCAACGCGCGCTTCGCGCTCTGGCGCGACGAGAAACTGGAGTCGGTACGGGTGCTGGCCACGGCCGACTTCGCCGGTCCCGAGCAGGCCATCGGTCACTACCTCGCCGGCCTTGGCCTGGCGGTGGGCAGCCTGGGCGCTGTCTGCCTGGCGGTGGCAGGGCCGGTGAGTGGCGAGCATTTCCGCTTCACCAACAATCACTGGCGGCTGAGTCGCTCGGCGTTCTGCCGCACCCTGCAGGTGGACGAGCTGCTGCTGATCAACGACTTCTCCGCGATGGCCTTAGGGATGACCCGTCTGCGCGAGCACGAAAAGCTGCAGATCTGCCCCGGCGTTGCCGACCCGGACAGCCCGGCGGTAGTGATCGGGCCGGGCACCGGCCTCGGCGTCGGCACCCTGCTGCCCCTGGGTGAAGGACGCTGGAAGGCGCTGCCGGGGGAGGGCGGTCATGTCGACCTGCCCGTGGGCAACCTGCGCGAGGCGACGCTCTGGCAGCAGCTCCATGACCAGCTCGGCCATGTCAGTGCGGAGAATGTGCTGAGCGGCAATGGCCTGCTGCAGCTCTATCGTGCCGTGTGCGCCGTGGACGGTCATGCTCCGCGCCTGGCGTCGCCGGCCGAGGTCAGCGCGGCGGCACTGGCGGGTGATCCGCTCGCCGAAGAAGTGCTGGAGCTGTTCTGCGGCTGGCTCGGCCGGGTTGCCGGCAACAACGTGCTGACCCTTGGCGGTCGTGGCGGCGTGTATATAGTCGGCGGCGTGGTGCCGCGTTTCGCCGCGTTCTTCCAGAAGAGCAGCTTCGCCCGCAACTTCGCCAGCAAGGGCTGCATGAGCGGGTACTTCGAGGGGATTCCGGTGTGGCTGGTGACGGCCGAGTACCCAGGTCTGGAAGGGGCGGGGGTGGCCCTTCAGCAGACCGCGCGATGACGTAGGGTGCGCTGCGCGCACCGTCCAGGTTCGTGGTGCGCATGGCGCACCCTACGAAGCGATAGAGAACAACAAAGGACGGCCACTGTGAGCCAATCCGGAAAATCCATTCTCCTGGTGGACGACGACCAGGAAATTCGCGAACTGCTTGAAACCTACCTGAGCCGTGCCGGCTTCCAGGTGCGCAGCGTTGCCGATGGCGAGGGCTTCCGCCGTGCCATGGCCGAGGAGGCGGCGGACCTGGTGATACTCGATGTGATGCTGCCCGACGAAGACGGCTTCAGCCTGTGCCGCTGGGTGCGTGCGCACCAGCGCCTGTCCCAGGTGCCGATCATCATGCTCACCGCCAGCTCTGACGAAGCCGACCGGGTGATCGGCCTGGAGCTGGGGGCCGACGATTACCTGGGCAAACCCTTCAGCCCCCGCGAGCTGCTGGCACGGATCAAGGCGTTGCTGCGCCGCGTCGGCTTCGGCCAGGAGCGCCCTGTGGTCGAGGTACTGGCCTTTGACGACTGGCGCCTGGACATGATCAGTCACCGCCTGTTCCACCTCGACGGCGAAGAAGTGATCCTCTCCGGCGCCGACTTCGCCTTGTTGAAACTCTTCCTCGACCACCCGCAACAGATCCTCGACCGCGACACCATCGCCAACGCCACCCGTGGCCGCGAGGTGATGCCCCTGGAACGCATCGTCGACATGGCGGTGAGCCGCCTGCGCCAGCGCCTGCGCGATACCGGCAAGGCGCCGCGCCTGATCCGCACCGTGCGCGGCGCGGGCTACCTGTTGGCGGCCCAGGTCACGCCGCACCACCATGCCTAGCCGCCTGCGCCTGATCCCGCGCTCGCTGCTCGGGCGCATGCTCTTCCTCACCCTGCTGGTGGTGCTGCTGGCCCAGGCACTGTCCAGCATCATCTGGGTTTCGCAACTGCGCGCCAGCCAGATGGAAGGCCTGCTCACCAGCGCCCGCAGCCTGGCGCAATCCATGGTCGCCAGCGTCAGCTACATCCGCTCGCTGCCGATCGGCTATCGCCCCATGGTGCTGGACCAGTTGCGCTCCATGGGCGGTACGCGCTTCTTCGTCTCCCTCAACGACAAACCGCTGGACATGCGCGTGCTCCCGGAAACCCCGCGCAAGCGTGCGGTGCTGGAGCAGGTGGAATCGGTGCTGCGCGAACGGCTGGGCAAGCAGGTGGACCTGTCCCTGCATTTCGTCAATCCGAACGACCTGCGCATCTTCAACAGCGGGCTCAAGCTCGATGAATTGCCGCGCTCCTGGGCCCACTACGCGCTGACCCTGGAACCGGTGAATCCGCCCATCCTGGTCACCCAGATCCAGATCGGGCCCAGCGAGTGGCTGTACCTCGCCTCGCTGATGCCCGAGCCCTACGCCAGCCTGGAAGACGAGGGCCTGCCGACCCAGCAGCTGTGGTTCATCATCCTCACCAGTTGCTTCCTGCTGCTGTTCATCGGCCTGCTGGTGCACTGGCAGAGCCGGCCGCTTAAGCGCCTGGCACGGGCGGCGCGGGAAATGTCCCTGGGGGCCGAAGTGGAGCCCTTGCCCGAAGCCGGCGGCAGCGAAGTGGCGGATGTGAGCCGCGCCTTCAACAGCATGCGCGAGCGCATCAGTCGCTATCTCAACGAACGCAGCCAACTGTTCAGCGCCATCTCCCACGACCTGCGGACCCCCATCACCCGCCTGCGCCTGCGGGTGGAGCTGCTGGAGGACGAAGCCGCGCAAGCCAAGTTCAGCCGTGACCTGGACGACCTGGAACTGCTGGTCAAAGGCGCGCTGCAGTGCGTGAAGGACACCGACATCCACGAGAACATCGAGCAGGTGGACCTCAATCACCTGCTGCACGGCCTGGTGGAGCCCTACCTGGGTACCGGGCAAGTGACCCTTGACGGCCAGGCGGCCGACGTCTATCCCGGCAAGCCCCTGGCGCTGCGCCGCTGCATCGGCAACCTGGTGGATAACGCGCTGAAGTACGGAGAGCGCGCCCACCTGCTGATCGAGGACAGCGACGACGCCTTCGTCCTGCACGTGGACGACGAAGGCCCCGGCGTGCCGGAGCAGAAGCTGGAGCAGGTGTTCGAGCCCCACTTCCGCCTTGCCGGGCATCAGCAGGGGTATGGGCTGGGCCTGGGCATCGCGCGCAACCTTGCCCACAGCCATGGCGGCGAGCTGAGCCTGAAGAACCTGCGCGACGGCGGGTTGCGGGTGACGCTGTGGTTGCCGAGGCAGGCTGGGTAATCGAGCGCTGGGAGTCTCGTAGGTTGGTGCAGAGCGCAGCGAAGCCCAACATCCGGTTCGCAGAACCGGCCCCAGGTTTCCGCCAATGGAACTGGGGAGCGCTGCGCGCTCCCTGTTGGGCTTCGCAGGCTCAGCACCAACCTACAAGGGCATTTGTAACCACCCCGTGACCATCCACTATCCCTTTGTTACCCGCGGGCTTGAAGGCCGTGGTTAGACTGCAGGCAAGCGCAAGCACCGACTTGCACAGTCATAAAAACAAGAAGGTATCCCCATCCATGAATGCCATCTCCCGCCTGGCCGCTGTCGTTTCCCTCGCCTCCCTGTTCCCGCTGTCCGCCCTCGCCGGCGAAGTGGAAGTCCTGCACTGGTGGACCTCCGGTGGCGAGAAGCGTGCCGCCGATACCCTGCAGAAGCTCGTCGAAGAGAAAGGCCATACCTGGAAGGACTTCGCCGTTGCCGGTGGTGGTGGCGAGGCGGCCATGACTGTGCTGAAGACCCGCGCCGTGTCCGGCAACCCGCCGTCCGCCGCGCAGATCAAGGGGCCGGATATCCAGGAGTGGGGCGAGCTGGGCCTGCTGGCCGAACTGGACGACGTGTCCGCCGAGGGCAAGTGGGATTCGCTGCTCTCCCCGCAGGTGGCGAACATCATGAAGTACGACGGCCATTACGTGGCCGTGCCGGTCAACGTGCACCGGGTCAACTGGCTGTGGATAAACCCCGAGGCGTTCCAGAAGGCGGGTGCGACGCCGCCGACCACGCTCGATGAGTTCTTCGCCGCCGCCGACAAGCTCAAGGCCGCTGGCTACATTCCGATCGCCCACGGTGGCCAGCCCTGGCAGGACGGCACCGTGTTCGAGGACCTGGTGCTCAGCATCCTGGGCCCGCAGGGCTACCACAAGGCCTTCGTCCTGCAGGACAAGGCCACGCTCACCAGCGACAAGATGGTGGAAGTCTTCGCCGCGCTGAAGAAGCTGCACGGCTATGTCGACCCGGACGCCGCAGGTCGCGACTGGAACAGCGCCACGGGGCTGGTCATCAACGGCAAGGCCGGCATGCAGATCATGGGCGACTGGGCCAAGAGTGAGTGGACCGCCGCCGGCAAGGTGGCGGGCAAGGACTACCAGTGCCTGCCATTCCCCGGCACCCAGGGCAGCTTTGCCTACAACATCGACTCCCTGGCCATGTTCAAGCTCAAGGACGAGGCCAACATCCAGGCGCAGAACGACCTGGCGCGCACCGTTCTCGAACCGCAGTTCCAGCAGTTCTTCAACCAGAACAAGGGCTCCATTCCGGTCCGCCTGGACCAGGACATGTCGAGCTTCGACGCCTGCGCCCAGCAGTCCATGAAGGACTTCAAGGAAGCCGCAGCGGGTGATGGCCTGCAGCCGAGCCTGGCCCACGGCATGGCCGCCTCCAGCTATGTGCAGGGCGCGGTGTTCGACGTGGTCACCAACTTCTTCAACGACTCAGCCGCCGACCCGAAGAAGGCCGCGCAGCAACTGGCCGCCGCGATCCAAGCGGTGCAGTAAGCCTCCCCGGCTCCTGATTCCTATGCCGGTGCAGTCTCCAAGGACTGCGCCGCGGGATCGGCCGCGCCGCAATCTGCTCCCCTCTCCCTCTGGGAGAGGGGCGGGGGGTGAGGGTAGTTCGGCACCGCTGGTGATTTCCCTCACCCCAACCCTCTTCCAAAGGGAGAGGGGGTTATCCGTGCAACTCGCTATGACGGAGTCTCCCATGAGCTCAACCGCAGTCTTCGCCAAGGCCTCGCTGCTGGACGCGCTGCAACGCTGGCTACCCCGGCTGGTGCTGGCGCCCAGCGTGCTGATCGTGCTGGTCGGCTTCTATGGCTACATCCTCTGGACCTTTCTGCTGTCCTTCACCAACTCGCGCTTCATGCCCAGCTACAAGTTCGTCGGGTTGCAGCAGTACGAACGCCTGCTGGACAACGACCGCTGGTGGGTGGCCAGCCACAACTTGCTGGTCTACGGCGGACTGTTCATCGCCATCAGCCTGGTGATCGGAGTGTTCCTGGCCGTGCTGCTGGACCAGCGCATTCGCCGCGAAGGTTTCATCCGCACCGTCTACCTCTACCCCATGGCGCTGTCGATGATCGTCACCGGCACCGCCTGGAAGTGGCTGCTCAACCCTGGCCTCGGCCTGGACAAGCTGCTGCGCGACTGGGGCTGGGAGGGCTTTCGCCTCGACTGGCTGGTGGACCCGGACCGCGTCGTCTACTGCCTGGTGATCGCTGCCGTGTGGCAGTCCTCGGGCTTTGTCATGGCGCTGTTCCTGGCCGGGCTGCGCGGCGTGGACCAGTCGATCATCCGCGCCGCCCAGGTGGATGGCGCGAGCCTGCCGACCATCTACCTGCGCATCGTCCTGCCGAGCCTGCGCCCGGTGTTCTTCAGCGCACTGATGATCCTCGCCCACATCGCCATCAAGAGCTTCGACCTGGTCGCCGCCATGACCGCCGGCGGCCCCGGCTACGCCTCCGACCTGCCGGCGATGTTCATGTACGCCCACACCTTCACCCGCGGCCAGATGGGCCTCGGTGCCGCCAGCGCGATGCTCATGCTCGGCGCGGTGCTGGCGATCCTCGTGCCCTACCTGTATTCCGAACTGAGGAACAAGCGCCATGACTAGCCTGGCCGGAAAACCCGCCTTCAGTTTCAGCCGCCTGGCCATCCACGCCACGCTGTTCTTCGCCTGTGCTCTCTACCTGGTGCCGCTGGTGGTGATGCTGCTGACCAGCTTCAAGACGCCCGACGACATCCGCACCGGCAACCTGCTGTCGATTCCGGACGTGTTCACGGTGATCGGCTGGGCCAAGGCCTGGGCCAGCGTCGGTGGCTACTTCTGGAACTCGGTGAAGATCACGGTTCCGGCGGTGATCATCTCCACGCTGCTTGGCGCGCTGAACGGCTACGTGCTGTCCATGTGGCGCTTCCGGGGCTCGCAGCTGTTCTTCGGCCTGCTGCTGTTCGGCTGCTTCCTGCCGTTCCAGGTGGTGCTGCTGCCAGCGTCCTTCACCCTTGGCCAATTCGGCCTGGCCAATACCACCGGCGGCCTGGTGCTGGTGCACGTGGTCTACGGCCTGGCCTTCACTACGCTGTTCTTCCGCAACTTCTACGTGAGCATCCCGGACGCCCTGGTGCGGGCGGCACGGTTGGATGGAGCAGGGTTCTTCACCATCTTCGGGCGCATCCTGCTGCCGATGTCGGTGCCGACCATCATGGTCTGCCTGATCTGGCAGTTCACCCAGATCTGGAACGACTTCCTCTTCGGCGTGGTGTTCGCCAGTGGCGATACCCAGCCCATCACCGTGGCCCTGAACAACCTGGTGAACACCAGCACCGGGGTCAAGGAATACAACGTCGACATGGCTGCCGCGATGATCGCCGGCCTGCCCACCCTGCTGGTCTACGTATTCGCCGGCAAATACTTCCTGCGCGGCCTCACCGCTGGCGCGGTCAAGGGCTGACGCCCTCAAGATTGGAGAGTGACATGGCAACCCTCGAACTGCGCAACGTGAACAAGTCCTACGGCAGCGGCCTGGCGGACACCCTGAAGAACATCGAGCTGTCCATCGACTCCGGCGAGTTCCTGATCCTCGTCGGCCCTTCTGGCTGCGGTAAGTCCACCCTGATGAATTGCATCGCCGGTCTGGAGAGCATCAGCGGCGGCGCGATCATGGTGGACGGCCAGGACATCAGCGGCATGAGCCCCAAGGACCGGGACATCGCCATGGTGTTCCAGTCCTACGCGCTGTACCCGACCATGAGCGTGCGCGAGAACATCGCCTTCGGCCTGAAGATCCGCAAGCTGCCCCAGGCCGAGATCGATGCGGAGGTCGCCCGCGTGGCCAAGCTGCTGCAGATCGAGCACCTGCTGCAGCGCAAGCCCAGCCAGCTCTCCGGTGGCCAGCAGCAGCGCGTGGCCATGGGGCGAGCCCTGGCGCGGCGGCCGAAGATCTACCTGTTCGACGAGCCGCTGTCGAACCTCGACGCCAAGCTGCGGGTGGAGATGCGCACCGAGATCAAGCTGATGCACCAGCGGCTGAAGACCACCACCGTCTACGTCACCCATGACCAGATCGAGGCCATGACCCTGGGCGACAAGGTGGCGGTGATGAAGGACGGCATCATCCAGCAGTTCGGCACCCCGCGAGAGATCTACAACGACCCGGCCAACCTCTTCGTCGCCGGCTTCATGGGCTCGCCGCCGATGAACTTCATCCCCCTGCGCCTGCAGCGCCGCGACGGTCGGCTGATGGGCCTGCTGGACAGCGCCGACGGCCATTGCGAACTGCCCCTTGGCAACGTGGCCGGTGAGTTGGAAGGCCGCGAGCTGATCCTCGGCATCCGCCCGGAGCAGGTGCTGGTCGGTGCCAGCGACCTGTCGGCGATTCGCGCGCAGGTGCAGGTGCTGGAGCCCACCGGGCCGGACACCCTGGCCTTCGTCGAGATCAACCAGACCAAGGTCTGCTGCCGCCTGGCGCCCGATTCGCCAGCGCGCGTGGGCGACACCCTCGACCTGCAATTCGCGCCCGACAAGGTGCTGCTGTTCGACGCACAGAGCGGCGAGCGGCTGTGTGTGCCGGGAAAGTCGGCCGTGGCTGAGCCCGCCAGGGTCGCGCGCCTGAAAGGCCTGTAGGAGCGAGCTCTGCTCGCGAAGGGGGGGGGCGCACGGAGCCGAGCTTTTTCGCGAGCAGAGCTCGCTCCTACGCGGGCATCACGGAAACGATCCATCGCAACAACAATAAAAATCTGGAGTGGACATGAGCACGACGATCAAAGGTTTGTGGGTACTGCCCTGCGCGCTATTTGCTTTTTCGGGGGTTGCGCAGGCGGTGGAGTTCACCGGCTACATGCGCAGCGGCGCCGGTGGGTCCAGCGAAGGTGGTACGCAATCCTGCTTCCAGCTGCCGGGGGCGCAATCCAAGTACCGTCTGGGGAACGAGTGCGAGCAATACATCGAACTGGACCTGCGCCAGGACCTCGCCAGGCTCGATGATGGTTCGGTGATCAGCGTCGAGGGCATGGCGCAGCTGTTCAACGAATACGGCCACACCCCCGAGTTCACCGGTGACCACGGCTTCACGCGGATGAACCAGATGTACGCCGAGTGGAGCAACATGCCGGCGCTCAATGGCGGCTCCCTCTGGGCGGGGCGCCGCTTCTACAAGCGGAACGATATCCACATCTCCGACTACTACTACTGGAACCAGAGCGCCACCGGCTTCGGCTTCGACGAAGTGGCCATTGGCGACCTGAAGTACAGCTACGTGTTCTCGCGCAAGGACAACGTCTTCCAGGACCCCTACATCAACCGTCACGACTTCAACGTGGCCGGCTTCCAGACCAACCCCGGCGGCGAAGTGGAGCTGGGCGTCAGCTACCTCGACAAGCCAGACAGCACCGATGCCCACAGCGGCTGGTCGGTGGCGGCGCAGCACAAGCAGAAGGAATTCCTCGGCGGGGTGAACACCTTCGCCCTGCAGTACGGCCGTGGGCCGGGCACCGCGCTTGGCTACACCGGCGACCCCACGCTGGACAACAGCAACCAGAGCTGGCGCGTGGTGGAGTTCTTCGACTGGCAGGTGACGCCGCGCTTCGGTGGCCAGTTCGAGGTGATCTACCAGAAGGACAAGCGCCCGGATGGCGACGACCAGAACTGGCTCTCCGTCGGCGTGCGTCCGGTCTATGCCATCACCGAGCAGTTCAAGCTGGTCACCGAGCTCGGCCGGGACCAGGTGGAAGCACCCGATGGCACCCGCAAGCTGACCAAGTTCACCATCGCGCCCACCTGGTCGCCGGCCGGTCCCGGCTTCTGGCAGCGCCCGGAAATCCGCCTGTATTACACCTACGCCAGCTGGAACGAAGCGGCCCAGCGTGCGGCCAGCGAACTGGCGGCAGGTTCGGCGCTGTCCGATACCGGTGCCTTCGGCGACGCGCTGCACGGCTCCAACTTCGGTGTGCAGCTGGAGTACTGGTGGAAGTGATGCGCAGCGCCAGGCCGCATCGGGTGAAGGCGGGGGAGGGTGTCGACCATCCCTTTGCCGACCTGTTGCGTCCGGCGGCCGGGCAGCCATTCCGCTGGGCCGAACACCAGGGCCGCGAGCTGTTGTTGGTGGAGCATTCGCGCTGCTCGGCGGTGTTCAGTCGCCAGGGCGGCCAGTTGCTGCACTTCCAGCCCAACGGCGAGCGGCCGTTGCTCTGGTGCGCGACGCGCTGGCCGCGCATTGGCGCCATTCGCGGCGGCGTACCGGTGTGCTGGCCCTGGTTCGGCCGGCACCCCATGGAAGGCGGCTGGCCCCACCACGGTTGGGCGCGGTTGTCGGATTGGCGACTTATCCACAAGGCCGCCGACGACAACGGCGTGCGCCTGACCTGGCGCCTCGATCTGCACGACTGGCAAGTGGAACTGGAGGCGGAACTGGGCGAGCGCATGAGCCTGCAACTGGTCACCCGCCACCGCGACAGCGAGCCCTGCGTGCTCAGCCATGCGCTGCATGCCTACTGGCGGGTGAGCGACGTGGCGCGGGTCGCCCTGCTCGGGCTGGACGATGCCGAAGGGCGCGATCTGCTGAGCCGCGAACCCTGTCGGCAGGAGGGCGAACTGCGCGTGATCGATGGTTGCCACCGGGTATTCCGGCAGGGCGGTCGCGTGAAGATTCAGGATGCCGGTTGGCAGCGACGTTTGTGCATCGACGGTGGGAACAATCCGAACACCGTGGTCTGGCATCCCGGCAGCCGGCCTTTATCCGAAGTGAGCTGGGCGGAGGGGTTGGGCTTTCTCTCCGTGCAGGGCGCGGCCTGTGGGGAAGACAGTGTGGAGTTGGTGGCGGGGGAGGAGGCGAGGTTGGGTTTGAAGGCGTGGGTTGGATGAGGGCCCTCACCCCAACCCTCTCCCTGAAGGGAGAGGGGGCCAGTCCGAACTATCCGGTAACTCTGTGCTGTCCGGCGCGAGTCACCCCTGAAGTGGCCTAATGATTCTGGACACCCCGATAGGGCGTTAAGCTGCGCCCAAGCAAGAGGTGTTCATGAGCAGAAGATCATTCAGTCCGGAATTCAAACTCGAGGCCGCCAGCCTGGTGGTCGATCAAGGCTATTCCATACCGGCAGCCTGCAAGGCGATGGGGGTAGGCCCAACTGCCATGCGGCGCTGGGTCGAGCAATTGACCCTGGAGCGCCATGGCAAGACGCCGGAGCACAGCAAGGCCATGACGCCGGAGCAGCGGCGAATCCAGGAGCTGGAGGCCCAGGTGCGGCGGCTGGAGCGGGAGAAAGAGATCTTAAAAAAGGCTACCGCTCTCTTGATGTCAGACGCCCTCGATTAGTGCGCTTAGTCGAGTCATTGGGTGAGCACTATCCACGGGCAGAGCTTTGCCGGCTGTTCGGCATCAATCGCAGCAGTGTCTATGCCGCCGCTAAGTCAGCAGCTCGCGGTAATCAGCCGCACGCCAGGTTGCGACAGCGCTTGGTGGAGCTGCATGTCCAGAGTCGGCGTTCGGCAGGCGCCCGGACGCTCGCGGCGGCTTTGCGCCAGGAAGGCTGGGCAGTGGGTCGATTCCTGGCCGGCCGTCTGATGAAAGAGGCCCAGTTGTTCAGCTCGCAACGCCGTCGACACCGTTACCGCCCAACTGAGGGTGAGAGTGCCAAAGCGTCGAACGAACTGGACCGGCAATTCCGCACCCACGGCCCCAATCAGGTGTGGTGCGGTGACGTGACGTACATCTGGGCCGGCGGGCGCTGGATCTACTTGGCCGCGATCATGGACCTGTATGCGCGGCGGATTGTGGGTTGGGCAATGTCCGATCGTCCGGACTCGCAGCTTACCGGACGTGCTTTGCGCGTGGCCTATGAGGCTCGCGGTTGCCCCGCCGGCGTGCTGTTTCACTCCGACCAGGGCAGCCACTACAGCAGTCAGGAATTTCGACAATTGCTCTGGCGGCATCGAATCCGCCAGAGCATGAGTCGTCGCGGCAATTGCTGGGACAACGCCCCGATGGAGCGTTTCTTCCGGAGCCTCAAATCCGAATGGATACCGGCTTCGGGTTACGCCAGCCAAGCCGAAGCAGAGGCTGATGTACTGCGCTACCTGACCGACTACTACAACCACCGACGGCCACACAGCTACAACAGCTACCAGACACCGGCACAGCGCGAAGCGCTGGCTGGATAGACCTAAACCGGTGTCCAGTTTTACTTGACCACTTCA